>JANWXJ010000134.1 GCA_025055335.1 Acetobacteraceae bacterium
TATCGCTGACGGGGAACCGGCATCCGCCCGCCCCCGGGGGCCGAGAGGCGCCGGCGCAGGTCCGCGCCATGCGCCGCCCCGGCGAGGGCGAAGCACAGCACGATCCAGCCCGGATCCCCCTCCGACAGCGCGACCCTGAGCGCCGCCAGCAGCGCCGCCCCGGCCAGCAGCAGCAAGGCGAAGGGCCGCAACCCCGGGCCGCGGCCGAGGAAACGGCGAAGCGCCCAGAGCGCGGCGGCCTCGGCGGCAAGCACCGCCAGGGCGAGATCGGCCAGAAGCACGGGGGCGGGCAGGGCGCTCATGCGCCGAAGGGGCCGTTCAGCCGCACCACCGCGAGGTTCAGCACGCCCGCGAAGCCGACCCAGGCGAGATAGGGCAGCAGCAGCAGCCCCGCCATGCGCGAGTGCCGCCCGGCGACCCACACGAGCGACGCGACCGACAGGAACAGGAACACCACCTCGATCAGCGCCCAGTCGGGCCGGCGCAGGCCGAAGAACAGCAGGCTCCAGAGCACGTTCAGGAAGCCGTTGAGGGCGAAGGCGACAAGCAGCCACTCCCGCTCGGGCCCCGCCGCTGCCGCGCGCCAGGAGAGAACGCCCGCCATGGCGGTGAGCGAGTAGATCAGCGTCCAGGCCGGGGCGAACAGCCAGTCGGGCGGCTGGAACCAGGGTTTCCTCAGCGCCTGGTACCAGGGGCCTGTGTCCGTCACCGCCCCGCCCACGAAGGCGACGACGAGGGCCGCCCCGGCCGCCAAGGCGACGGGTTTCCACCGCCCGCTCATGCCGCGCGCGGGTTGCGGCGCCAAATGGCGAGGTTCAGCGCGGCGGCGAAGCTCACCCAGGCGAGATAGGGCAGGAGCAGCCACGCGGCGGGCTGGCTGACGGCGGCGAAGGCGGCGATGGTGGCCGCGATCGAGGCCCACAAGAGCAGGATCCAGCCGAAGGCGAGGTCGGGCCGGCGCAGGCCGAAGAAGATCCAGGACCAGCCGGCGTTGATGGCGAGATGCCCGGCCCAGACGGCGATTTCCACGCCAAGGCCGGCCTCTCGCCACACCAGCCAGGCGGAGATCGCGATCAGCGTGTAGAGCACCGCCCAGGCGGGGCCGAACAGCCGGTTCGGCGGCCGCCAGGAGGGCTTGGACAGGCCCTCGTACCAAGCGCCCGGCCGGAAGATCGCGCCCGTGGAGGCGGCGGCGAAGCAAGCGCCGAGGAAGCCGAACAGCGGCAACAGGTCCATGCCCGTGCTATGGCGGATGCGGCCGGCGGCTGTCGAGCCTCTTGCAACCGGCGCCGGCGGGCCGATCTCCGGCGGATGGACCTGCGGGCGGCGGCCGAGTTCGAGTGGGCGATCCTGCTGCTGCTCGCGCTCGCCCTTGCTCTGTGGGAGTTGTGGCGCACGCGGCGGGCGATCCGCCGCGCGCGGAAGCGGGAACAGGGCTGAGGGAGAGCCGGGCGGCAGGTGCCGGCCCGGGCGCGCGCCCCGCGCGAAACGGGGCGGCTCAGGCGAGCGCTGCCGTGAAGTTCGCCGCCGTCTTGGCCCGCACCTCCTCGAGCGTGACGCCCGGGGCCAGTTCGATCAGCCGCATGTCGGGCGGCCCCTTGCGGGCAAGGGTGAACACCGCGAGGTCGGTGATCACCATGTCCACCACGCGCTGGCCGGTCAGCGGCAGGGTGCAGGCCGGCACGAGCTTCGGCTGGCCGCCGGCGGTGTGCTCCATCACCACGATCACCTTCTTCACCCCGGCGACGAGGTCCATCGCCCCGCCCATGCCCTTCACCATCTTCCCGGGGATCATCCAGTTGGCGAGGTCCCCGTTCTCGGCCACCTGAAGCGCGCCGAGGATCGAGAGGTCGATGTGTCCGCCGCGGATCATCGCGAAGGAGGTGGCGGAATCGAAGAAGGAGGTGGTGGGCAGCGCCGTCACCGTCTGCTTGCCGGCGTTGATCAGGTCGGGGTCCTCCTCGCCCTCGTAGGGGAAGGGACCGATGCCGAGCATGCCGTTCTCGCTCTGCAGATGCACCGTCATGCCGGGCGGGATGTGGTTGGCAACCAGCGTCGGGATGCCGATGCCGAGATTCACGTAGAAGCCGTCCTGCAGTTCGCGGGCGGCGCGGGCGGCCATCTGGTCGCGCGTCCAGGGCATCTCACACCTCCTCGCCGGCGGCGGCGGCCGGTTCGCGCTTGCGCACGGTGCGCTGCTCGATCCGCTTCTCGTAGCCGGGCGGCAGCGGCACGATCCGCTTCACGTAGATGCCGGGTGTGTGGATGTGGTCGGGGTCGATCTGCCCAGGCTCCACCAGATGTTCCACCTGCGCCACCGTCACCCGCGCGGCGGTGGCCATGATCGGGTTGAAGTTCCGCGCCGTCTTCCGGTAGACGAGGTTGCCTTCGGTGTCGCCCATCCAGGCGTGGATGATCGCCAGATCGGCGAAGATGCCCCGCTCCATCACGTAGGTCTCGCCGTCGAACTCGCGGGTTTCCTTGCCCTCCGCCACCGCGGTGCCGACGCCCGTGCGGGTGAAGAAGGCCGGGATGCCGGCGCCGCCGGCGCGGATGCGTTCGGCGAGCGTGCCCTGGGGGTTGAACTCGATCTCGAGCTCCCCGGCGAGATACTGCCTCGCGAAGGTCGCGTTCTCCCCGACATAGGAGGAGATCATCTTGCGGATCTGTCGCGTCTCCAGCAGCAGCCCGAGGCCGGCGCCGTCGATCCCGGCGTTGTTCGACACGACCGTGAGGTTCTTCACCCCGGAGTCCCGGATCGCCTCGATCAGCGCCGAGGGGATGCCGCACAGGCCGAAGCCGCCGGAGTGGATCAGCATGCCGTCGCGCAGCAGCCCGGCGAGCGCCGCCTTGGCATCCTTGTAGACCTTGCGCATTCGCGGTCCTTCCTGCTGGTGCGGGCGGAACCTAGTCAGCGCGGAAGGCCGCGGGAAGGGGGTTGCGGCGGGCGCGGCGCGCGGCTATAGGCCGGCACCTCCCCGGGGGGCCATAGCTCAGTTGGGAGAGCGCCTGAATGGCATTCAGGAGGTCAGGGGTTCGACTCCCCTTGGCTCCACCAGGACGGAGGTTCGATGCCTCGGGCCGCGTTGCGAACCACGCGGCGCGCCGAATCAGCTCCGACATGTGGTGGAAGCTGGCCGGGGCCTCTCCGGGGTGCCTCCTCCGCGCCAGGGGATGCCGTCGCCGATCCGGCGCTCCGCCCAAAGAAGAGATCCGCGGCCGGCAGCCATCCGATGGCGCCGTCATCGCCCGCCCATGGCCTGCGCCTGCGGGCCAAGGGCGTCGCCTCCTGCCCGCCTCGAACGCCCTCAAGACCGGCACCTGACGCAGCCGTCCCATCGCCGTCTTCGCGACAGCGGGACACGTCAATCCGTGGCGCGCCTCACGCGGTACCCGGCCCGCGCCACGCGATGGAGGCTGGGCCAAGCGCCGCGACAGACCTGCCCGGAGCTTCCGGTCCGCACGCGCCCTGCCGCCATCGGGCGGTGCAGAGCGTCCGCAACCACACCCTACCAGAGCCACGCCCGCGGCACCTTGAACGGCAGCATCAGCCGGATCGGCAGGGCCCGGAACCGGTCGAGGTCGAGGCTCTCGTGCACTCCCTCCACCTCGGCCCCGAACAGCCGCGTGCGGACGACCGAGCGCGCGTAGAACGGCGTGTCCTCGAGGGTGCGTAGCACCGCGACGGATGCCCCGGGGTCGGCCTGGGTGCGCCGCGCCACGCCCCAGAGGCTGCGCGGCAGCCGCACGAAGGGCGGCGGCGGCAGCTCCTCCACCCCGCCCGCCCGGTCGAACCGCAAGGCGAGGGACTGGCGGGATCCGTCCCGCCGCCGCGTGTCGTAGAACACCGCCGCCCCGTCGGGCAGCGGGAAGCGGGACCAGTCCCAGTCCACGAAATCCGCCTCGAGCGGCGCGTCCCCCCAGTTGCCGTCGAGATAGGCGGTGCCCGACCAGCGGAGGGCGGGGGCCTCGAACGCCACCTCCGCCCGGCAGGCGGGCGCCATCGGGCACCAGCGGTGCCGCCCCGCGGCGTCGAGCGTGAACACCCGACGGTTCACCGGCCCGGGCGTGATGCGCACCTCGCCGCGGAGCGGCCGGGGAACAGGCGCCGTCACCTCGGCCACCGACACCACCAGCGTCTCCCCGTCCCATGCGAGGGAGGAGGGCCCGAGCCCGAGCCGCATCGGCTCCTGCCGCGCCGCGCCGCGCCCGCGGTCGGTCAGCGCCCAGCGCCGCGGCCGGCCGTAGAGCGCGACGTTCAGGGCCACGTGGTTCAGCGGATCGGCCGGCCCGCGGTCCCGCGCGAAGGCGTAGTAGGGCGAGAAGACGCTTCCGAGGAAGGCGATCAGCGTGATGCCGTGCCGCCCGTCGTCGGAGAGGGCATCGGCATACCACCAGGCGTAGCCGTTCGGCGGAACCGCGACATCGAACGGAAGCGGGAGCGGTCGGCGATCACCGCCTCGGCTGCGAGCCTGCCGCTCATCGCCGCCATCGGCACCCCCGCCCCCGGATGCGCCCCGCCCCCCGCCAGATACAGCCCCGGAATGGCCGATCTCGCTCCGGGGCGGAGGAAGCTCGCCTGCCAGCCATGGGTCGCCCGGCCGTAGAGCGCGCCCCCCGTCGCCGGGAACAGGGCCGCGAACTCCCTCGGGGTGGTGCGCACCGAGGCCTCCGGCAGCAGGGAGAGCCCCGCCCGCCGCAGAAGGGCGAAGGTCGTCCTCTCGCATGTCTCGATCTCCGACTCCGGCAGGCCCCCGGTGGCCGGGGCATTGACCAGCACGAGCAGCCGCTCGGCGCCCGCAGGTGCCCGCGCGTCGTCGCCCCGGTCCTGCGCGCAGACATAGACGGTGGGCGCGCGCGGCAGGCGGCGGCGGGCGAACAGGTCCTCGAACTCCGCCGGGTAATCGGCCGAGAAGAAGACATTGTGCCGCACGAGCGGCCAGCCCTCGCAGCGGGCGGCAAGACACCAGGTGAGGGCGGAGAGCGACCGCTCGGCCTCGGGCACGGGGGGGGCCGCCCGCCGCGCCGCCGGCCCGAACAGCCCGGCGGCGAAGGCGGCGGTGTCGGCGTTCGACACCACCGCATCGGCCACGATCCGCTCGCCCGAGGCGAGCCGCACCCCGGCGGCCCGGCCGCCCTCCACCAGCACCTCTGCCACCTCGGCGCCGTAGCGGAAGACCGCCCCGCGTGCGGCGGCCAGCCGCGCGAGAGCGCGCGCCACCGCATGCATCCCGCCCTCGACGTACCACACCCCCTGCTGCTCGACATGGGCGATCAGCATCAGCGTCGCCGGTGCGGCGAAGGGGGAGGAGCCGCAATAGGTCGCGTAGCGCCCGAATAGCGCGCGCAGCCGCGGATCCCGGAAATGCTCCGACAGCGCCGACCAGAGCGTGGCGAAGGGCGAGATGCGGAGCACCCCGGGCAGCCCCGGCAGCCCGGCGCGCGCCAGGAGCGAGACCGGGTTCGGCCGCTGCCCGCGCACGAAGGGATGCTCGAGCGCCTGCCAGATCGCGCGCGCGCGGGCGCAGAAGGCGCGGAAGCCGCGCGCCTCGGCCGCGCCGGCGAAGCGGCCGATCTCGGCCTCGCTCTCGGCCACGTCGGCGAACAGGTCCATCCGGCCGGGCGACCCGTCGAAGGCGTGGCGGGCCAGCACGCGGGCCGGCCGAAGCGCGAGTTCGGCATCGAGCGAGGCGCCGGCCTCGGCCAGGATCTCCTCGAGGATCGGGCGCAGGGTGAACACCGTCGGGCCGGCATCCATGGCAAGGCCGCCGGCCGTCACCTCGCGCATCTTGCCGCCCGGGGCGAGGGCGCGCTCGAGCACCGTCACCTCCGCCCCGCGAGCGGCGAGCAGCAGGGCGGCGGAGAGCCCCGCCACCCCCGCCCCGATCACGGCCACCCGCATCGCCCCTGATTCCGTGCTTGCATTGCCTGTCAATCTGGCATGACACTCTGGGGCGACAAAGCGGATTTACAGACGCGCAGCCTCGGAGGACGCCCATGGACCCGCTCGCCCGCATCGAGTTCGCCCTGGAACGGGCGCTGCGCGCCGCCTGCGGGGTGAACGCCCCGCCGCGCCTCGGCGCGGCACTGCGCCACGCGGTGTTCCCGGGCGGGGCGCGGGTGCGGCCGAGGCTCGTGATCGCCGCCGCCCTCGCCTGCGGCGACGATGCGCCGGAGCTGGCCGACCGCGCGGCGGCGGCGATCGAGCTGCTGCACTGCGCCTCTCTCGTGCACGACGACATGCCCTGCTTCGACGACGCGCCGACGCGCCGGGGCAAGCCTTCCGTCCACGCCGCCTTCGGCGAGCCGCTCGCGCTGCTTGCGGGCGATGGGCTGATCGTCGCCGCCTTCCGCACCCTCTGCGACGTGGACGCGGAATACGCCGCGCGCGTGCCCACGCTGCTCCGCATCATCGGCGATGCGGTCGGCTCGCCCTCCGGGATCGTCGCGGGCCAGGCCTGGGAATGCGAGCCGAAGGCGGATCTGCACGAATACCAGAAGGCCAAGACGGCGGCGCTGTTCGCGGGCGCGACCGCCGCCGGCGCCGCCGCCGCGGGGGCCGAGTGGGAGGCCTGGATCCCGCTCGGCGAATGCCTGGGCGAAGCCTACCAGGTGGCCGACGACATCGCGGACGCGGTCGCCCGGCCGGAGGAGATCGGCAAGCCGGTCGGGCAGGACGCTGCGCTCGGCCGGCCCTCGGCCGTGCGGGCGCTCGGGCTCAAGGGGGCGCTCAAGCACCTCGAGAGCCTGACGGCTGCGGCCGTGGCCGCCATTCCGCGCTGCCCGGGCAAGCCGGGTCTCGAGCGCCTGATCCGCCACGAGGCGCGGCGGCTGGTGCCGGCCTCGCTCGCCAACGTCTGAGATGGCGGCACTCGCCGACCGCGCGCCGTCCGGCCTGCGGGAGGCGGTGCTGTCGCTGCGCGACCGGCTGGTCGCGAACCCCGCCTTCCGGCGCTGGGCCGCGCGCTTCCCGCTGACGCGGCGGATCGCGCGGAAGCGGGCGCGGGCGCTGTTCGACCTCTCGGCGGGCTTCGTCTACTCGCAGATCCTCTACGCCTGCGTCCGGCTCGACCTGTTCGCCGTGCTGGCGGAAGGCCCGGCCGAGGAACGCACCCTCGCCGCGCGCCTCTCCCTGCCGCCCGAGGGTGCTTCGCTGCTGCTGAAGGGGGCCGAGGCGCTCGGTCTCGTGCAGCGTCGGGGCGCGCTCTGGGGCCTCGGGCCGCTCGGGGCGGCGATGGTCGGCAACCGGGCGGTGGCGGCGATGGTCGAGCACCACGCCGCGCTCTATGCCGATCTTGCCGATCCGGTGGCGCTGCTGCGCGGGCAGGGCGGCGGCGGGGAGCTCGCGCGGCTGTGGGGCTATGTGCGGGCCGAGGATCCGCGCGCTCTCGGGGCCCAGGATGTCGCGCGCTACTCGGCGCTGATGGCCGACAGCCAGACGCTGATCGCCGACGAGGTGCTGGACGCCTTCGACCTCTCGGACCGGCGTCTGCTGATGGATGTGGGCGGCGGAGAGGGGGCGTTCCTGATCGCCGCCGGCAGGCGGCATCCGGCGCTGCGGCTTCGCCTGTTCGACCTGCCGGCGGTGGCCGAACGCGCCCGCGCCCGCTTCGCCGCGGCCGGCATGGCCGCGCGCGCCGAGGCGGTGGGCGGGGATTTCCACCGCGACGCGCTGCCCGGGGGCGCGGATGCCGTCAGCCTCCTGCGCGTGGTGCACGACCATGACGACGCCGCGGCCGCCCGCCTGCTTGCGCGCGCGCATGCGGCGCTGCCGCCAGGGGGGGTGCTGCTGCTCGCCGAACCCATGGCCGGCACGCCGGGCGCCGAGCCGGTGGGTGACGCGTATTTCGGCTTCTACCTGCGCGCGATGGGCAGCGGCCGCCCGCGCCGGGCTGCCGAGCTGGTGGCGATGCTGCGGGCCGCGGGCTTCGCCGAGGCGCGGCCGGTGCCGACCGCGACACCGCTGCAGACCGGGCTGATCGTGGCGCGCCGCGGCGCCTGACGGCGCTGGCCGCCGTGTGTCAGTTTTTCTTGACACACTGGCATGTCGGTCTAGAGTGACAGACCGGACGAGGAGGCGTAGCCCAAGGTGGACACCATCGCGGTCCTGCTGCGGCGACCGGAAACGCTCGAGCTGGCGCGGCTTGCCCTCACGCCGCCCGGCCCGGCGGATGTGGTGGTGGAGGTGGCCTGGTCCGGCATCTCGACCGGCACCGAACGCCTGCTGTGGAGCGGCCGCATGCCGCCTTTCCCGGGCATGGGGTATCCGCTCGTGCCCGGCTACGAGTCGGTCGGCGAGATCGTCGAGGCCGGCCCGCAGTCCGGCCGCCGTGTCGGCGAGCGCGTGTTCGTCCCCGGCGCTCGCTGCTTCGCCCCGCTCGAGGGCGAGCCGGTGCGCGGCCTGTTCGGCGGGGCGGCCCGGCGGCTCGTGGTGCCGGGCGCGCGTGTGGTGCCGGTCGAGCAAGGCCTGCGCGAACAGGCGGTGCTTCTCGCGCTCGCCGCCACCGCCCGCCACGCCACCGCCGCCCCGGGCGCGGAGCAGCCCGGGCTGATCGTCGGCCACGGCGTGCTCGGGCGGCTGCTCGCGCGGATCGCGATCGCGCTCGGCGCCCCGCCGCCCGTGGTGTGGGAGACGAACCCGGCGCGGCGCGAGGGCGCCGCCGGATATGCCGTGCTGCACCCGGAGGAGGATCCGCGCCGAGACTACCGCGCGATCCACGACGTGAGCGGCGATTCGCGCATCCTCGACACGCTGGTCGCGCGCCTCGCCCCCGGGGGCGAGATCGTGCTCGCCGGCTTCTACGCCGAACCGCTCTCTTTCGCCTTCCCGCCCGCCTTCATGAAGGAGGCGCGGATCCGCATTGCCGCCGAGTGGCGGCCGCCGGACCTCGCCGCGGTCAACGCGCTGATCGCCGAGGGCAGGCTCTCGCTCGAGGGGCTGATCACCCATCGCCGCGCGGCAAGCGAGGCGGCGGACGCCTACCGCATCGCCTTCGGCGATCCCGCCTGCCTGAAGATGGTGCTGGACTGGAGGGAGAGCGCATGAACGCCGTTCCGGGCAAGCCCGCCATGACGAGCATGCACGAGGCGCTGCGCGCCGAGGCCGCCGCCGAGCCCGACCCCGTGCCGACCGCACCGCCCGCGAAGAAGACGCAGATCATCGCGATCTACGGCAAGGGCGGCATCGGCAAGTCCTTCACCCTCTCCAACCTCTCCTACATGATGGCGCAGCAGGGCAAGCGCGTGCTGCTGATCGGCTGCGACCCGAAGAGCGACACGACCAGCCTGCTGTTCGGCGGCCGCTCCTGCCCCACCATCATCGAGACCTCCTCGCGCAAGAAGGCCGCCGGCGAGCCGATCGCGATCGGCGACGTGTGCTTCAAGCGCGACGGGGTGTTCGCGATGGAGCTCGGCGGGCCGGAAGTGGGCCGCGGCTGCGGCGGCAGGGGCATCATCCACGGCTTCGAGACGCTCGAGAAGCTCGGCTTCCACGACTGGGACTTCGACTACGTCCTGCTCGACTTCCTGGGCGATGTGGTGTGCGGCGGCTTCGGCCTGCCGATCGCGCGCGACATGTGCCAGAAGGTGATCATCGTCGGCTCGAACGACCTGCAGAGCCTCTACGTCGCGAACAACGTCTGCTCGGCGGTCGAGTATTTCCGCAAGCTCGGGGGCAATGTCGGCGTCGCCGGCCTCGTGATCAACAAGGACGACGGCACCGGCGAGGCGGCGGCCTTCGCCGCGGCCGTCGGCATCCCCGTGCTGGCGGCGATCCCGGCCGACGAGGACATCCGCCGCAAGAGCGCGAACTACGAGATCGTGGGCCGCCCTGGCGGGCGCTGGGCGCCGCTGTTCGAGCGGTTGGCCACCCAGGTGGCGGAGGCGCCGCCGCTCCGCCCGAAGCCCCTCTCGCAGGAAGGGCTGCTCGGGCTGTTCAAGGGCGAGGCGGTCGGGCGCGACGTGGTGCTCGACCCGGCGACGGAGGCCGACATGTGCGGCCCGAACCACATGCCCAAGCCCTCGCTCGAAGTGGTCTACGAGGGGAGCTGAGGCGATGGACGGCCTTCCCCCCGGCGCCGGCGGCTGCCACGGCGGGCGAGAGACGATGCAGGCCGCCGCGCGCGCCGCCGGCAAGAGCGAGGCGATGGAGCGCCTCGCGCGGGACTATCCGCGCGGCCCGCACGACCAGCCGCAATCCATGTGCCCGGCCTTCGGGTCCTTGCGCGTCGGGCTGCGCATGAAGCGGACGGCGACGATCCTCTCGGGCTCGGCGTGCTGCGTCTACGGCCTCACCTTCACCAGCCACTTCTACGGCGCGCGGCGCAGCGTGGGCTACGTGCCCTTCAACTCCGAGACGCTGGTGACCGGCAAGCTCTTCGAGGACATCCGCGAGGCCGTGCACGCCATGGCGAAGCCGGAGGAGTACGACGCGATCGTCGTCACCAACCTCTGCGTGCCCACGGCCTCGGGCGTGCCGCTCGACCTGCTGCCGAGAGAGATCAACGGCGTGCGGATCATCGGCATCGACGTGCCGGGCTTCGGCGTGCCGACGCATGCGGAAGCGAAGGACGTGCTGTCGGGCGCGATGCTGCGCTACGCGCGGGCAGAGGCCGAGGCGGGCCCGGTCGCGCGGCCGGCGCGGCATGTGGAGGGGGCGCGCAGCGTCACCCTGCTCGGCGAGCTGTTCCCGGCCGACCCGCCCGGGATCGGCGCGCTGCTCGCACCACTCGGCCTCTCCCTCGGCGCCACCGTGCCGACGCGGGAGTGGCGCGACCTCTATGCCGCGCTGGATTGCGTGGCGGCGGCCGCGCTGCATCCCTTCTACACGGCAAGCGTGCGCGAACTCCAGGCGGCGGGGCGGCCGGTGGTCGGCTCCGGCCCGGTCGGGGTGGAGGGCACGGCCGCCTGGCTCGAGGGCATCGGCCGCGCGGCGGGGGTGGAGGCGGCGCGCGTGGATGCCGCGAAGGCCCGCACCCTGCCGGCGATCCAGGGCGCGCTCGGCGCGAAGCCGGTGAAGGCGCGCATCACCGTCTCGGGCTACGAGGGCTCGGAACTCCTCGTCGCGCGGCTGCTGATCGAGGCCGGCGCCGAGGTGCCCTATGTCGGCACCGCCTGCCCGCGCACCGAGTGGAGCGAGCCCGACCGGCAGTGGCTCGAGGCGCATGGCTGCCACGTGCAGTACCGCGCGAGCCTGGAGCAGGACATCGCGGCGATGCGCGAGGCGAAGCCCGATCTCGCGCTCGGCACCACGCCGCTCGTGCAGAAGGCGAAGGAGGAGGGCACGCCCGCCCTCTATTTCACCAACATGGTGAGCGCGCGGCCGCTGTTCGGGCCTGCGGGTGCCGCCTCCATGGCGGGGATCGTGGCGGCGCAGACGAGCGGGCGCGAGCGGTTCTCGCGCATGGTCTCGTTCTTCGAGGGTGTCGGCACGCCGGACGGCGCGGGCTACGGCTTCCGCGACAAGCCTGCGGATCCGCCGGGCTTCCGCGAGCGCATCCGCAAGCAGCGGCTGGCCAGGGCGAAGGCCGAGGAAGCGGTGGGGACGTAAGGCGATGCTCGTCCTCGATCATGATCGCGCCGGCGGATACTGGGGGGCGGTCTACGCCTTCAGCGCGGTGCGCGGGCTGCGGGTGGTGATCGACGGGCCGGTGGGGTGCGAGAACCTGCCGGTGACCGCCGTGCTGCACTACACCGACGCGCTTCCGCCGCACGAGCTTCCGGTGGTGGTGACGGGCCTCGATGAGGACGCGCTGTCCAAGACCGGGACCGAGGAGCAGATGAGGCGCGCCGCCGGCACGCAGGACCCCGACCTGCCGGCGGTGGTGGTCACGGGCTCGATCGCCGAGATGATCGGCGGCGGCGTGACGCCGCAGGGATCGAACCTGCAGCGCTTCATCCCGCGCACGATCGACGAGGACCAGTGGCAGGCCGCCGACCGGGCGATCCTGTGGCTGTGGAACGAGTTCGGCGCGCGCGGGCGCCGCCCGAAGCCGCGCGCGCGGAAGGAAGGCGAGCGCCCGCGCGTCAACATCATCGGGCCGATCTACGGCACCTTCAACATGCCCTCGGATCTGGCGGAGGTGCGGCGCCTTGTCGAGGGGATCGGCTGCGAGGTGAACCTGGTGTTCCCCTTGGGCAGCCACATCGAGGACATCCCGAAGCTGCCGAACGCGGACGTGAACGTGCTGATGTACCGCGAGTTCGGGCGGAAACTCTGCGAGGAGCTGGAGCGGCCCTACCTGATGGCGCCCTTCGGCGTGTTCGCCACCACCAACTTCCTGCGCAAGCTCGGGGAGCTCACCGGCCTGGATCCCGAGCCGTTCATCGAGCGCGAGAAGCACACCACGATCAAGCCGATCTGGGACCTCTGGCGCTCGGTGACGCAGGACTTTTTCTCCTCCGCCTCGGTCGGGATCGCCGCCACCGAGACCTACGCGCGGGGCCTCTCGCGCCTCCTCGGCGAGGAGATGGGGGTTCCGATCGCCTTCTGCTTCGCCCGCAGGCCGGGCGAGAAGCCCGACAACGCGGCGGTGCGGGCGGCGGTGCACCGCGCCCCGCCGCTGGTGCTGTTCGGCTCCTACAACGAGCGCATGTACGCCGCCGAGATCGGCGCGCGCACGGCCTACATCCCGGCCTCCTTCCCGGGTGCGATCATCCGCCGCGCCACCGGCACGCCCTTCATGGGCTACGCGGGGGCGACCTACGTCGTGCAGGAATACTGCAACGCGCTGTTCGACGCGCTGTTCCACATCCTTCCCCTCTCGACGGAGATGGACAAGGCGCCGCCCACGCCCGCGCGGCCGGATGCGCCGCATGCGCTGCCGTGGGACGCCGAGGCGCTTGCCGCGCTCGACGGACATGTCGCCGCGGAACCCTTCCTCATCCGCATCTCCGCCGCCAAGCGCCACCGCGAGGCGATCGAGGCGGCGGCGAAGGAGGCGGGTGAGCTGCGCGTCACGCGCCGGCGGGTGGCCGCCGTGCTGGGTGCGCGCGTGGCGGAGCCCGTCGCATGAGCGGCGGCGCGACCGGACTGTCCGCCTGGCCTTGCCAGGCCGACGGACGCGGGGGGCCGGGTCCCCTCGCATCCCTGCCGCGCGGGAGATGCGCGGTAACGGCCGAAAGGCTCTCATCCGGAAGGAGAAGAGATGGCTGACGGAAGGGACAGCTCCCTGTCGGGGCTGACCGAAAACGAAGCGAGGGAGTTCCACTCGATCTTCATGACGAGCTTCGTGCTCTTCACGGTGATCGCGATCGTGGCGCACTACCTCGTGTGGCTCTGGCGCCCGTGGCTGCCGCCTGTCGGCGGCTACCGCGCCGAGGTGATCGACGCGGTGACCCCGCTCATCACCATGCTGACCTGAGGAGGACCGGGACATGTGGCGCATCTGGCTGCTGTTCGACCCGCGCCGCGCGCTGGTCGCCCTGTTCTCCTTCCTCGGCGTGCTGGCCCTGCTGATCCACTTCATCCTGCTCAGCACGGACCGGTTCAACTGGATCGAGGGCCCGCGCCCGGCGGCGACGGCCTCGTCCAACGCTCCGCTGCCGGCGGGGCGCTAGCCCGCCTGCCCGGCGACGGGCGGGGCCTTCCGTCCGCCGCCGGGCGCAACCCGAGAGGCCGGCCCCGCGGCCGGCTCTCCAGCCAGGGATCAGGCCATGAGCATGCTCAGCTTCGAGAGGAAGTACCGCGTACGAGGCGGCACCCTGGTCGGGGGCAACCTGTTCGACTTCTGGGTCGGGCCGTTCTACGTCGGCTTCTTCGGCGTCACCACCATCTTCTTCACCGTGCTCGGCACGGCGCTGATCGTCTACGCCACCGCCCTCGAGGGCGAGTGGAACATCTGGAAGATCAACATCGCGCCGCCCGATCTCTCCTACGGCCTCGGTTTCGCGCCCCTGCGCGAGGGGGGGTTCTGGCAGCTCATCACCATCTGCGCGATCGGCGCCTTCGTCAGCTGGGCGCTGCGCCAGGCCGAGATCGCGCGCAAGCTCGGCATGGGGCTGCACATCCCCTTCGCCTACGGCATGGCGGTGTTCGCCTACGTCACGCTGGTGGTGATCCGCCCGCTGCTGATGGGCGCCTGGGGCCACGGCTTCCCCTACGGCATCTGGAGCCACCTCGACTGGGTGTCGAACGTCGGCTACCAGTACCTGCACTTCCACTACAACCCGGCGCACATGATCGCGGTGAGCTTCTTCTTCACCACGACGCTCGCGCTGTCGCTCCACGCCTCGCTCGTGCTCGCCGCCATCAACCCGAGGAAGGGCGAGCGGATGAAGACGGCCGAGCACGAGAACACCTTCTACCGCGACTTCATCGGCTACTCGATCGGCACCCTCGGCATCCACCGGCTCGGGCTGTTCGTCGCGCTCTCGGCCGGGTTCTGGAGCGCGGTGTGCATCGTGATCAGCGGCCCCTTCTGGACGCGCGGCTGGCCCGAATGGTGGGGCTGGTGGCTCAACCTGCCGATCTGGAACTGAGGGAAGGGACCAGACGATGGCCGAATACCAGTACCTCTTCTGCCGGCTCCAGGTCCGCAGCGCGCCCTACCCCGGCGTGCCGCTGCCGAAGGGCGCCACCGGGCGCGAGGGCAAGCCCTTCTTCAACTACTGGATCGGCAAGATCGGCGATGCGCAGATCGGCCCGATACGCCTCGGCTACACCGGGGTGCTGTCGCTGTTCTGCGGCTTCATCGCGATCGAGATCATCGGGCTCAACATGCTGGCCTCGGTGAACTGGGACGTGGTGCAGTTCATCCGGCTGCTGCCCTGGCTCGCGCTCGAGCCGCCGCCGCCGGCCTACGGCCTCTCCTTCCCGCCGCTCGCGCAGGGCGGCTGGTGGCTGCTTGCCGGCTTCTTCCTGACCGCCGCGATCATCCTGTGGTGGATCAGGCTCTATATCCGCGCCAAGGAGCTCGGCCTCGGGCAGCACACCTTCTACGCCTTCGGCGCTGCGATCTGGCTCTATCTCGTGCTCGGCTTCTTCCGGCCGCTGCTCATGGGCTCCTGGAGCGAGGGGGTGCCCTTCGGCATCTTCCCGCACCTCGACTGGACCGCGGCCTTCTCTATCCGCTACGGCAACCTCTTCTACAACCCGTTCCACGGCCTCAGCATCGCCTTCCTCTACGGCTCGACGCTGCTGTTCGCCATGCACGGGGCGACCATCCTCGCCGTCGGGCGCTTCGGCGGCGAGCGCGAGGTGGAGCAGGCCTACGACCGCGGCACCGCGATGGAGCGCGCCGCGCTGTTCTGGCGCTGGACCATGGGCTTCAACGCGACCAGCGAGAGCATCCACCGCTGGGCGTGGTGGTTCGCGGTGCTGACGCCGATCACCGGCGGCATCGGGATCATCCTGACCGGCACGGTGGTGGACAACTGGTATCTCTGGGCGGTCGAGAAGGGCTACGCGCCCTCCTACCCGACGGTCTATCCGGGTGTCGCCGATCCCGCCCTGCTGACGGGAGGCGCGCGATGAGAACCGACCATGCGATGAACCGCTTCTTCGTCCTCGCGGGGGCGGTGCTGCTCGGGATTGCGGGGTTCGCGGTGGTGGTGCTGAGCTTCGAGCGCCCGCCCGTGCGCACCGTGCAGATCGGCCACCGCGGGGTGGCGATGGAGCTCGTGTACAACCCCCGCACGGTGGCCGCCGAGTTCGCCCGCCAGCAGGCCCCGGCCGCCCTCGACCCGGCCGACCCGCCCGAGAGCGACGAGGACCGCGCGAGTGCCATCTACGAGAACGTGCCGGTGCTCGGGCACCTCTCGGTGGCGCAGTTCGGGCGGATCATGCAGGCGATGACGGAGTGGCTCTATCCGGGCCAGGGGGCGGAGGGCTGCAACAACTGCCACGTGCCCGGCAACTTCGCGGCCGAGGACGTGTACCAGAAGCACGTGGCGCGCCGCATGCTGCAGATGGTGCACCAGATCAACACCGCCTGGCGCAGCCATGTGGGCGACACCGGCGTGACATGCTACACCTGCCACCGCGGCCAGGCGGTGCCTGCCTATGTGTGGTCGCAACAGCCGGAACACGCGACGCGCGGCGGCATGGCCGGGATCCAGGTGGCGCAGAACCTGCCGGGGCGGGATGTCGGCCTCTCCTCGCTGCCGAACGAGCCCTTCACGCCGTTCCTTTTCCATGACGAGAACATCCGCCGCCTGACGCTGACGCCGCGGCCCTCCGGCAACCTCGCCGGAACGATGAACACGGAGTGGAACTACGCGCTGATGATGCACATGTCCACCTCGCTCGGGGTGAACTGCACCTTCTGCCACAACAGCCGCTCGTTCCACTCCTGGGAGAGCAGCACGCCCCAGCGCGTGACGGCGTGGTACGGCATCCGCATGCTCCGGGACATCAACGTGAACTACATCGAGGTGCTGCGCGACCGCTTCCCGCCGCACCGCCTCGGGCCGCTGGGCGATACGCTCAAGGCCAACTGCTCCACCTGCCACCACGGCGTGTACCGCCCGCTGTGGGGCGCGCCGATGGCGCGCGACTATCCGGAGCTGAACCTCGCGAACTTCCAGCGCGCCGCGGCCGCCGCGCCGGCGGCGGCGCCCGCCGTCGAGCCGGTGCCGGAAGGCGAGCCGATCCGCCTGCCGGCGAACTGAGGCCGGGCAGTCCGCTACGCCGGCGGCCCGGGGCGCGATCCAAGCCCCGGGCCGGCCGCGGGGCGGAGACAACGCGATCCGACCCGGGAGGCTGCCCGGGTCCCTCTGCCCCCGTGCAGGACCGCGCGGCGCCGTCCCGCAGGGTAGCGAAGGGCGCGGGAGCCGATGGTCGAGAGAGACCGCCCCGCAGTGCCTCAGCCCGGGGCGCCGGCGCGGGCTTCCGGCGCGCCCGCGGCGCCGCCGTGCCTCCTGGCCGCGAGCCGCGCCCAGTACTCCCAGGCGCGGGAATAGCCCTCCGCCGCCGCCCCTGCGCCGAGACGCTCGCGGATCCGCGCGATCTCGCCCGGCGAGAGGAACTCGATGTCGCCGAGGGCGGCCGCCTCCATCTGCAGGCGCGCGTTCACCTCGAGATAGACGGCGGTGTACACGGCCTCCTTCAGGCTGCGCCCGGCCACTGTCGCGCCGTGGCCGCGCATCAGCACCACCGTCCCCTCGCCAAGCCCGGCGGCGAGATCGCGCCCCATCGGCATGTCGCAGACGAGAAGCGAGGTGTCGCCGAAGCGGCGCCGCGCGTCCCACACCGGCACCTCGGCGCCGATGGTGGCGCAGGAATGCATCACGGGCCGCAGCGGCCGCCGCGTGACGGAGAAGGGCACGACGCTGCGCGCGTGGCTGTGCACCACCGCCTGCACCTCGGGGCGCGCCTCGTAGATCGCGCCGTGGATGAAGCGCTCGAGATACGGCTTGCGCGGCGCGGCCGAGAGCGGCGCGCCGTCGAGCGCATACTCCTCGATGTCCGACGCCTCGACCAGGTCGGGCGACAGCGCGCGGGACAGCAGGTAGCGGTCCTGGTGCTCCGGGTGCCGCACGCTCACATGCCCGAAGGCGTCCACGACCCCCTGGTCGGCCAGGATGCGGTTGGCGGTGACGAGATCCGCGACCAGCGCGGGCAGCGTGCTCATGTGCGGTCCTCCGGCGGTTGCTGCCGCCCCGTTGCGATCGCGGCGAGGCGCCGCGGATCGGCCCCACCCCCGCCGCGCCAGACGATGTGCAGGTCCGGCCGCAGCAGCAGCAGGTCGTGGCCGTAGATCTCGCGCGGGTGGCGATCGGGAATGCGCAGGCAGCGGAACGGCGCGCCGAGCGCGGCGAAGGCGCGCGCCCAGGGGCCTTCCTCGACCGCCGCCGCCTGCGGCCCGACGGCGAGCAGCGTGAAGGCGTCGTCGGGCACGGCATCCTGCAGCGCCCGCCCATCCGGCAGCCACAGATGCGGCAGCCGGGCGCCCGGCCAGGTGGTGGGGCGGTAGTCGCGGAAGAGATGTTCGGGGCCGCCCGGGATGTCGTCGATGATCGGGCTGTCCACATAGCGGTAGCCGAGTTCGGCGCCGATCATCTCGTTGGTCTTGCGCTGCTCGATGTCGGCCACCGCGGCAAGCGCGGCGCGCGCCGCCTCTCCCGCCGGCGAGTCCTCGGCGATCTCGGGCCGCCACATGGCCCGCCAGGCGCGGCGGCCGAGCGAGGCGTAGCGCGAGGCGCCGATGTTGCGCTCGGCCACCTGGCGGCGCTCGATCTCGTAGGAGGCGAGCAGCCCCGGCCCGCCCCAGCCGCGCAGCGTGCCCCACAGTTTCCAGGCGAGGTCGAAGGCGTCCCCCACCCCGGTGTTCATGCCGAGGCCGCCCGTCGGGATCACGAGATGCACCGCATCCCCGGCGAGCAGGACGCGCCCGTCGCGGTAGCGTTCGGCCAGCAGCAGGTTCTGCCGCCAGGGCGCGCAATAGAGCATCTCGAAGGGCAGCGGCAGGGCGATGATCTCGGCGAAGCGCCGGCGCATCGCCTCGGCGTCCGGCAGGGTGGCGTGCAGGGTCCAGTGGCGCGTGGAATCCTGCATGATCAGGAAGCCGTGGTTCGCATCCGCCACGTGGTAGTGCCGCCCCCGGCCCGGGCCGGGGCCGATCGGCAGCCGCTCGAACAGCCCGTCGCAGCGGAACAGCGCCTGCTGCAGCTCGAGAAGGTTCCCCTCGCCGCGCAGCCGTATGCCGAGGCTGCGGCGCACGAGGCTCTGCCCGCCGTCGCAGCCGACGAGCCACGCCCCCTCGATCCGGCGCACCTCTCCCCCCGGGCCGCGGGCATAGGCGTAGGCGCAGCGCGAATCCTGCCCCACCGCCTCCACCTCGACGCCGTAGCGGACGGACACCGTCGGCAAGGACTCGACCGCGGACTTGAGCAGCGGCTCGAGGGTGTACTGCGAGACGAGCTGGTAGGGTTCGCAGGGTTCGCTGCCGTCGTTCACGGCGGCGAGCCGCTTGCGCGCCTCGGCCACCGACGGATAGGGCAGCCTGAGGATCGGCGGCCGGTCCATCGCCAGGATGATGAACACGTCCATCGGCACATCGGCCGGCAGGCCGGCGGCGCGGATGCGCTCGGCAAGCCCGACGCGGCGGAACATCTCCATCGTGCGGGCGTTGCAGCGCTCCATCTTCGGCCAGAACTGCGGCGCCGGGTGGCGCTCGAGCAGCGCCGTGCGCACCCCGCGCCGGCCGAGTTCGAAGGCGAGCGTGAGCCCGACCGGCCCCGCGCCGACGACGACCACTTCGAACGACTCCTGGTCGAGTGCCATGCAACCTCTCGCGGTGTGGGCGCGCCGGCCGCGGCGGTCAGCCGGCCTCGATCCCTGCTTCGCGGACCACCTGGGCCCAGTGCGGGAGCTGGCGGGCGATGAAGGCGGCGAAGGCGTCCGGCGGCTCGGCCAGCGGCTCGAGCATCTGCGCGCGCAGGGTCTCGGCGGTGCGCGGATCGGCGAGCCACTCCCGCACCAGCGCGTGGAGGGCGGCGACGAGCGGCGGCGGCATCGCCGGCGGGCCGAACAGCCCGTACCACAGGGTCGCGCCCTCGAGCGGGTATCCAGCCTCGGCGAAGGTGGGCACCGTCGGCAGCTCGGGCGACCGCCGCTCCGACCCGATGGCGAGCGCCCTGAGCCGCCCGCCCTGGACATGCGGCAGCGCCACCGGCACCGGCACCATCATCGCCGGGATGCGGCCGCCGAGCAGGTCCTGCACGGCCGGCGCGGTGCCGCGATAGGGGATGTGGGTCAGGCGTATCCCCGCCCGCAGCCGGAACAGCTCCATGATCATGTGGTGGGCGGTGCCGTTGCCGGGCGAGCCGTAGTCGAGCTCGCCGCCGCGGGCGCGGGCCAGCGCCACGAACTCCTCCACGCTGCGCACGGGCAGCGAGGGATGCACGCAAAGGAGCACATGGCCTTCGCAGATCCGGGTGATCGGCGTGAAGCCGGTGGCCGGATCGTAGGGCAGCGCGCGCATCAGGGGCGGCGCCATGACGAAGGGCACGCCCTGGATCAGCAGGGTGCGCCCGTCGGGCGCGGCGCGCGCCACCGCCCCCGTGCCGATGACGCCGGAGGCGCCCGAGCGGTTGTCCACCACCACCGGCTGGCCGAGGGCCGATTGCAGGAAGGGTGCGAGAAGCCGGGCCAGGATGTCCTGCACCGTGCCCGGGGTGAAGGGCACGATGATGGTCACGGGCCCGTCGGGCCGCGTCTGGGCGGCGGCCGGCAGGGCGGGCGCGGCGGCGAGGGCGAACAGCGCGCGCCGCGGCAGGAACGGGGCGCGCATCGCTCAGTCCACCCGGATGTTGGCGCGGCGGACCACGTCGGTCCAGCGTGCGATGTCGGCGCGGATCTGCTCGCGCAGCGCCTCGGGCGTGGAGCCGGCGGCCACCATCCCCTGCGCGCCGAGGCGCTCGACCGTCTCCGGCAGGGCGAGCCAGGCGGTGACTTCGGCGTTGTACATGCGGAGCATCGGCTCCGGCAGGCCGGGCGGCGCCAGCAGGGCGTAGAACAGCGGGGTTGCCGCCATGTCCACCCCGGCCTCGCGCAGCGTTGGCACCTCCGGCGCGGCGTCGAGCCGGCGGTCGGAGAAGGCGGCCACCACCTTGATGCGCCCCTCGCGCGCCTGCGGCATCGCCACATGCACGGGGATCACCATGCAGTCCACGCGCCGGCCGAGCAGATCCTGGATCGCCTGCGCCGTGCCGCGATAGGGCACATGGGTGATGTCGGTGCCGGTGGTGAGCTTGAACAGCTCCATGATCATGTGGTGCGGCGTGCCGTTGCCGGGCGAGGCGTAGGTCAGCCGCCCCGGGTTGCGGCGCGCCTCCGCCACCAGCTCGGCCACGCTCGATCCCGGGAAATCCGCCCTGAGCCCGAGCACCACCGGCGCGAAGGCGAGGTTGGTGACGAAGCTGAAGTGGCCGATCGGGTCGAAGGGCAGGTTGCCCATGAGGCCCGGGGTGATGGTGAAGGGGTCGGAGACGATCAGCAGCAGCCGCCCGTCGGCCGGGGCGCGCGCCACCGCCTGGGCGGCCAGCACGCCGGAGGCGCCGGTGCGGTTCTCCACCACCACAGGCTGGCCGATGCGCTGCGACAGGTGCGGGGCGAGCAGCCGCGCGATGATGTCGAGCCCGGTGCCGGCTGTGGCGCCGACCAGCAGCGTCACCGGCCCGTCCGGCCGGGCCGGCTGGCCCAGCGCCCGCCCGGCGGCGACGGCGGCGGGCAGCGCGCCCAGGACGCCGCGTCTCGTGATCCCGTTCCCCTGCGCCCGTGCCATCGTTCCTCCTCCCTCGTCCCTCGTTCGGCCGGCCGGCGGCCGGCCTATCCGGACACCTCGAGCCCGTAGAGCCGCGCGGCGTTGCGCCAGTTTATCTTCTCCCGCTCCTCGTCCGGCATCTCGATCGATTCCAGCACGCGGATCGTGTCGCGGATGTAGCCCGGCCCCTTCTCGGGATCGAACGGGCAGTCGGAGGCGAACAGCACGCGGTCGGCGCCGTAGAACGAGAGGCCGCAGACGGTCGCCGCGCGCGAGCCGAACACCGCCGAATCGGCGTAGAAATCCTTGAAGTAGTCGAGCGGCCGCCGGCGCAGCCGCTTGAGCACGGCGCCCAGATCCTCGTCCGCCGTGCGGGCGCCGAGCTGGTCCCACCCCGGGCCGACGCGCCCCTCGAAATAGGGCACCATCGCGCCGAGATGGTGGGCGAGCACCTTGAGGTCGGGGAAGCGGTCCATCACGCCGCCGAACACCAGCCGCGCCATGGCGGCCGAGGTCTCGTAGGGCCAGCCGAAGGTCCACCAGATCTCGTAGCGGGATTTCGCCTCGGTCTTGTAGTCCGGCATGTCGGCGCCGCGCGAGGGGTGCAGGCACACCGGCCGCCCGTGGCGGGCCGCCGCCTCGAACACCGGCAGGAAGCGTTCCTCGTCGAGCGGCGCGCCGTTGACGTTGGAGTGGATCTGCAGCCCCCCCGCGCGGAGGTCGCGGAAGGCCCGCTCGGCCTCGGCGGCGGCGGCCTCGGGATCGTTCATCGGCAGGCTGGCGAGGAAGCCGGCGAAGCGGTCGGGATGGCGCGCGCAGAGCTCGGCGAGCCCGTCGTTCGCCAGCCGCGCCAGATCGCGCGACACCTCCGGCGGGCCGAGCTGCTCGAGCGGCGGCATGCCGAGCGAGATCACCTGCCGGTAGTCGTGATGGCGGAACAGGTCCATCACGCGGAAACGCTCGTCGAGGTCGTAGATCGCGGGCACGCCGCGCATGCGCTTGCCGATGCCGCTGCCGATGCCGGGCAGCTCCAGCATCCTCCGCCACAGGCCGTGCGGGAAGAAGTGACAGAAGGCGTCGATGTAGCGCATGCGGCCGGGGCTCCTCCCTCCTGGTTCGCGCGACCATGCCACGGCCCCGGCGGAGGCGGCCATAGGGGCGGGCGCATCGCAGCGATAGGTTGCGGCTTCCGCTCGCGCGGCGGCGGCGTTGACGGCGCCCCGCTGAGCCGCGAGCCTCACCGCGGGAGGACGGCGGCATGGCGGGGCGGCGCGCGCGCATCCTGGTCGCGGGCGGGGGCATCGGCGGGGTTGCCGCGGCGCTCGCCCTGCTGCGCGCCGGCTTCGAGGTGCGCCTGTTCGAACAGGCCACGGCCTTCGCCGAGGTGGGAGCCGGGGTGCAGCTTTCGCCGAACGGCGTGCGCGTGCTCGACCTGCTCGGGGTCGGCGCCGCGCTGCGGGGGGTGGCGGCAGAGGCGGCGGCGAAGGAGATCCGCTTCTGGCGCGACGGCCGCGCCTGGCCGTTGTTCGATCTCGGCGCCGAGGCGCTGGCCCGCTACGGCCATCCCTACCTCCTGCTCCACCGCCCCGATCTGCTCGGCGTGCTGGTCGAGGCGGTGCGCGCGCTCGACCCGGAGGCGCTGTGCTGCGGGCGGCGCGTCGTCTCGGTCGAGCAGGGGCCCTCCGGAGCCGCCCTCTGCTTTGCCGACGGCGAGGCGGCGGAAGGCGACGCCGTGATCGGCGCAGACGGCATCCATTCGGCGGTGCGCGCGTCGTTGTTCGGGCCGGATCGGCCGCTGTTCTCGGGCCTCGTCGCGTGGCGCGGCGTGGTGGCGGCCGCCGCGCTGCCGGAACGGCTGCGCCGGCCCGTCGGCGTGAACTGGGTCGGGCCGGGGCGGCATCTCGTGCACTACCCGCTGCGGCGCGGCGAACTCGTGAATGTCGTCGGCATCGTCGAGCGCGGCGACTGGCGGGTGGAATCCTGGAGCGCGCGCGGCGATCCCCAGGCCTTCGCGGCCGATTTCGCCGGCTGGCACGAGGATGTGCAGGCGCTGATCGCCGCCCTCGCCGCGCCGCATCTGTGGGCGCTGATGCTGCGCGAGCCGATGTCGCGCTGGGGCGAAGGCCGCGTCACGCTGCTCGGCGACGCCTGCCACCCGACGCTGCCGATGCTCGCCCAGGGCGCGAACCAGGCGCTGGAGGACGCCTTCGTTCTCGCCCGCGCCCTGGCCGAGGAGCAGGACCCGGAACGGGCGCTGCGCCGCTACGAGGCGGCGCGCATCCCGCGCACGCTGCGGATGGTGCGGGGCTCGGCCGAGAACGCGCGCCGCTTCCACGCCCCGGAACTCGCCGACGCGGAGGCGGCCGCCGCCTTCGTCGCCCGCGAATGGGCGCCAGGGCGCATCCGCGAGCGCTACGAGTGGCTGTTCTCCTACCGCGCGGACGAGGCGGAACTGCCGCCGCCCGCCGAGGCCTCCGCCGTCGCGCCGTAGCGGGCGAGCACGCCTGGGCCCGCCCCGAGCAGGGCGGAAAGCGCCCGCGCCGTCCGCTTCACCGCCGCCGCCCGCGTCGGCACCAGCGCCTCGGGCAGCCTCGCCTCCGGGCCGTAGAGCACGACGGCGCCGATCGCCGCCCCCTCCGCGTCGAACACGGGCGAAGCGATGGCGCAGGCGCCGCGGAACACCTCCCCGCGGCTGACGGCCACCGCCTCGGCGCGGATGCGGGCGAGATCGGCACGGGCCGGATCCGCCTCCGGCAGGAAGGCGAGGATCGCCCGCCCGCTCGCCCCCTGGTCGAGCGGCGCGGCGGAGCCGAGCCCGCGGCTGACGGCGAGAACATGCCGGCTCACCTCCTCGGCGACGACGATGCGCTCGCTGCCGCGTCGCAGCACCAGGGCGGCGGTCTCCTCCGTCTCGGCGGCGAGGCGGGCGAGCAGGGGCGCCGCCGCCTTCACCGGATCCGCGGCGGAGAGGAAGGCGCGGGCGAGGCCGAGCACCGCCGGCCCGAGGGAGAGCCGGGCGGGCCGCCCCTCGAGGCGGAGGAACCCCTTCGCCGCCAGGGTCTCGGCCAGTCGGTAGAGGGTCGGGCGGCTCAGGCCGATCCGCGCGGCGGCTTCCGCGACCGACAGCGAGGCCGGGCCGCCGCCCAAGGCGAGCAGCAGGTCGAGAGCGCGCTCGACCGAACGCACCCCCTCGGCGGCCGGATCGGGCTTGACAGACTGTGCCACGGGCGTTTGAGTATCAGCAGACAAACACAATGTCCACCAGCCGGACAAACCGGCGGACAGCCATCCGGTGGACGAGGCGCCGAAGGCCCCGGCGGCCCGGCGCGAGGGACGGAGGAAACGCCATGCCCGACGGCAGCCCGCTGCCGACCTGTCGCCCGGAGACCGGCTTCATCCCGCGCGAGATCTTCTCGAGCCGCGCGGTCTTCGACCGCGAGCAGGAGACCCTCTTCGCCCGCGCCTGGCTGTTCGTCGGCCACGAGAGCCTGATCCCCCGCCCGGGGGACTATTTCCTCTCGCGCATGGGCATCGAGCCGGTGATCCTCTGCCGCGACGAGGCGGGAGAGGTGCGCGTGCTGCTCAACTCCTGCCGGCACCGCGGCATGCGGGTCTGCCGCGCCGAGCGCGGCAACACCCGGCACTTCACCTGCCCCTACCACGCCTGGTCCTACGACCTCTCCGGCCGGCTGGTCGGCGTGCCGATGCGCCGCCAGCTCTACGAGGGCGTGCTGGACGAGGCTTCCCACGGCCTCGTGCCGGCCGGGCGCGTCGCCCGCTACAAGGGCACCGTGTGGGCGACATGGGACGCCGAGGCGCCGGACTTCGCCGCCTATCTAGGCGACGTGCGGCCGCATCTCGACGCCGTGCTCGACCACCGCGACGGGCGCGAGGGCGGGTCCGAGGTGATCGGCATCCACCGCTGGATCATCCCGGCCAACTGGAAGTTCGCGGCCGAGAACTTCCTCGGCGACACCTACCACAACCCGAGCCACGCCTCGGTGGACCTGATCGGCATCGGCCCCTCCGCCCGCAGCGGCCGCACCGGGCGGCGCGACGAGCAGCCGGCGCAGCACCTGTGGGTGAGCTTCCCCTCCGGCCACGGCGTGCACAGCCTGATCGCGCCGCCCGACAACCCCTACACGCCCGCCTTCCGCGACGACCCGGAGGCGGAAGCGCATTTCGCCCGCTGCCACGAGGAGCGCGTCCGGCGGCTCGGCGAGGCGGCGCGGCTGTCCGCCTTCACCGGCACGATCTTCCCGAACGCCTCCTACCACGGCCGGCAGCCGCGCGGGATCTGCGTGTGGCATCCGAACGGCCCGGAGGAGACGGAGGCGTGGCGCTTCTTCCTCGTGGACGCCGACGCCCCGGCGCACGTGAAGGACGTGCTGCGCCGCTACTACATGCGCTACTCGGGCCCCGCCGGCATGACCGAGCAGGACGACGCCGAGAACTGGCTCTACGCCACCGCCGCCTGCCGCGGCCCGATCTCCCGCCGCCAGCCCTTCAACTACCAGCAGTCGCTCGGCGCGTGGCGGCGCGGCGATCCGGTGCCGGGGGACGTGTCGCTGCAGATCACCGAACAGAACGCGCGCAACTTCTACCGCGCTTGGCAGGCGCATCTCGACGGCGCGCCCTGGCCGGCGCTGATCGGCCAGGACACATGACCGCCGCCCCTGGGGCCGTGCTCGTCTCGGGCGGCACCTACGGCATCGGCCGGGCCATCTCGCTCCGCCTCGCCCGCGGCGGGTGGCCGGTGCTCGCCTTCGGGCTGGAGGCGCGGCAGCCCTCCTCGGTCGCGGAGAACGCCATCCCCTCGCTGCTGGCCGAGGCGGCGGCGGAGGGCCTGCCGCTCGCCGCGATCGAGGCGGACGTGTCGGAGGAGGCGGATGTCGCCCGCGCGGCGGATGCCGCCCTGGCGCGCTTCGGCGCCATCGGCGCGGTGGTGCACAGCGCCGCCATCGGGCCGCTCGGCACCGTGCTCGACACCCCGCCCGCGCTGTGGGACCGCATCCACGCGGTGAACCTCAAGGGGGCCTACCTGCTCGCCCGCGCCGCCCTGCCGCACCTCGTCTCCCGCGGCGGCGGCGCGATCATCCTGATCGGCTCCGGCGCCGGCTGGGGCAAGCCGAACATGGCCGCCTACGCCGCGAGCAAGGGCGGGCTGTTCGCGCTGGCCGCCGCCCTCGCCTACGACCACTTCCACCAGCGCGTCCGGGTGAACACCGTGGTGCCGGGCGGCGGCGGCATCGTCTCCGGCATGAGCCTCGGCCGCGTGGGCGGCGATCCGGCACGGCTCGGGCGCGGCGCGCCGGGTTCCGCCGCGGGCCGGCCGGTGCGCGGCGAGGATGTCGCCGAGGCGGTCGCCTTCCTGCTCTCCCCGGCCGCCGAGACGATCTCCGGCACGATCCTGGACGTCGGCTGCTTCGCCCACCAGGGCGGCCCGATCCCCCCCGCCCCCTCCGCCCAGGGAGCCTCGCCATGACCAGCCCCGCCGCCGAAGCCGCGATCGCCATCGGCGCGACGCCGCCGCCGCTCCCCCCCGATCCGGGGCTCTTGCTGCTGCGCCAGGAGGTCGAGGATTTCCTGCTGCACGAGGCCGACCTGCTGGACGAACGCCGCTTCCGCGAATGGCTCGCGCTCCTGGCCGAGGATATCGTCTATTTCATGCCGATCCGCACCGACCGCGCCTTCGGCGAACAGGCCGGCGAGTTCACCGCCCAGGGCCGGGGCATCAGCTGGTTCGACGAGGACAAGTGGACCCTGACCAAGCGTGTCGAGCAGATCCTGACGGGCGTGCACTACGCGGAGGAGCCGCTCTCCCGCGTCTGCCGCGTCATCACGGGAGTCCGGCTGCTCGCCGTCTCGCCCGACCGGCGGCAGGTGACGGCGCGCAGCCGCTTCCTGGTGCGCCAGGGCCGGCTCGACTACGAGCGGGCCGATTTCGTCGGCAGCCGCACCGACATCCTGCGCCGCGAACCGGAGGGCTGGCGCCTGGCGCGGCGGGAGATCATCCTGACCGACACCGTGCTGCTGGCGAAGAACCTCTCGATCTTCTTCTGAGGGGCCGCCCGCCGGACGGGCGCCGCCGTAGCGCGGCACGAGGGGAGGAGGCAGGAATGACGTCATCCATCGCGCGGCGAACCCTCTTGGCCGGCACGGCCGGCCTCGCCCTGCTGCCCCGCGGGGCCCGGGCCTGGCCGCAGGGCACGATCCGCATCGTCGTGCCCTACGCGCCCGGCGGCACGAACGACATCCTGGCCCGCCTCCTCGCCGCCCGGATGCAGGAGTTGTTCGGGCAGCCTGTGGTGGTGGAGAACCGCCCCGGGGCGCAGGCGATCTCGGGCACCGAACTCGTCGCCCGCGCCCGCCCCGACGGGGCGACGCTGCTCGTCGCCGCGAGCGGGCCGATCGTGTTCAACCCGGCCCTGATCGAGCGCCTGCCCTACGATCCGGAGCGCGACCTCTCGCCCGTCACGCGCCTCGTTTCCTTCCCGCTGATGCTGCTGGTGCGGGCGGATTCGCCCTACCGCAGCCTCGCCGACCTTGTCGCCGCGGCGCGCCGGGATCCGCAGGGGATGAACTACTCCACCCCCGCCACCAGCTTCCGGCTGGCGATGGAGCTGTTCAACCGCAGCGCCGGCGCGCGCTTCACGGCGGTGCTCTACCGCGGCGTCGCGCCCTCCATCACCGCCGTGCTGTCGGGCGAGGTGCCGCTCACCCTCTCCGACACGGTCGGCGCGGTCGGCGCGCTCGGCGGGGGGCAGCTGCGCGCCCTCGCGGTCACCTCCGCGCGGCGGCTCGACGCCTTCCCCGATGTGCCGACCTTCGCCGAAGCGGGCCACCCCGAGGTGCGGATGGACCTCTGGGCCGGGCTGCTCGCCCCGGCCGGCACGCCGGGGCCGATCGTCGCCCGCCTGCACGACACCGCGGCGGCGATCCTTGCCGAGCCGCCGGTGCGCGAGCGCCTGCGCCAGCTCCTGCTGGTGGCGGAAGCGGAGGGGCCTGCCGGCTTCGCCGCCCGCATCCGCGAGGAGATCGCGCTGTGGCGCCGGGTGGCGCAGGAGGCCGGCGTGCGGCTCGAGGAGGGCTGAGGCCCCGCTCCCCCCGGCATGCCCCGCCCGCCCCGCGCGGCCCTCAGCCTCGAGCTGCTGCACGTCGCCCTCGCCGCGGCGCAGGAAGGCAGCCTGCACCGCGCCGCCTCCCGCCTCGACCTGTCGCAGCCCGCGGCCGGGGCGCGGCTCGCAGCGCTCGAGGCCCGCCTCGGCCTGCGCTTGTTCGAGCGCCACGCCCGCGGCCTGCGCCCGTCGGCGGCGGCGAACGACCTGCTCGGCCCGATCCGCGAGGCGGTGGCGGCCCTCGAACGGTTGGAGCGCCTCGCGCGCGCCCTCGGCGAGGGGGAGTTCCGGGTCTCGCTTGGCGCGACGCCGACGGCCACGCGGCGCCTGCTGCCCGACCTGCTGCTCGCCGGGGCGGAGGCCGCCCCGCCGCTCCGCTTCGACCTGCGCCAGGGGCTGTCGGACGACCTCGCCGCCGAGGTGGCGGACGGCCGCCTCGACGCCGCCCTTTGCTACGATCCCGAAACGGGCCCCGCCGCGGGGCGGGAGTGGCTGTTCGCCGAGGATCTGTGCCTCGTCGGCCCCGCCTCCGTCCTCGACGGCGCGCCGCAGCCGATCCCGTTCCGCGAGCTCGCGCGCCTGCCGCTGCTGCTCGATGCCGGATCGCGGCGCATACGCCAGCGGATCGAGACGCTGGCCCGCGAACAGGAGATCCGGCTCCCGGTGGTGATGGACGCCGAGCCGCCGGGGGTGAAACGGGCGCTCGCCCTCCGGCAGCACCGCTGCATGATCGTGCCCTACGGCCTGTTCTTCGAGGAGATCGCCGCCGGCCTGTTCGCGGCGCGGCGCATCGCCGACCCGGCGTTGACGCGCCGGATGGCGCTGCTGTGGCGCCGCGGCCTTCCGGCGGCGGTGGTGGAGCGGCTGCGGCGGCTGCTGCGCGCCATCGTGGCGCGGCAGATCGCCGACGAGGCGTTCGGCTGGCGACCGGCCTGAGCGGTGGCGCGCTGCGCCTCCTCTCTGCCCGGCGCTGCCCGCCGCGATCGGCTGCGGAGCCCCCTCGGCCCGCTCTGCCCGCGCGGACGCGCTGCGCCTTCCGCCTGCGGGGCGCGGTCATGCCTTCGGCTGCCGCTGCCGCCGGCCGTCCGCCCCAGGCCCTAGACCCCTTCGGACAGCGGCCCCGCGGTCCTCGCGGCCCGCCGCTGCGCGGCGATGCGCACGCCCGCGTTCGCGGCGCCGAAGCCCCCGTAGCCGCCGCGCCGTTCCACCACCTCCAGGAAGAAGCGTTCGCGGAAGGCGTGGGTGTAGGCGTGGCGGAACTCGCCGCCGGAGGCGTCGCGGTCGTAGAGCAGGTGCCGCCGCGAGAGGGCCATCAGGGCCTCATCGTCGAGGCCGAAGCGGGCGCCGAGATCGGCGTAGTAGTTCGCGGGGATGTCGAGCAGCGGAGCGCCGGCGGCCGCCGCCCCGTCGGCCACCGCGGCCACGTCCTCCGCCGCGAAGGCCACATGGTGCACACCGGCCCCCGCCAGCGCGGACACGAAGCGCCCGGTCACGGTGCGCGTGCTCTCCGACACGTTGAGCGGCAGGCGGACGCTTCCGTCCGGCGAGACGAAGGCGCGCGAACGCACGAGGCCGTAGGGATCCGGCAGTTCCCACGGCGCATCCGGCGAAAGCCCGAACAGCGAGCGGTAGAACAGGACGAAACTGTCGATCATGCCGGGGGCGACAGCCTGCGCCGCGTGATCGATGCCGAGCAGCCCGCCGCCGGCCGCCTCGCCGCCGAGCAGGCGGAAGTCATCCTCCCAGATCGGGCGGGCGCCGCGCGCGGGATCCTCGACGAGGTACACGAGCGTCCCGTCGGGGGCGCGCACCGCCGGGATGCGGCGCTCCCCGGCGCCGATCCGCTCCCGCCAGACCGGGTAGCGCAGCGCCTCGGCGCGGGCGACGACGCGCGCCGGGTCGTCCACGCGGAACGCCATGGCGCAGACGGAGGGGCCGATCTGCTCGAAGCGTTCCGCCGCGGCGCTGTCGGGCTCGGCGTTCAGCACGAGGTTGGCGCCGCCGCTGCGCCAGAGCTCGACGTCCTTCGAGCGGTGGATCCCCGCGCGCCGGAAACCGAGCCCGCCGAGCAGCCGCCCGAGCTCCTCGCGCGCCGCCCCGTCCACCGCGAACTCGACGAACTCGATGCCGGACAGCTCCGGCAGCGCCGGCAGCGGCGCCTCGCCGACCTGCTCCTGCAGCCACAGGAGGCTGCGCAGCCCGTCGCGGGCGATGCGGCGCGACGGCGCAGCGCGGAACTCGTCGTTGAACACCTCGAGCGAGAGCGTGCCGCGCCAGCCGGCGGCGAACAGGTCGCGCAGGAAATCCGCCACCGGCAGCTCGCCCTGTCCGGGGAACAGGCGATGGTGCCGGCTCCAGGAGAGCACATCCATGGACAGCCGCGGCGCATCGGCCAGCTGCAGGAAGAACACCTTCTCCGCCGGCACCGTGCCGGCCAGCGCCGAGAGGTCGTCGCCCAGCGCCAGGGTGTGGAAGCTGTCGAGGCAGAGGCCGAGCGCCGGGTGGTCCGCCTGCCGCACGATGTCCCACGCCTGCCGCCAGCGGTTGACGTGGCGACCCCAGGCCAGCGCCTCGTAGCAGACGCGCAGGCCGCGGCGTGCCGCGCGCTCGGCCATCTCGTGCAGGTCGGCGGCGGCGCGCGCGGGGTCGTCCAGCGCCGCCGGCTGCACATTGGAGCAGACCAGCACGAGCCCGGCGCCCAGCGCCTGCATGGTGTCGAACTTGCGCTCCGCGCGGTCGAGGTTGCGCGCGCGCTGCGGCTCGGGCATCGCCTCGAAGTCACGGAAGGGCTGGAACAGGGTGACGGAGATGCCGAGCCCCTCGCAGATGCTCCGCACCTCGGCCGGCGTGCCGTCGTAGGTGAGCAGGTCGTTCTCGAAGATCTCGACGCCGTCGAAGCCCGCCGCCGCCGCCGCCTCCAGCTTGTCGGGCAGCGGACCGGAGAGGCAGACGGTGGCGATGGAGGTGGGAAGGCGCTTCGGCTCGGCCACGGCTGTCCTCCGTCGGGCGCGCGCTGGCGGCGTCGGCCGCGTTGACCGGAATGTACCGGCCGGTTCAAAACGCGGCAAGCAGGCCGCCTGCGGCGCGGCCGGAAGGAGATGCACCATGCCCGGACCGGAGCGTCAGCCCGCGGTGCTCGTCGGCCTGATCGGCAGCGGCATCCAGGCATCCCGCACCCCGGCGATGCATGAGCGCGAGGCGGCGGAGCAAGGCCTCCGGCTGGTCTATCGGCTGATCGACCTCGACGTGCTCGGCCTCGGCCCCGAGGCGCTGCCGCGGCTGCTGCAGGCGGCGGAATGGATGGGCTTCGCCGGCCTCAACATCACCTATCCCTGCAAGCAGGCGGTGGTGCCGCTGCTGCACGAACTGTCGGCGGATGCGGCGGCGCTCGGGGCGGTGAACACGGTCGTGCTGCGCGACGGGCGGCGGATCGGGCACAACACCGACCGCTTCGGCTTCGCCGAGAGCTTCCGCCGCGGCCTGCCTGATGTGCCGCGTGGGCGCGTGGTGCAGCTCGGCGCCGGCGGGGCCGGGGCGGCGGTGGCGCATGCCCTGCTCGGCGAGGGGGTGGGGCGGCTCGCCATCGCCGACACCGAACCCGGCCGCGCCGCCGCCCTGGCCGCCGCCCTGTCGGCCCGCTTCGGAGAGGGCCGGGCGGTCGCGGCCGACGACCTCGCCGCCGAGATGGCCGCCGCCGACGGCCTCGTGAACTGCACGCCGGTCGGCATGGCGAAGCTTCCGGGCACGCCGCTGCCGGTTTCGCTGCTGCGGCCCTCGCTGTGGGTGGCGGAAATCGTGTATTTCCCGCTGGAGACGGAGCTTCTGCGCGCGGCGCGGGCGATCGGCTGCCGCACCCTGGACGGCGGCGGCATGGCGGTGTTCCAGGCGGCCGGCGCATTCCGGCTGTTCACCGGGCGGGAGCCCGATGCGGCGCGGATGCTCGCCCATTTCGCCGAGATGTCGGCGGCCGCTCAGGGCGCGACGTAGCGCAGCACCGCCTCGATGATCAGCCGCCGCTCCTCCGCCGCCGTGGCCGGCGCCTCGGCGTCGCGGCCGAAGATCGCGCGCAGCGTGTGGCGGTTGGCGACGCGGTAGAAGCAGAAGGACGAGATCAGCATGTGCAGCCGGAGCGCATCCAGCCCGGGGCGGAAGGCGCCCGCCCGCTCGCCGCGCGCGATCAGCGCCGCGAGCGTCTCGATGATCGCGGCGTTGCGCTCGCGGATGACGGGCGAGGCGGCGACGATCCGCCCGCCGTGGATGTTCTCGACGCTGACGAGGCGCACGAACTCCGGGTGCGCGGCGTGGTGGTCGAAGGTCAGCGCGACGAGCCGCCGCAGCGCCTCGGCGGGCGGCAGCGAATCGAGATCGAGCGCCGCCTCGGCGTCGCGCATCGCGCCGTAGAGCCGTTCCAGCACCGCCGCGTAGAGCCGCTCCTTGCCGCCGAAGTAGTAATAGATCATGCGCTTGGTCTTGCGGGTGCGCGCGGCGATCCGGTCCACCCGGCCGCCGGCGTAGCCCTTCTCGCCGAACTCGGCGAGGGCGGCGTCCAGGATCTCCTGCCGGGTGCGCTCCGGCGCGCGGCGGCGTGGGGGCCTTCCCGTGGCGGCGGCGTCGCGGGCGGCGGGCATGGCGGGGCGGCTCCGGGATGCGTCGCCGCAGAGCTACCACGAGGCGGCGGCGCCGTCAGAGATCCCCCGCCGCCAGCGCGTGCTCCACGCCGCCCAGGATGTGCGTCGCCAGCACCGCGCGCGCCGCCGCCGGATCCCGCCGCAGGGCGCAGTCGCGCAGGGCCCGGTGCTCGCGCATCGCCACCTCGCCGCGGAAGCCGAGGGCGCGGTTCTGGTAGCGCTGGTAGCGGTCGAACACCTGGGCGTGCGTCGCCATCAGCGTCCGCGAGCCGCAGGCGGAGACGAGGGTGCGGTGGAATTCCGCGTCGAAACGGCGCCAGGCGTCGAGCACCGCGGCGTCGCCGGCGAGGAGCCGCTCCTCCATTTGGGCGAGCTTGTGGTGGGCGGCGACGACGCGGGCCTCCCACTCCACGTCGCCGGCGCGGAAGCCCTGTTCCATCGCGTGCCCCTCGAGCAGTAGCCTGAGGCCCGCGAGGTCCCGCAGCTCCGCCGCCGAGAAGCGCCGCACCTCGAAGCCGCGCTGGCCTTCGGCCACCACCAGGCGCTCGGCCACCAGCCGGCCGAGCGTCTCGCGCAGGGTGCCGACGCCGACGCCGTAGGCGTCGCGCAACGCCTCGAGCTTGAGCCGCTGCCCTGGCGGCAGCACATTGCGGAGGATGTCGGCACGCAGCATCCGGTAGGCGCGGGCGCCCACCGTCTCCTCTGCGGCAGCCTCGGCACTCATCCGGCGGCCCTGCGCGGTGCGGACGGGCTTCGCGGGCGGCGCGGCGCGAAGGGCTGCAAGGCGCCCGTGCGCGCCACATGCTCGACGCAGCCGACGACATGCGCCTCCAGCACCTCGCAGGCGGCGGCGGCGTCGCGCGCGAGGGCGGCGGCGAGCAGCGCGGCGTGCTGCTCGGCGGCGACCGCGCCGCGGAACGCCAAGGCCACAATCTGGTAGCGCAGGTAGCGGTCGTAGGCTCCGGTATAGGCGTCCATCAGCTCGGCCGAACCGCAGGCGCCGATCAGGGCGCGGTGGAACTCGAGGTCGCAGCGGTTCCACAGCGCCGGATCGGCGGCTTCCCCGGCGAGCAGGCGGCGCTCGATCACCGCGAGCTTGTGGTGCGCGCCGACGACGCGGCCTTCCCAGTCGAGATCGCCGGCGGCGAAGGACTCGCGGATCGCGTGGCGTTCCAGCAGCAGCCGCAGGTCGGCGATCTCGGCGAACTCCTCGAGCGAGACGGGGGCCACGCTGAACCCGCGCTGCCCTTCCGCGACCACGAGCCCCTCGGAGGCGAGGCGGGTCAGTGCCTCCCGCAGCGTGCTGACGCCGGCGCCGTAGATGTGGCGCAGCCCGTCGAGGCCGAGCCTCCGGCCGGGCGCGAGGCGGCCGGCGATGACGTCGGCCCGCAGGCGGCGATAGGCCGCCTCGCCGGGCGTGTCGGCGGCGGACGGCACGGCTTCGGGGATGCCGGCCATGGCGGTTTCTCCTGCCTGTGGTCGCGATTATCCGCCAGCCGAGGAAATAGCACAATATCGGAGATAACCGGAAATGTCGGCTGATGCGGCGATCCGCTCTTGATCGGCCGGATCGCCCGATGTAGCGTACGACCAATCACCGCACAGGGAAGGAAAGCGTCCATGTCCTCGCCGCTCGGCCGCCGCTCGGTCCTCGCCGCCGCCACCGCGCTCTCCGCCGCGCCGCTGCTGCCCGCCGCGGCGCAGGCCCGCCGCCGCATCCGCTTCACCGCCGTCTTCTCGGATCAGGACATCCGCGCCGACGCGATGCGCGGCTTCCAGCGCGACCTCGCGGACCAGTTCGACGTCGAGCTGCACCTCAACGCCACGCTGTTCCGCCAGGGGACCGAACTCGTCGCGATCCAGCGCGGCAACGTGGAGATGGCGAACCTCTCGCCGCAGGACATCTCTCGGCAGATCCCGGCCTGGTCGGTGATGGCCTCGGCCTATCTGTTCCGGGATGCCGACCACCTGCGGAAGGTGTTCAACGCCGATGTCGGGCGCGAGTTCACCCGCATGGCGCGCGAGCAGCTCAACATCCATATCCTCGGGCCGCTCTATTTCGGCACGCGGCACGTCAACCTCCGGCCGCGCACGCGCATCAGCACGCCTGCCGACATGCGCGGCATCCGGCTGCGGATGCCTCCCGGAGACACCTGGCAGTTCCTCGGCGAGGCGCTCGGCGCCAACCCGACGCCGGTCGCCTTCGCGGAACTCTACACCGCCCTGCAGACCGGCGCGGTGGACGGCCAGGACAACCCGCTGCCGACCAGCCGCACCATGCGCTTCCACGAGGTGACGACCCAGTTCGTGCTGACGAGCCACCTCGTCGCCTACGACCTGCTGTCGATCTCCGCCCGGCTGTGGGATTCGCTCTCGGAGGCGCAGCGCGGTGCCATCCAGGCCGCCGCCGACAAGGCGATCGACGAGTCGACCCGCCGCCACGTTGCGCAGGAGGAGGAGATGATCGCCTTCTTCCGCAGCCAGGGCCTCGAGGTCTACACGCCGAACGTCGAGGCGTTCCGCGCCGAGGCGCAGCGGCGCTACATCGCCTCCGGCCAGGCGCAGGCGTGGCCGGCGGGCGTGCTCGAGCGCATCGCGGCGGTCCGCTGAGGCTCGGGCGGGCCGAGGCGTCCCACCATGGCCCGCCACGCCGGCGCCCCGGCCGCGCCGTCCCTGCCGCGCCGCATCCTGGGCTTCGCGCGGCGGCGCGCGGAGAACGTGCTGGCCGCGCTGCTGGCGGCGATGTTCGTCGCCTTCCTCGTGCAGATCTTCACCCGCTACGTGCTGAACAGCCCGGCCGGCTGGACGACGGAGGTCTCCACCCTCGCCTGGGTGTGGGGCATCCTGTGGGGCGCCGCGCTGGTGCTGCGGGACGAGGAGGAGATCCGCTTCGACATCGTCTACGGCGTCGTGCCGGCCGCGGTGCGGCGGGTGTTCGACGTCGTCACCGGGCTGTCGGTTGTGGCGGTGTTCGGCTGGTCGCTGCCGGCGGTCTACGACTACGTGACGTTCATGCGCGTCGAGCGCTCGACCTATCTCGGCATCCGCTTCGACTGGCTGTACTCGATCTACCTCGTCTTCGCCGTGGCGATGATCGTGCGCCACGCCATGATCGCTTGGCGCGCGGCGACCGGGCGGCGGCACCACACGACGCGGATCCCATGATCCCGGACAGCCCCTTCGCCCTGGCGCTGGTCGCGATCGTCGGGCTGTCGCTGCTCGGGCTGCCGATCGGGCTCTCGATGATCGTCGGCTCGATCCTCTATCTCGGGCTTTCGGGGCAGGACATGTCGATCGCCGCCGAGCAGCTGCTGAACGGGCTGAACGGCAGCTACATCCTGCTCGCGGTGCCGCTGTTCATCTTCTCGGCGGGGTTGATGAACGCCGGCAGCATGACGGACCGGCTGCTGCGCTTCTGCAACATGCTGGTCGGCCGCTTCCGCGGCGGCCTCGGCCACGTCAACGTCGTGCAGAGCACGATCTTCGCCGGCATGTCCGGCTCGGCCATCGCCGACGCCGCCGGCAGCGGGCGGCTGATCATCGACATGATGCGCCGCGGCGGCGCCTATCCGGCGAGCTACGCCGCCGCCATCACCGCCGTCAGCGCCGTGATCGGGCCGATCATCCCGCCCTCGATCCCGATGGTGCTCTACGCGCTGATCTCGGACGCTTCGATCGGCCACCTCTTCCTCGGCGGTGTGGTGCCCGGGCTGCTGATGGCGGCGGCGCAGATGGCGATCAACTCCTGGATGGCGCGGCGGCGCGGCTTCCCGGTGGCCGAGCGGGTGCCGCTGCGGCAGATGCCGGGGCTGACGCTCGACGCCCTGCCCGCGCTGCTGATGCCGCTCATCCTGCTCGGCGGCATCTATGGCGGCATCATGACGCCGACCGAGGCCGCCGCCGTCGCCGCGGCCTACGCCTTCCTCGTCGCCGCCGTCCTCTACCGCAACATCTCGGTGCACGAGACCTACGCGACGGTGCTCGCCAGCGCCCGCTCGACCGCCGCCATCGGCATGCTGATCGCCGGGGCGCTCGCCTTCAACTACGTCGTCGCCAGCGAGAACATCCCGAACGCGGTGCGCAACATGCTCGCGGGATGGGAGCTCTCGCGCTGGCAGTTCCTGCTCGCGGTGACGGTGCTGCTGCTGGTTCTCGGCTGCCTGCTGGAAGGCACCACCATCCTGCTGGTGGTGGTGCCGGTGCTGATCCCGACGGCGCAGGCGCTCGGCGTCGACATGGTGCATTTCGGCGTCGTCGTGGTGGTGAACATCATGATCGGCCTCGTCACCCCGCCCTATGGGCTGCTGCTGTTCATCGTGTCGAAGCTCGCCGAGGCGCCGGTCGCCGAGGTGATCCGCGACACCTTGCCCTTCATCGCGGCGATGATCGGCGCGCTGCTGCTGATCACCTTCGTGCCCGACCTCGTGCTCTGGCTGCCGCGGCAGTTCGGCTACCAGGGCTGACGGAGGGCAACCCGCGATGCGGCGCGCGATCCATGTGCTGAACGGCCCCAATCTCAACCGCCTCGGCCGGCGGGAGCCGGAGATCTACGGCCGCACCACGCTCGCCGAGGTGGAGGCGATGTGCCGCGCCGCCGCGGGCGACACCCCGCTCGTGTTCCGCCAGACCAACCACGAGGGCCAGCTCGTGGACTGGATCCACGACGCGATCGACGAGCCCGCCGCCGGCATCGTCATCAACCCGGCGGGGCTGACCTTCACCTCGATCCCGGTGCTGGACGCACTGAAGCAGTTTCCCGGCCCGATCATCGAACTGCACATCACGAACATCCACCGCCGCGAGCCGATCTATCATCGCTCCCTCGTCTCCTCGGTGGCGACGGCGGTGATCGCCGGGCTCGGGCCGCGCGGCTACGCCACGGCGGTGCGGGCGATGCGCGAGATTCTGGAAGAGCAGGCGGGGCGGGCCGGGACTTCGTTGGGCGGCGCGGCGTCCGCTGCGGGGCCGGGCTAATCCCTCACCGGATCGTAGCCCGGCCGGTAGCGCGTGCGGATCGCGATCCACCAGCCATAGGCGGCAAGCAGGAACAGGAAGCCCGCGAGGTCGAACAGCGTGAACACGCCGCTGCCGCCGGTGACGAGATAGGCGAGCACCACCTGGCCGCCTGCGATGAACAGGCCGATCTGCACGATGCCGGGGCCGATCGCGCCGAGCATGCGGAGAGAGTGGTGCAGCGGCGGGCCGCTCTCCGGCTCGCCCGTCTCGGCGCGCCGGCGCGCCTCGGCGATGACGAGGCGTCGCCTGGTCCAGGCCTGCCAGATGAGGGCGAGGCCTGCCGCGCCCATCACGGCGCCCGCGATGTTGGCGATGCTTTCCATGCGTGCGGTCTCCGAAACTGGCGCGCTGCCGCCCGGTGATGTTGCCCCGGGACGGGCGCGGGTTTCCAGCGGATCGGCGCGGCGGGCGAACCGCGCGGTCCCGTCGCTGGTCAGGCGTTGCTGCGGCCCATCACGTCGCGGCGTTCGAGCCGGGTGAACAGTTCGACCAGCGCGCCGACGCGTGTCTCGATCGGGCCGCCGAAGGCGCGCTGGCGCGGGGCGGGCTCGTTCGCCACGGCTTCCACCAGGAAGCGCGTGGCCTCGAGCGGCGGGGCGGGGCGGCGTTCGCACCAGCGCGGCGGCGCGGCGAGCCCGGCCGCGGCGAGCCAGGCCTTCCGCCCGCCGGGCACGACGGCGCGGGCACCGACCGAATCGCCGCCCGCGCGGGTGACGCGGCGGCCGATCTCGGCATAGATCCGGGATGCCGCGCCGATCGCCGCACGGCAGTCCTGCGGCAGGGCGGCGATGCCGGGCTCGGCGCGGGCGTAGAGCTCCTGCGCGCGGGCGAGCAGGCGCAGCACCACCCGCCCGAGCGCAGGCGTGAAGGCCGGCGCGGCGAGGAAGGCGTCGGCATCCACCCCGGCCTCGGCCAGCCAGTCGAGCGGCAGGTAGAGGCGGCCGGCGCGCGCGTCCTCGCCGACGTCGCGGGCGATGTTCGTCAGCTGCATCGCCACGCCGAGGTCGCAGGCGCGGGCGATGCGCGCCGCGTCGCGCACGCCCATCAGGATGGCCATCATCGCGCCGACCGCGGCGGCGACGCGCGCGGCATAGCCTTCGACGGCGGCGAGGTCGGCGTAGCGGCGGCCCTCGGCGTCCCAGGCGAAGCCCTCGATCAGCGCCTCTGGCAGCGCGCGCGGGATGAGGTGCTGGCGCACGACGGCCGAGAAGGCGCGGTCTGCGGGGTGCGGGTGCGGGTCGCCCGCGTAGGCGCGGTCGAGCCGTTCGGACAGGGCGGCCAGCGCTTCGCGGCGCTGTCCGGGCGGGCAGAGGTCCACCGCGTCATCAGCCAGGCGGCAGAAGGCGTAGAGGGCGGTCGCCGGCTCCCGGACGCGCTTCGGCAGCAGCAGCGACGCCGCGTAAAAGGACTTCGATCCGCCGCGCAGCATCCCGCGGCAGGCGGCGAGGTCGGCGGCGGTCGGCTCAGGCAAGCGCATCAGCATGCGGCACCACCTCGTCGAGGACCCTGGCGGAGGAGAGGACGCCGGGAAGCCCGGCGCCGGGATGCGTGCCCGCGCCGACGAGGTACAGGCGCTCGACCTCCTCGCTTCGGTTGTGCGGGCGGAACCACGCGGACTGGAACAGCACCGGTTCCAGCCCGAAGGCGCAGCCGTGCGGCGAGAGCAGCCGGTCGCGGAAGTCGAACGGCGTCATCATGCGCTGGGTCACGATGTTCGCCTCGAGCCCCGGCAGCAGCGTGCGCTCGAGGAAGGCCGAGATGCGGCGCCGATAGGGTTCGGCAAGCGCCGCCCAGTCGAGGCCGGAGCGCAGGTTCGGCACCGGCGAGAGGACGTAGAACGCATCGCAGCCCGCGGGCGCCATCGCCGGGTCGGTCGCGGTCGGGCGGTGGAGGTAGAGCGAGAAGTCCTCGGCCAGCACCTTGGCGGTGAAGATGTCGTGCAGCAGTTCGCGATAGCGGGGCCCGAGCAGGATGGTGTGGTGCGGCACCGCGTCGTAGCGGCGGCGGGTGCCGAAGTACCAGACGAACAGGCTCATGGAGTAGCGCGCGCGGTCGAGCCTCGCGTCGGTCCAGCGGCGGCGGCGATGCGCGGGCGAGAGCAGCCGGCCGTAGGTGGTGGCGGAATCGGCGTTGGAGACGACGATGTCGGCGGCGATCGTCTCGCCCGAGGCGAGGCGGACGCCGGTGGCGCGGCCGTTCGCGACGGTGATCTCGGCGACGTCGGCGTTGAGGCGCAGCGTGCCGCCCTGGCCGCGGATGAGGCCGAGCAGCCCCTGCACGAGACGCCCGGTGCCGCCCATCGCCCAGTGCACGCCCCAGCGCGCCTCGAGGTGGGAGATCAGGCCGTAGAGCACGCTCGCCTGGAACGGGTTGCCGCCGATCAGCAGCGGGTGGAAGGAGAAGGCGGTGCGCAGCCGCTCGTCACGGAAGCAGGAGGCGGCGAGGGCATGGACGCTGCGCCACGCGGAGAGGCGGATGAGGTCGGGCGCCACGCGCAGCATGTCCGCGACGCTGCCGAAATGCTTGTGGCCGAGCCGCTCGAAGCCGATGCGGCAGAGTTCCTCGCTCCTCGCCATGAAGCGGTCGTAGCCGGCGGATTCGCCCGGGGAGAGGCGCTCGATCTCGGCGCGCACGCGGGCGCGGTCGGCGCCGGCGGCGAAGGTCGAGCCGTCGGCGAAGCGGAGCGTGTAGAACGGCTCGAGCGGGCGGAGCTCGATGTCGTCGGCGAGGCGCCTGCCGCAGAGCGACCAGAGCTCCTCCAGCAGGAAGGGGGCGGTGACGATGGTCGGGCCGGCATCGAAGGTGAAGCCGTCCTGTCGGTGCACGAGGGCGCGCCCACCCGGCGCGTCGAGCCGTTCCAGCACCGTCACGCGGTAGCCGCGCGCGCCGAGGCGGATTGCGGCGGCCAGCCCGCCGAAGCCGGAGCCGATCACGACGGCGTGCGGCGAATCGGCCCGCGCGGCGCTTGCGCGTTCGGGCCGGGCGAGCATCACCATGGGGGCGGCCTCCTCATGCGGCGGCAGCCTGGGCGGGCGGCAGGATGAGCTGCGCGACCTGCTGCGGTGCCTCCTCGTGCGCGAGATGGCCGAGGCCGCGCAGCCGGACGACCGAGGTGCCAGGGATCAGCCCCGCCAGCCGGTCGGCGGAGTGCGGCGGGATGGTGCGGTCGCGCTCCCCCACCACGAGGAGCGGCGCGGGGGCAAGGCGCGGCAGGTCGCGGGCAAGCGCGGGCAGATCCCACGCCGCCATCATGCCGAGCGTGCCGGCGACGTGGCCTGGGCGGCGGAACAGCCGCGCGTAGAACTCGAGGCCCTGCGGATCGAGCGTGGAGCCGGTGTCGGCGAGCAGCCGATGCACGGCGGACTTGTCGGCGGCCATCCAGGCGGCCATCCAGGGCACGAAGGGCACGCCCGCCAGAAGCCTTGCCAGCGGCGAGAACACCTGCCCGGCGAAGCCAGAGAGCGGCAGCAGCGCGCCGTTCAGCGCGATGAGGCGCGAGGGCGCTGCGAGCCCGTCGAGGCACAGCCGCGCGCCGACCGCGGCACCGGCGCTGTGGCCGACGATGATGTCGGGCGCGACGCCGAGCGCGGCGCAGAGCCGCGCGATGGCTCCGGCCATGCCGGGCAGCGACAGCAGATGCCGCCGCGGCATGGTGCTGAAGCCGTGGCCGGGCAGGTCGGGCGCGACGACGGTGAAGTGGGATGCGAGCAGCGGCGCGAGGCCGCGCCAGGAATGCGTCGCCGCGCCGGTGCCGTGCAGCAGCAGCGCCACGGGGCCGCGGCCCATCACCTGCACATGCCAGGTCAAGTCGGGCGTCTCGATGAAGCGGCTCGCCTCGCGGTTGGGCCAGTCGCGGCCCTCGATGCGCCAGAGCGGACGGTCAGCCACCGGCCGCCTCCTGCACCGCGCGCTGCAGCGCGCCGGAGCCGGGCTGCGGCAGCGCGAGGTAGCGGCCGCCGGCCTCGCGCGCGAGGGTCTGCGCGAAGGGCGAGGGGCGGGGCGAGGTGTCCACCAGCAGCAGGCCGATGCCGGCGGCGCCGAGAAGCCTGGCGGCGGCGAGCGCGTCGGCCTCGGCCTGCGGGCGGCCGGGCGCGCCGTCGCGGGCGATGTTGGCGCGGCCGTCCGTCAGCAGCACCACGAGCGGCGTGCGGCCGGCGCGGCGCTCCTGCCCGGCCAGGAGATGCGCGGCTTCGATCCCCGACGCGAGCGGCGTGCCGCCGCCGCCCGGCAGGGCCGCGAGAGACCGTTTCGCCCGCACGAGGGAGTGGGTGGGCGGCAGCAGAAGCTCGGCCTTCGTGCCCCGGAAGGCGATGAGCGCGACGCGGTCGCGCCGCACGTAGCACTCGGCAAGCAGCAGTTCGACCGCGCCCTTGGCTTCCGCAAGCCGGGCGAGGGCGGCGGAGCCGGAGGCGTCCACGGCGAAGATCGTCGTCGTCTCGGCGTGGTGCTTGAAGCGGCGGATGCGGAAGTCCTGCCGGCGGATGGCGATGCGGCCCGGTCCCTTGGGGCGCAGGCGCTGCCAGGGGGCGGCGGCGCGGAGCGTCTCCAGCAGAGCGAGCCTCGCGCCGCCGCCGAGCGCGCCGGGGCGCGCGCCGATCGGACGGCCGCGCTGCAAGGCCTGGCGCTCG
>JANWXJ010000211.1 GCA_025055335.1 Acetobacteraceae bacterium
CGGAAGGGCCCGCCCTCCGGCCGGGCCGCGCCCGCCGCGGCCGCGCCGAGCCAGTCGAGCAGATGCAGCGCCGCGCGCGCGCGGTCGGCTTCCTCCACCGGGCGGCGCAGCAGCAGCACGAGGCGTTCGGTGAGGCTGGACATCTCGGAACTTGTCCGGACAATGGCAGGCCCATGCCGGCAGCGCAACCTGCCCTGACGACGCCCGCCGCCTTCGCCGCCGCGCTGCGGCCGGGGCGGAGGCTGTATGTGGCCGGCTGCGCGGGCCAGCCGGACGCGCTGCTCGATGCGCTCGCCGCACGGCCCGAAGCGCTCGCCGGCTCCTCCATCGCCGGCGTCTGGGTGCCGGGCGTGCTCGGGCGCGACATGGCCGCTCTCGCACCCGGCCTGACGGTCGAGACGATCTTCCTCTCCCCCGAACTGCGCGCAGGCTTCGCCGCCGGCCGCGTGCGCCACCGGCCGCTGCACTACTCCGACGCCTACGCCTGGCTCGCCGGGCCGGCGCGGCGGGAGGTGGCGATCTTCCGCGTCGCGCCGCCGCGCGGCGGCCTCGTCTCGCTCGGCCTTGCGCACGACTTCTCGCCGGCGCTGTTTTCCAGCGGGGCGGAGCTTGTCGGCGTGGTGGATCCCGCGCTGCCCTTCGTGCCGGATGGCGTGGTGCTGCCCGCCGACCGTTTCTCCGCCCTCGTGGAGGGGCCCTCGCCCCTGCCGGATCTGCCGGAGCCGCCGGCGTCGGCGGCCTTCGCCGCGATGGCGGCGCATGCGGCATCTCTGATCCGCGACGGCGACACGGTGCAGGCCGGGATCGGCCCGGCGGCGTCGGCGGTGCTGCGGGCGCTCTCCTCTCATAGGCGGCTCGTGCTGCATGCGGGCCTGATCGCCGATGCCGGGCTCGATCTGCTGCGCTCGGGCGCGGCGCTTCGCGCCACCGCCGGGGTGTGGCTCGGCTCCGCCGCGCGTGTGGCCGAACTCGCCGAGGAAGGGCGGATCGCGTGGCGGCCCGTCGGCCACACGCACGACATCCTGCGGCTTGCCGCCATCCCGAACTTCGTCGCCGTCAACAGCGCCGTCGAGGTGGACCTGTTCGGCCAGACGAACAGCGAGGTGATCGGCGGGCGGCAGGTGTCCGGCCATGGCGGGGCGGCGGATTTCGCGCGCGGCGCGCGGCGTTCGCCGGGCGGGCGTTCGCTCGTCACGCTGCTCGCGACGGGCGGGGGCGGCGCCTCGCGCATCGTCGCCGCCCTGCCGCGCGCCACGCCTGTCGCCGTCACCCGCGCCGATGCGGATGTGGTGGTGACGGAACACGGCATCGCCGATCTCCGCCACACCGACCTCGACACCCGCGCCGAGCGGCTGATCGCCGTCGCCGCGCCCGAACACCGCGGCCGGCTGGCGGAGGAATGGGCGGCGATCAGGCGCGCGATGTGAGGGCGCGCGCCTCGGCCAGCACCTCCGCCGTGTGTTCGCCGAGCGCGGGCAGCCGGGTGGAGGGCCGCCCCGGCTCCTCGGCGAAGCGGATCGGCGTGCCGATGTGCAGATTCCCCTCCTCGTCGCGGAAGAGCATGCCGCGCGCAGCGGTCTGCGGATGGTCGAAGGCCTCCTTGAGGTCGAGCAGCGGGGCGAAGCACACGTCGCGGCCGCGGAACCACTCCTCCCACTCGTCGCGGGTGCGGCGGCGGAAGGTCTCGCGCAGGAAGGCCTTCACCGGCTCATGCGCGGGGCCGGGCGGGGCGCTGCCCGCCTCGATCAGGTCGGGCCGGCCGAGGTCGGTGAGCAGGTTGTGCACGAACTTGTGCTCCGATCCGCCGAGCACGACGAAGCGCCCGTCCTTCGTCTCGTAGATGTTGTAGAAGGAGCCGCCGCCCCACTGGCGTTCCTGCTTCACCTCGGGCGGGCGGCCGGTGGCGAAGAGGGTGCCGGTGGCGTTCGGCAGCCACGCGAGCGCGGAGTCGAACATCGCGATGTCGATGGTGTCGCCGCGGCCCGTCCTCTCCCGCCGCAGCAGCGCCATCAGCACGGCCGACAGCGCGAAGAGCGAGGCCGTCACGTCCGCCACCGGCACATTCGGGTGCGTCGGCCTGCCGTCCTGCCCGAGATTGCAGGAGAGGGTGCCGGCGAGCGCCTCCACCGCGAGGTCATGCGCCGGCCGGTCGCGCTCCGGGCCGGTCTGCCCGAAGGCGGAGATCGAGCACCACACGAGGCGCGGGTTGCGCGCGCGCACCACATCGGGCGCGATGCCGAGCCGGGCGGCGACGCCGGGGCGGAAGGCCTCCACGATCACGTCCACCGTGTCGGCAAGCTCGAAGAAGGCCGCGCGTCCGGCTTCGGTCTTGAGGTCGAGGCTGATCGAGCGCTTGCCGCGATGGGTGTTGCGGAACCACACGGAATGCCCGCCCTGGCGCGGCCCCACCTCGCGCACCGGCTCGCCGCCGGGCGGTTCCAGCTTGATCACTTCCGCGCCGTGGTCGGCCATCACCTGCGTGAGGTAGGGCCCGGGCAGGAACAGCGAGAGGTCGAGGACGCGTATCCCTTCGAGCTTCATCCGATCACCTTGCGCGCGCGCAGGGCGGCGATCTCCTCGGCCCGGAACCCGGCCTCGGACAGCACCGCCTCGGTATCGGCGCCGTAGCCCGGGGCAGCGCGGGCGGGAAGGGTGGCACCGTCGAGGCGGATCGGGTTCGCCACCAGCTTGAGATCGGGGCGGGCCGGGTGCGGGGCGGAGACGACGCCGCCGCGGTCGCGGAAGAAGGGGTTGTCGAGGGCGCGCGCAAGGTCGAGCACGGGCGCGACCGGCACCCTCCCGCCGAGGATCGCGAGCCACTCCGCCGTGCCGCGCGCGCGCATCGGCGGATCGAGCAGGGCGACAAGCGCGTCGCGGTTGGCAAGCCGCGCCTCGAAGCTCGCGAAGCGCGGGTCGCCCGGCAGGTCTGGCAGGCCGAGGGCCTCGCAGAAGCGGGCGAAGAAGGCGGGCTTGATGCACATCACGAACAGGTGCCCGTCGGCGGTGGGGAACATCTCGCAGGGCACCACCGTGGGATGGCCCCCGCGCGGCCGCCGCGGCACCGCGAAGCCGTCGTTCAGGTACCAGGTGGCGGTGTAGTTCAGGTTGGCCATCGCCACATCGTAGAGCGAGACGTCCACATCCCGCCCCCGGCCGGTCGCGCGCGCGCCGATCACGGCGGCGAGCAGGGCGAGCGCGGCGGTAAGCCCGCTCATCATGTCCACGAGCGAGAGCCCCGCGCGCGTCGGCGGCCCCTCCGGCTCGCCGGTCAGCATGGCGTAGCCGGCCTCGGCCTGGGCCAGGTAGTCGTAGGCCGGCCAGGTGGCGCGGGCATTGTCGCGCCCGTAGCCGGAGAGGTGGAGACAGACGATCGCGGGCTTCGCCGCCGACAGCGCCGCGTAGTCGAGCCCGAGGCGCGCCGGCAGGTCCCCGCGCAGGTTGTTGGCCACCGCATCCGCAGCGCGGACAAGGCGGTGCAGCACGGCGCGCCCCTCCTCGCAGGCGAGGTCGAGCGTGATCGCGCGCTTGTTGCGGTTGAAGGTCTGGTAGAACTGGCTGTCGTTGGCGCCGAGGGGAAAGCCGCCGGTGTGGCGCGCCATGTCGCCCGGGAAGCCGGAGCCGTCGTCGGGCGGTTCGATGCGGATCACCTCGGCGCCGAGGTCGGCGAGATGCATCGTGCCGTGCGGCAGGGCGCCGTACTGCTCGACCGAGACGATCCTGAGGCCGGCGAGCGGAAGGGTCACGCCGGGTTCCGCGCGATGAGCTGGCGGGCGATGATGATGCGCTGGATCTCGTTCGTGCCTTCGCCGATGCACATCAGGGGGGCGTCGCGGAAGTAGCGCTCGATGTGGTATTCCTTGGAATAGCCGTAGCCGCCGTGGATGCGCATCGCCTCCAGGCTGTTCTCCACCGCCGCCTCGGAGGCGAAGTACTTCGCCATGCCGGCCTCCATGTCGCAGCGCTCGCCGGCATCATAGGCGCGGGCGGCGTCGTAGGTCAGCAGCCGGGCCGCCTGCAGCCTCGTCGCCATCTCGCCGAGCTTGAGCTGGATCGCCTGGTGCTCGCAGATCGGCTTGCCCATGGTGCGCCGGATCTGGCTGTAGCGCACGGAATCCTTCAGCGCCGCCGAGGCGATGCCGCAGCCGCGCGCGGCGATGTTGATGCGCCCGAGTTCGAGCCCGGAGAGCGCGGCCTGCAAGCCGCGCCCCTCCACACCGCCGATCAGCCTGTCGGCCGGGATGCGGTAGTCCTCGAACACGAGTTCGGCGGAATCGATCCCCTTGTAGCCGAGCTTCTCGAGCTTCCTCGACACGCGGAACCCGGGCCCCTTCTCGGCCAGGAACATGCTCATGCCCTTGTGGCGCGGCTCGGCCTCGGGGTCGGTCTTGACGAGCAGGGCGAAGCAGCTGCCGTGGATGCCGTTGGAGATCCAGGTCTTGGTGCCGTTCACCACGTAGTGGTCGCCCTCGCGCCGGGCGCGGGTGCGGATCGCCTGCAGGTCGGTGCCGGCGTCGGGTTCGGTGAGCGCGAGGCCGCCGCGGATCTCGCCCGAGGCGAATTTCGGCAGCCAGTAGGCCTTCTGCTCCGGCGTGCCCATGCGCGCCACACAGGCTGCCATGATGAGGTGCGAGTTGAAGATGCCGGTGAGCGACATCCAGGTCTCTGCGATCTTCTCGACGATCTTCGCGTAGGTGGTGGCCGAGAGCCCGAGCCCGCCGTATTCCTGCGGGATGGTGGCGCCGAACAGGCCGAGCGCCTTCATCTGCTCCACCATCTGTTGCGGGTATTCGTCGGCGTGGTCGAGCCGCAGCACATGCGGGCGCACGTCGCGGGCCAGCCACTTTTCGATCGCGTCCAGGATCTCCGCCTCGGCCTCGGCGGCGGGGGCGTGGATGTCCATGACGGCGTCTCCCGTTGCTATTTGTCCGGACATTTACAGCGCCGCGTCGCGGGCGGTCAACCGCGGGGCACAAGCGCCCGCACGATCGCCGACACGTCGGGCACGCGCTCCGCCCGCGCGACGAGATCCCGGATCGCCTCCGCCTGCTGCCGCCCGATCCCGGCATGGGCACAGCAGCGGAGGAACTTCTCCTCGTTCTCCGCCTCCGACAGCGGCGCATCGGGATGGCCATACACCACCGGCAGCAGCACCTCGTGCCGCGCGCCGCAGGACAGGCGCACCGCGATCCGCTGCGGGGACAGGGCGTTCTCGTCCGGGTTGTCGTCCTGCACCACGCGGACCTTGGCGGCGTGGCGATGCACCTCCGGGTCGGCCAGCGCCGCACCGAGGAAATCCGGCACGTCGCAGCGCCCCTTCGCGAGATACACCCCGGCGACGAAGGGCAGGCAGAGCTTGGCGTAGTTCGCGGCCGGCCGAGGCCGGAGCGGCCGGCCGACCAGCCGCAGGACGAGCGGCGGCACGGTCGCCACCACCTCCGCCACATCCTCGGCGGTGAAGCCGTGCGCGGCCATCAGCGCGCGCAGCCCGTGCACCACGCCATGCGTCAGCCGCCCCGAAGGATAGGGCTTGTGCGCAAGCCGCGCGACCTGCCACTCGCGCCCGAGCCGTTCGGCGATCCGCTCGGGGCGGCAGGAGCCGCCCTCCATCAGCGCGAAATAGCCGTAGCGGCCCGAGAGCGCCTCGCGCGGGCCGGGCATGCCGGCGGCGGCAAGGTCGGCGGCGCAGATCGCGCCGCGCGCGTTGAAGCCGATCTGCAGCCCGAGCAGCGGCGAGCCCTCGAGATGCGGCTGCAGCGTGCCGCTCGTCTGCCCGTACATGTGGCCGAGCGCGCTCCGCGTCGTCTCGGCGTCGAAGCCCGCGAGGTTCGCGATCGCCGCCACCGCGCCGAAGCCCCCGGCGGTGGCGGGGCGGAAGAAGCGCACCGGGCTGTCGGTGGCAACGCCGATCAGCGCCGCCACATCGACGCCGACCGCCAGGGCGGCGAGGAACCGCGCCCCGTCCACCGGCCGCCCCTCCGTCGCCTCGCGCTCCGCCCAGGCAAACAGCGCCGAGACCAGGGTGGCCATCGGATGCACCACCGCCCCCTCGTGCACGCAGTCGAACTCGAGGCAATGGATCAGATAGGCGTTGACGATCGCCGCCGATCCGGCCGAGAGCCGCGCGCCGTCGCGCCAGGAGGTCGCCTCATCGCCCGGCCCCCACCGGGCGGCGAGGCGAGACACCGCCTCGAGATCCGCCCCCGCCCGGCCGGCGAGCCCGACGCCGAGCGTGTCCAGCAGGAAGGTCTTCGCCTTCGCCACCGCAAGCGGGGGGATGTCGGCGAAGCGCGTGCGCGCCGCGTGCAGGGCGAAGGCGCCCTCGATGTCGGGGGCGTTCATGCGATCGCCTCGCCGCGCACATGCTCCTCGGCGCGCCATGCATCGGGGGCGGGGTAGTCGGCGGCAAGCCAGGCGGCCCCCCCCGCCGCGCGCCAGGCGAGCGCGGCCGCCTCGGCGAGCAGGCAGAGCCGGGCAAGATCGGCCTCGGCGTAGCAGAAGCGCGCCTGCGCGGCGGCGACGATCTGGCCGACCACCTCGCCGCCGCTCCGGATCGGCGCGTAGACCGAGGATCCCATGCGCGAGGATTTCAGGAACTGGCGGAAGCGGCCGCCTTCGGCGTCGGTGTCGCGGATCAGGATCGGCGCGCCGGTGGCCACCACGCGGCCAGGGTGGTTCCAGCCGATCGGGATCATCAGCCGCCGCTGTTCGGGCGGGAAGCCGACATTCCCGACCAGCATGTTGTAGCGCCGGTCGGGCGTGATCAGGAGCACGCCGGCGATGCGGTAGTCGCGCTCGCCCGGCCGCACCTCCGCGCGCGGATCGCCGAGGCAGCGATGCGCCACCCGGGCCAGCGCATGCAGCGCCGCCTCGGCATCCGGCGCCGCCGCCGCCTCGGCGAGCGCCGCCCGGAGCGCCGCCTCGAAGGCCTCCGGCTCCGGGCGGGGATCCCCCGTCACGAGCCGGCCCGCGCCTCGAGGCCGACGACGCGGCCGACGGTCGCGTTCCACTCGCGCACGCACTCCGCGCCGCAGCGCGCCGCCCAGGCCGGCAGCACGCGCTCGAGCATGGCGCGCCGCCGCGCCTCGGCATCGGCCGGCGTCGGATCGATCCTGGTCAGGCCGGCGGGCTGGCCGAGCGGGCAGGGGCCGGTGGTCAGGCAGGCGATGCCCATCGCGTCCTCCTCGGCATTGAGCGCCCACATCCGGTCCTCGAGCGCGCGGAGCTGGGTGGCGAGCAGCGTGCGCGTCACCTCCGGCAGGCTCCGCCACCACTGCAGGTTCGCAACCGTCGCCCCCGCCCCGTAGTTGATCGGCAGGGTGAACACCGCGCGCGCCGACTCCGTCCAGCGGGCCGTATAGCCGCCGAGCGTGCCGGTGATGGCGCAGTCGATCGTGCCCTGGGCCAGGGCCTGCTGCACCTCGCCGAAGGCCATGTCCACGGGCGTGCCGCCGAAATAGGCGACGAAGTCGCCCTGGCTCGCGCCCGAGGTGCGCACGCGCCGCCCGCGCAGGTCGGCGAGACCGTTCGCCATCGGCGTGCGGCAGAGGATCACCTGCGACTGGAAGGACTGGAAGGTGAGGGGGGTGAGACCGAGGCGCTCCTCGTAGAAGCGGGTCAGCACGGGGCGGAAGGCGTCGGTGACGCGGCGGAACTCCTCGAAGGAGGAGGTGAGGCCGGCGAGGTCGTTTCCGTCGTTGATCGCGGCGTCGCCCGCGTGGTGGCCGAGCTGGGCGGTGGCGATGTTCGCCTGCCCGCGCGCGAGGATGCGGAACACCTCCGGGCCGCGCAGCCCGGCCTCGTTCCAGGGGCGGAAGTTCGCCTGGATGCGCCCGCCCGACACCTCTCGGATCGTGGTGTTCCAGAACGGCGCCTCGAGCGTCCGGCTCTGGGTAGTGATGCCGAGATTGCCGAGCACGGTGATCCGCGTCTCGGGGATGGTCTGCGCCGATGCGGCGCCAGCAAGCAGCGCGAGGCCGCCGGCGGCGGCGAATGTCCTGAAGCCCATGGTCCGTCTCCTTCTCCGACGTGGCACTCAGCCGCCGCGCGCGAGCGACGGCAGGAACAGGGCAAGCCCTGGTGCTGCGATCAGCAGCGCGATCATCGCGAGCATCGCGAGCAGGAAGGGGAGGGCGCCGATCGCCACCTCGCGGAACTCGCCGCCGCCGCGTACCGCCTGCACGACGAACAGGTTCATCCCGACCGGGGGGGTGATCAGCGCCGCCTCGATCAGGATCATGAACAGCACGCCGAACCACAGCGGATCGTAGCCGAGCGCCGCCACGATCGGCACGACGACCGGTGTGGTGGCGATCATCAGCGACAGCGTGTCCATGAAGCAGCCGAGCACGAGGTAGAGCAGGACGATCGCGAGCAGCACGGCAAGCGGCGGCCAGCCGAGATCCTGCACGAGACCGACAACCGCCCGCGTCAGCCCGATGTTCACCATCACGAAGTTCAGGAAATAGGCCGCGAGCACGATCAGCATCACCATCGCGGTGGTCTTCATCGCGCCCTCGAAGGCCGCGAGCAGCGCGGCGGGCGATAGGGCGCGGCGCTGCGCAGCGAGCGCCAGCGCGCCGAGCAGCCCGAGCGCCGCCGCCTCGGTCGGGGTAGCGAAGCCGGCGTAGATCGAGCCGACCACGAGCAGGAACAGGGCGCCGACCGGCAGCAGCGCCCGCGCAAGCCCGGGCCCCGGCGCCGGCCGGACCCGCGTTCCGCCGAGGGCGGGCCGCAGCAGGCAGGCGAGGGCCACGGTGCCAGAGAACAGCAGCGCGAGCAGCACGCCCGGCAGCAGCCCCGCGAGATACAGCGCACCGACCGACACCTCCGCCAGCACGCCGTACAGGATCATGTTGATGGACGGCGGGATCAGGATGCCGAGCGTGCCGCCCGCCGCGATCGAGCCGAGGAACAGGCCGCGACCGTAGCCGTAGCGGTCGAGGTTCGGCATCGCCACCGTGCCGATGGTCGCGGCGGTGGCGACCGAGGAGCCAGATGTGGCGGCGAACAGCGCGCAGGAGGCGATGTTGGTGTGCATCAGCCCGCCCGGGACACGCGCGAGCAGCGGCGCGAGCGCGCGGTACATGTCCCCGGCGATGCCGGCGCGCAGCAGGACCTCCCCCATCAGGATGAACAGCGGCACCGAGATGAGGAGGAACTCTGTCGAGGTGGACCAGGCGATGTCGCCGAGCGCCGGCAGCGGCGGCAGGAAGGCGTAGAGATCGCCGAGAATCACCCCGAGGAAGAACAGCGCCGCCGCGACCGGGATGCCGAGCCCGACCAGGATCAGGAGCAGCGCGGCCGAGACGCCGATCACCCCGGCATCTCCTCGGACAGGCCCGGCATGCCGCCGATCGCGGCGACCTCGCCGTGCCGCCGGCGGAGAAGCGCCAGCAGCGCCCACGCGAGCAGCACCCAGGAGACGGCGGCGAACCACGTGAAGCCTGCCGCCCAGACGCCCTGCGGCCAGGGCAGAGGCACGGCGAGCGGACTGTTCGACACCGCCCCGAGCCGGGCGCTTTCCCGCACCACCTCCCAGGCATGCCACGCGAACAGGCTGGCGAGCGGCGCCATCGCGCCGAGCGCCAGCACATCCAGCGGCCCGTGCCATCGGCGCGGCAGCAGGCGGTGCAGCACATCGATACGGATATGCGCCCGCGCCACCAGCGCATGCGCCATGCCGAAGGCGATGGCGGCGGCGAAGGCGTAGCGCGAGAGTTCCAGCGAGGCGAAGGGCGCGGCGGCGAAGGCGTTGCGCGCCAGCACATCGGCCGCGACCAGCAGCGCCGAGGCGAGCATCAGCGCGCCGCCCGCCCAGGCGCCGAACAGCGACACCCGGGCAAGCAGCCTCAGCACGCCGAAGGCTCCGCCGGCGGCGGCACCGCGGCGGCGAAGGCGCGCGCGATCTCGGCGCGCTGCGCAAGCCACACGCCGCGGCGGGCGGCGGCGTGCTGCAGGAAACGCTCGAAGGCCCAGATCCGCCCGGGCCGCCCGATGATCCGCAGATGCAGCCCGAGCGACATCATGCGCGGCGCCGAGCCTCCCTCCTCCCACAGACAGTCGAAGGTGGCGATGGCGTAGTCGAGCCACTCCCGCGGCGTGTAGGCGGGCGCGAGCCACATCTTCATGTCGTTGGTGTCGAGCGCGTAGGGCAGTACGACGATGGCGCGCGATCCGGCGCTGGTGTCCACCACATCCCAGCGCGGAACGTCGTCCGAGTAGTCGTCCATGTGGTAGAGGTAGCCGAGCGCGGCCAGCGTCGCGCGCAGATGCGGCGTGTGCAGGTAGCGCGACAGCCAGCCGAGCGGCCGCTGGCCCGTGGTGGCGGCGATGCTCTCGGTCGCCTTGCGCACGAAGTCGCGCTCGCCCTCCTCGCCGAGCCTGAACTGGTGCACCCAGCGCCAGCCATGGGCGCAGGCCTCGTGTCCGCCGGCCGGGATGGCGCGCGCGAGATCGGGCGCGCGCTCGAGGGCGAGGGCGGCGGCGGTGAAGGTGGCGCGCACGCCGAAGCGGCCCAGCAGGGCCAGCACGCGCGGAGCGCCCGCGCGGATGCCGTAGTCGTAGTTGCTCTCGTTGCCGAAGTTGCGGACCGGCGCCTTCAGCGCCACGCCGAGCTCGTCCACCGGCTCCGGCCCCTTGTCGCCGTCGCGGAGCGACATTTCCGCCCCCTCCTCGACGTTCACGACGATCGAGAGGGCGAGCCGCGCATCGCCGGGCCAGCGGAAGGACGCCATGGAGCCTCCGTGTTGTCCGGACAAATGCTAGGCCCCCGGCGTGCCGGGGTCAAACCCCGATCAGGCCTCGCCGCGCTTGAGGCGCGTCAGGTAGGTGAAGCGCTCGGCCAGATGCCAGTTGAAGGAGACGAGCATCACCTCGCCCGCCGCATCCAGGTAGCGGCGGACGAAGCGCATGCCGACCGGCCGCCCCTTCTTGCCGAACAGCGGAGCGAAAGCGGCGGGCATCGGCCCGGCCGAGATCTCCTGCACCACCTCGGCGACAGGCACGCCGAAGCGCTTCTCCACGTAGGAGTAGATCGGCGCCGTCAGCGTCTCGGGCAGGGCGGCGGCGACGGCGGCGAAGCGCGGCGCGACAAGCGCCGTCACCGGGCCGATGGGGCGGCCGTCGCGGGTGCGGCGTTCGCCCTCGCAGCGCAGCCAGCGCTCCCCCGCCGCCGCGCCGCAGGGCTCGGCATCCTCCTCGGAGAGGGGCGAGAGCTGGGCCGAGCGCAGATGCAGCACGGTGTCGGCGGCGAACTGGAACAGGCCGGAGATGTCGCGCACCGTCTGCACGAACACGCGCTCCGGCGTGCGGGCGATGACGACGGTGCCAGCGCCCTGCCGCCGCTCCACGAGTCCGGCGTCCTTCAGGCGGCGCAGCGCCTCGCGCACCGTGTGGCGGGAAACGCGCAGCGTCTCGCACAGCTCCGCCTCCGTCGGCAGCAGCCCGCCGACCGGGTAGCGGCCTTCCGCGATCGCCTCGCGCAGCAGCGTCTCGATCCTCTGATAGAGCGGCGCCTTCGGCTTGCCGGGGCCCGGCGTGTCGCGCGGGGCCATGGCTCAGAACCGCTCCAGCAGCGCGCCGAAGCCCTCGACGCGGTCGGCGATGCCGTTCTGCCGCAGCGCCCACCAGTAGGTGGCGGTGTTGATCGCCACCACCGGCTTGCCGAGCCAGAACTCGGCGATGGCCGCCACGCGCGCCATGGCGAGGTTGGTGCCCACCTGCACGACCGCGTCCACATCCGGGCCGTCGAGCGCGATGACCGCATCCCGCAGCGTCGTTTCCGGCACGTGTGCGATCGCGACCGGGCTCGGGCATTTCAGCCCCTTGATGCGCACCACCTCGAATCCGCAATCGGCAAAGAAGCGGGCCACCTGCCTGTCGCCCACCGGCATGTAAGGGGTGAGGACGGCGATCCGCTTCACGCCGCCGTAGGCGGCGAGCGCGGCGCGGCAGGCATCCGAACCCATCGCGATCTTCACGCCCGCGCGCGCCTCGATCCGCTTCTGCAGCGCGATCGAGCCCTGCAGCCCGTCCCAGAAGGTCTCGGCCGACATGCCCATCACCAGGTAGTCGCACTCGGCGGTCATCACCGAATCCACAGCGTCCATGATGGTGGCGCGGATGTTCTCCATCAGCCGCTCGAAATCGGCGTCGCTCGCGATGCTGATGTTCGGGATGAGGATGCGGGAGAAGTGGTTGGTCACGCCGGCCGGGCGCATCCGGTCGAACTCCGGCTGCACCGAGGTGTTGGTGGATGGCGCGATCACCCCGAACTTCCTGCGCCAGCCGAGGCTGTCCGTCATGCGTCTCTCCCGAAGCCTTTGCGGCCTGTATACGGCGGTTGCGATGTCCGGACAAATGCCGCGTCGCGGCCTCAGCCGCGGTAGTAGGCGGCGACGGTGTGGGTGGCCTCGGCGAAGAACAACCAGCGCTCGACGAGCATGCCGCCCAGGGCCGCTGCGGCTGCGGGCAGCGCCGGCAGCGCGGCCCAGGCTCCCGGCACGGCGGCTGCGGCGGCAAGGAGGAGGGCCGGCGCCAGGAACCCGCCGAGCACGACGATCCGCCGCAGCCTGGCCGCGTGGGCGCGCGCGATGCGGAAGCCCATCTCGCGCATGAGATAGGCCGTCCCGGCGTTCGGCGGATCGAGCGGGCGCACGGTGCCGAACCGCCCGAGCCCGGTGAGGGACGCGAGGCCGGCCGGCGCCGGCGCCGCATCCGCGGCCGCCCAGAAGGCGCGCTTCACGGCAAGCGCCACGGCCGCCAGCACGGCCGCGAGCAGCGCCACCCCGGCCCCGCGCCCGGCCAGCGCCGACGGCGGCACCAGCAGCGCCGCGCCGGTGAAGGCGCCGAACACGAGGTAGCCGGGGGCGACGAGCGGCAGGTGCCATTCGCGAACCGGCTTCAGCGATGCGTAGATCATCCCCGTGCACCACACCGTCGCCGCAGCGCCCGCCGCCGCCAGCAGGCCGAAGACGAGCGCGAGGCCGTCTCTGCCCGCCAGCATCGCCAGCCCGAACAGGATCGCCGGCGGAAAGGTGGCGACGGCCGCCACACCCTCCCGAGACAGCCAGGATGACCGCCACTGCGACAGCGCGCGCCACGCGCGCTCCGGCCGCCCGAGATGCAGCAGCGAGGACAGCAGCCCTGCCGTCACGAGCGCCAGCGCCAGCAGCAGCACCGGCACCCCGAACCAGGCGCTCTGCGGCACCAGCCCGGCGGGGCGAAGCACCGCAAGCCAGAACAGCAGCCCGTAGCCCGCGCCGGACAGCGTGGTGAACACGACGATCGAGGCGGCCGGCTTCATCGCGACAGCACCCGGTCCAGCCAGCGCAGCAGCGGGTTCTGGATCTGCGATGGCAGCGGCGCCGGATCCTTCGCCGGCGCGGCATCGAAGCGCCTCGGGTCGCGCGGCGGCAGGTAGCGGTTGACCGGCGCGTAGCCGAGTTCGGGCGCCAGCGCGACGCCGCCGCGCTCGGCCACCAGCCGGGACACCTCGCTCTCCGGGTCGCCAAGGTCTCCGAAATGCCGCGCCCGCGTCGGGCAGGCGGAGACGCAGGCCGGCACGCGCTCGGCTGCCGGCATCGCTTGGTTGTAGATGCGGTCCACGCAGAGGGTGCATTTCTTCATCACCCCCTCTGGTTCGTCGAACTCGCGCGCGCCGTAGGGGCAGGCCCAGGCGCAGAGCTGGCAGCCGATGCAGATGTCGTGGTCGATCAGCACGATCCCGTCCTCGGCCCGCTTGTAGGACGCGCCGGTCGGGCAGACGGTGACGCAGTCCGGCGTCTCGCAATGCAGGCAGGAGCGCGGGACGTGCACGGTGCGGCTGCCCTCGCCCTCGCCCGCCTCGTAGGAATGGACGCGGTTGAACCACACGCCCTCGATCCCGGCGGAATGCGGGTTGATGTCGGACAGCGGCCCGCTCATCCCGCTGCCGTTCCAGGACTTGCACGCCGTCGCGCAGGCATGGCAGCCGACGCAGGTGTCGAGGTCGATCACGAGGCCGAGCTTGCGGCCCGTCGTCCCGGGAAGCGAGGTCATGCGCGGTCGCTCGCGAAGGGGCGGGGTGCTCCGTGGTAGGCGCGCAGGATCGGCGGCCGCGGCGGCATCAGTGGCGGCTCGCGCAGCGGCTCGAAGCGCGGCGAGGGGCCCGGCACCCCGGCGCGGGTGACGCGCACGCGCAGGTCGTACCACGCGGCCTGGCCGGTCACCGGATCGCTGTTCGAGAGGCGGAAGCCCTCCTGCGTCGGCAGCCATTCCGGGATCGCGTGGTTCAGCAGGAAGCCGCGCTCGGGCTCCGGCGCGTCCTCCGTCAGGCGCCATGCGCCGGCGCGCTTGCCGATGGCGTTCCACGTCCACACCGTGTCGCGGTTGACGCCCGAGTGCGTCGCGAGCCGCGCCCGCACCCTCCCGCCCGGGCCTTCGACCTCCACCCACTCGCCCTCCTGCAAGCCGAGCGCGGCCGCGGTGTCGCGGTGCATGTAGAGGCGGTTGTCGGCCAGGATCTGCCGCAGCCAGGGGTTCATCGTCCCCCAGGAATGGTACATCGGCATCGGCCGCTGCGTGACGGCCGAGAGCGGCAGCCCGCCGCTGCTCTCGGGCTCGTGCCAGAAGGGCAGCGGGTCGCAGTGTCGCGCGAGCCGCGCACGCAGATGCTCGGGCGGCTGCCGCTCCCCGTGCCCGAGCGCGGCGAGCCGGAACTTCGCCAGTGGCTCGCTCCAGATCTGCAGCACGATCGGGGCGTCGGAGCCGATCAGCCCCATCTCCTTCGCCGCCGCCAGATACGCCCGGTTGGCGAAGCGCATCCAGGCCTGCTCGGGCGGCCACTCGTGGCGCCAGAAGCAGCCGTTCTCGATGTAGCGGCGCAGCTGGTCCGGGTTCGGCTCGCCCTTGCCGGTCTTCGTCCCGTCCACGCCGCGCCAGCCGGCGAGCGGCCCCACACCCGGGCTGCGCTCGTGGTGCACGATGTAGTCGGCGTAGTCGCGGTAGCGCGGGCTGCCGTCCTCCGTGACGAAGGCGGGCAGGCCGAGCCGAGCGCCGAGTTCGATCAGCACCTCCTGGAAGGGCCGGACGTCGCGATCGGGCTTCACCACCGGCCGGCGGACCGCGTCGCCCGGCCCGTGCGCGCTGCCGATCGGGCGGTCGAGCAGGGATATGCAGTCCCACCGTTCCAGATAGGTCGTGTCCGGCAGGATCAGGTCGGCATAGGCGACCGTCTCCGACAGATAGGCGTCGGAGTAGATGATCCTCGGGATCGCGTATTCCCCGTCGGCGCGCTTCCGCGTCAGCGCCTCGATCGTCGCTTGCGGGTTCATCGCGCTGTTCCAGGCCATGTTGGCCATGAACAGGAACAGCACCTCGATCGGGTAGGGGTTCGCGTCGGCGGCGTTGGCGATGACGGTGTGCATCATGCCGTGCAGGGCGAGCGGGGCCTCCCAGGAGAAGGCGTGGTCGATGCGGATGGGGTTGTTCTCCGCATCCAGCAGCAGATCCTCCGGGCCCTGCGGGAAGCCGAGGAGGTTGCCCGCGATCGGCGCATCAGGCGCCACCGTGCTGCCGGCGGGCCCGGGCCCCGGCGGGATCGGCCGCGGGAAGGGCGCCTTCGGCCGCCAGGCGCCTGGCCTGTCCACGGCGCCAAGCAGCATCTGCAGGATGTGCAGCGCCCGGCAGGTGTGGAAACCGTTGGCATGGGCGCTGATGCCGCGCATCGCGTGCATCGCCACGGGCCGGCCGGTGATGCTCTCGTGCCGGCGGCCGTGGATGTCGGTCCAGGCGATCGGCAGGACGGGCGGATCATCGAACGCCGCCGCGGCGAGTTCGCGTGCGATCCGGCGCGTGCGCTCGGGGCTGATGCCGGTGCGCCCGGCGACGGCTTCGGGCGCGTAGTCGCCCGAGAGGAAGCGGGCCGCCATCTTCTCGAACACCGGCCGCGCGCGCCGGCCGTCCGGCAGCGTCACCTCCCCGACCAGCACGGGCGAGAGGTCGGGCGTGTCGGCGGGGATGATGCCGCGCGCACGGTCCCGCGCCAGCACGCGGCCGGCCTCGTCGCGGGCGAACAGCCCGTCGGTCGCGCCGCCCGGGTCCTCGATCACCAGCCACGGCGCGTTGGTGTAGTCGGCGAGGAACGCGCCATCCACCCGGTCGGCCAGCAGCAGTTCGCGGATGAGGGCGCCAATAAACAGCCCGTCGGTGCCGGGGCGGATGCCGATCCATTCGTCGGCGATCGCGGAATAGCCCGTCCGCACCGGATTGACCGAGACGATCTTGGCGCCGCGCGCCTTCAGCTTCGACAGGCCGAGCTTGATCGGGTTCGAATCGTGATCCTCGGCGACGCCGAACATCAGGAAATAGCGGGCGTGCTCCCAGTCCGGCTCGCCGAACTCCCAGAACGAGCCGCCGATGGTGTAGAGTCCCGCCGCGGCCATGTTGACGGAGCAGAACCCGCCATGCGCCGCGAAGTTCGGCGTGCCGAACTGCGCCGCCCAGAAGCCCGTAAGCGCCTGCGACTGGTCGCGCCCGGTGAAGAAGGCAAGCCGCTTCGGGTCCTTCCGCCGCACGGCCGACAGCCATTCCGTCGCCGTCGCCAGCGCCTCCTCCCAGGTGATCGGGGCGAACTCGCCCGACCCGCGCGGCCCGACGCGCTTCAGCGGCCCGCGGAGCCGCGCGGCCGAGCGATGCGTCATCGCGCCGGCGGAGCCCTTGCCGCAGATCACGCCGCGGTTCACCGGGTGGTCCGGATTGCCGTCGATGTGCCGGACCTCCCCGCCGCGCAGATGCACGCGGATGCCGCAGCGGCAGGCGCACATGTAGCAGGTGGTGGTCTTGATCTCGTCGCCGGTCGGGTCGTGCAGCGGCAGGACGTGTCGTGTCATGCCGCGCAGCATGCCGCGGCGGGAAGCGCCCCGCTAGGCGGGGGCGAGCAGCGCCAGCACCGCCGCCTCGGTCGCCGCGAGATGCGCATCCGCCCGCGCGAGCGCGAGCGCCTCGTCCCGCGCCAGCGCGGCCTCCAGGATGGCAAGGTGCTCGGCGTTCAGGTCGCGCACCTCCGCCGCCTGCTCGTGGCGGCGCAACAGGCGCAGGCGGCGGATGCGCTCGGTGCGGTCCGACAGGTTCCGCCACAGCCCGATCCGCACCGGAGAGCCGCAGCCGGCCACGAGCGCGAGGTGGAAGGCGCGGTGCCGTTCCTCCCACAGCGCTGCGGCGGAGAGGTCGTCCGGGTCGCGCGGCAGCGGCGTCGCCGCAAGGGCGGCGAAGGTTGCGCGGACCTCCGCCTCCCACGCCGCATCGCCGCGGCGGATCGCGCGCGAGAGGCAGATCGCCTCGATCTCCCGCCGCGCGCCCATCAGCTCCCGCACCAGCTCGGCCGACAGCGGCGGGGCGCGGAAGCCGCGCTGCGCCTCGCCCTCCGCCAAGCCCTCTGTCGCCAGCCGCATCAGCGCCTCGCGCAGAGGCGTCAGGCCGAAGCCGAAGCGCGCGCGCAGCGCCGCCGGCAGCAGCCGCTCGCCCGGGGCGAACTCGCCCGAAAGCAGCGCGGCGCGCAGCGCCTGGAAGGCGCGCTCGGCCTCGGAGCGCGGGGCGATGCCGTCCATCATCGTTGCTTGACAGGGTTTATAAAATCCGGTCGCCTCCGTCCATCAGGCGAAGCGGAGGGGCAGGGTGGCGAAACGTCCGGCGAAGCGGATCGAGTGGGCCCTCGCGACGCTCGCCCTCGGCGGGCGCCCCGTCGGCGTGCTGGAGGTGGACGGGCGCTGCTACCGGCTCCGCCCCTCGCTCGCGCGCGTCGGCGCGAAGCCGGTGGCGCAGGTGGGCCGCCTGTTCGCCGAGTGGGAGGCGATGCTGCCGGCGCTCGATGCCGCCGCCGCGCGGGTGCAGGAGGAGGATCGGGTGGAGGGCCCGCGCCTCGCGCCGCTGCTCTACCCCGGCAAGGTGCTCTGCGCCGGCGCCAACTACTATGACCATATCGCCGAGATGGGTGTCTCCGACACGAGGAAGGAGGCACAGCGGCTGTTCTTCTTCCTCAAGCCGCCGAGGAACGCCGTGGTCGGGCCGGGGCCGACGGTGCGCATGCCCTTCGACACCAGCGCCTTCGACTGGGAGATCGAGCTTGCCGCCGTGATCGGCCGCCGCGCGCGCAACCTGCGGGCGGAGGAGGCGCTTTCCCACATCGCCTGCTGGACGATCGCGCTCGACATGTCCGCGCGCGACAAGAACCGCGCGCCCGAGACCTTCTACAAGCTCGACTGGGTGGCCGGGAAGGCGAACGACACCTGCTGCCCGATGGGGCCGCGCCTCGTGCCCGCGCGCGCGATCCCGGACCTGTCGGACGTGCCGCTCCGCCTCTGGGTGAACGGGGTGCAGAAGCAGGACGGCTCGACGAAGGACATGATCTTCTCGGTCGCCGAGCAGATCGCCATCGCCTCTCGAATCATGACGCTCGACCCGGGCGATGTGCTGCTGACCGGAACGCCCGCGGGCGTCGGCGCGCCGAAGGGCACCTTCCTCAAGGTCGGCGACGAGGTGACCGCCGAGATCCCGCCCATCGGCACGTTCTCCGTCACGATCCAGCCCGAAGGATGACCGCCATGCTCACCCGCCGCCTGCTCGCCGGCGCCGCCCTCGCGGCGCCCTTCGTCGCCCATCCGGCACGCGCCCAGCCGCTGCAGTTCCGCATCACCACCGCCGGGCAGGACCGCGACTGGCTCGTGCTCGCGCTCAACCGCTTCAAGGAGGGGATCGAGCGCGATCTTTCGGGGGAGGTGCAGGTGTCGGTGCACCCGAACTCCTCGCTGTTCCGCCAGGGCACGGAGGTGCCGGCGCTGCAGCGCGGCAATGTCGAGATGTCCACCATGAACACCTTCGAGGTGGACCAGCAGATCCCCGAACTCGGCCCCTATTCGGCCGGCTACGGCTTCCGCGACTGGGCGCATGTCTCGGCGGTGTTCCGCGGCCCGCTCGGGCAGGACTACATCGCAGCGGTGCGCGAGCGCATGCGCATCGAGATCATCGCCGTCACCTATCTCGGCACGCGGCAGCTCAATCTGCGGCAGTTCCGCGATGCGCGGCAGCCCTCGGACCTGAACGGCTTGCGCGTGCGCATGCCGCCCGGCCCCGGTTGGGTCGCGCTGGGGCGCGGGCTCGGCTTCACCCCGACGCCGATGGCGATCCCCGAGGTCTATCTCGCGCTCAGGAACGGCACGGTGGACGGGCAGGACAACCCGGTGGCCATCACCCGCGCCAACAACTTCCACGAGGTGACGCAGCAGGTCATCCTCACCTCCCACCTCGTTCAGCCGGTGTTCTACGCCATCGCCAAGCCCTGGTGGGACCGGCTGACGCCGCGCCAGCAGGAGGTGTTCCGCCGCCACGCGACGGAAACCGCCGCCTGGAACGACCAGCAGCGCCTTGCCGACGAGAACGCCGTGCTCGACTTCTTCCGCGCCCAGGGCCTGCGCATCACCAGCCCCGACCTCGCGCCCTTCCGCGCTTCCGTCGCCCGCCAGTACGAGGCCGACGGACTGACGGCCCGCTGGCAGCCCGGCCTCGCGCAGCGCCTCGCCGACGCGACGTGATCCGCCTCGCGCGGCGAGCGGTGGAGGCGCTGGCGGCGATCCTGTTCGCCGCCATCCTGCTGCTGTTCGCGGCCCAGATCCTCATGCGCGCCATCGGCCGCCCGATCCTGTGGTCGGACGAGGTGCTGGTGCTGCTGATGATCTGGTGCGGCTTCCTGACCGCCGCCCTCCTCGTGCCCGAGCGCGACGACGTCTCCTTCGATCTCGTCTACGCGCTGTTCCCCGACGGGGTGCGCCGCTGGATCGCGCTGGCCGGCACGCTCGCGGTCGCCGCCATCTTCGGCGCCGCCGCCCCCGGCATCCTCGACTACAT
>JANWXJ010000226.1 GCA_025055335.1 Acetobacteraceae bacterium
TCGAGCAGGCGTGCCGGCGCCGGCCTGAGGACGCGGGGCAGCAGGGCGCGGGCGATGCGCTGCGCCGTCGCCTCGTCGGGGGCGGCGGCCAGCACCGCTTCCAGCATCCCGGCCGCATGGAGCACCCCGGTGCCGCGGCGCTGCGCCGCCGGCTTGGACAGATGCCCCCGGTGCACCGAGGCGGCATGCGCGCGCTTGAGGTAGATCGGCCCCGGCACGCGCAGAAGCTCGCCCACGCGGGCGAAGCGCGTGACCTGCACGAGATTCTCGAGCGCCGAATCGTACGGGGTGAGGCGCAGCGGCCCGGCCTTGCGCAGCGCCGAGGCGCGCACGAGGCCCCGGAAGGGCAGGTAGTGCTGCGCCTCGGCCATGAAGGCGGCGCGCTCGAGCGGGCGGCCGAGCACGGAGGGGAACTCCTCGCGCTCGCTGCGGGCGCCGAACCACTGCACGTCGGCGTAGGCCACCGCCGCCCCGGGCGCAGCTTCCAGCGCGGCGAGCAGGCGTTCGAGGTAGCGGTCGTCCGCCATGTCGTCCTGCTGCCAGTACATGGCGTAGCCCTCGCGCGCCTCGGCCCAGAGCGCGTTCAGATTGCCCGCCCAGCCGAGGCGGCGCGGCTGCACCGTCAGCCGCAGCCGCGGATCGGCGAGGAAGGGACGGCAGGCCTCGGCCGTCTCCGCATCGCCGCCATCCACCGAGACGTGGCAGCGGAGGCCGGGCACCGACTGGCGAAGGATGGCGCGCAGCGTCTCGCCGATCACCTCCGCGCCGCGGAAGGCCGGAACGCAGACAAGGACGGGCGGGCCGCTCATGCCCCCTCGGCCAGGAGCCGCGCGATGCGCCCGGCAAGCCAGGGGGCAGTGGAATACTTGCCGGTATCCACCGAGATGTAGCGCCCGCGCCGGCGCAGCCCGAAGCCATCGCGCCGGTGCAGCGCCGAGGCGGGATCGGCGAGCGACCCGCGCCCGAGGGCGAACACCCAGCCGCCGCCGACCGACACCTCCTCGGCCCGATCGAGAATCGCCGCGACGGCGGGCAGCAGCGGCGCAAGCCCCGCCCGGGTGCCGGCGATCACGCTGGCGGGATCCGGCAGGGGCGGATCGGCCACGCGGTCGGAGAAGGTCTCGACGAGCAGCCCCGAGGGATACCAGGAGAGGTAGAAGCGCCCGCCGCCGTAGTCCTTCACGTCGTCGAAGGGGCCGACGGCGATGACCGCCCCGCGCGCCGAGACGGAGGGTGCCGTGCGCACGAACAGCGCCACGCGGTAGCGCTGGGTGAAGGGCGCCGCGTCGGGCAGGCCGGCGGTGGCGTCCACCGCCGGGCGGCCGTGCCACAGCGCGTTCACCACCGCATCGAAGCGCCCGCCCGCCTCGGGCGGATCGGTGGCGATCCGCCAGGGGCCGTCCTCGGACTCCTCGGGCGCGGCGGCCAGGATCCGCACACCCGTCCGGAGCGACAGGCGCGGGGCGGCGGCGAGCGCCTCGGTCAGCCTGTCCGCCACCCAGCGCGTATCCACCGAACGTTCGCTGACGGCGAAGCCGGCGGCGACCTCCTTCGAACAGGTCATGGCCGCGAGTTCGCCCGCCGAGAGCGGCCGCGCGAAAGCCGAGGCAAGCCCCGCCTCGTGCAGCAGCCCGACCACCGCCTGGTAGTAGGCCCCGATCGCTTCCGGCCCGACGACCGAGCGGCGATGCACGAGGAACACGTCCTCCTCCGGGCCGCCTGCCCCGGCAAGGCTCCGGCCGATCAGCCGCTCGAGCAGCGGCACGAAGGCGAGCCCGCCCGGGATCATCGCCCTGGCGGAGGAGAGCGAGGGATCCGCGGCATAGACGAAGCCGAGATGCACGCGCCCCTCGTTCCAGCGGCTGGCGCCGCAGAGGGGGGCGGGGGCGGCATCGAACAGCACCGCCTCGAAGCCGGCCTCGGCCAGCATCAGCGCGGTGCAGCTTCCCATGATGCCGGCGCCGAGCACGGCGATCCGGCCACGCGGGCTAGGGGGCATCGTCCGCACCCGCGCGCGCCATCGCCTCGCGCAGCCCGGAGCGCAGCGGCTCGGGCAGCGATCCGAGCGCATCCGACAGGCGCCGCAGCGCCCGCCTCAGGCCGTGGAGCTGGTCGAGCAGGGAGAGCGCCACATCCACCCCTTCCTCGTTCACCCCGAGCCGTTCGATCAGGTCGCGGATCAGCAGCGCGCGCGCCGCGTCGGCCTCGTCCCAGTCCTCCGGCGGGCGGAGCCAGCCGGCCGCGCACCAGGCGGAGAGCGTTTCCTCGGCGATGCCGAGGCGGAGCACGAGTTCGAACTGCGCCGTCATCCCCTGCCCTTTCGCGGATCATGCGCGCGGCCCTTCGCCCAGCCGCGCAGGAAGGACTCGAGTTCGGGATCGGGCTCCTCCGGCAGGAACACGCGGAGTTCGGCGAAGGCGTCGCCGCGGGTGCCGTCGGGCCGCGGCACGCCGCGGCCGCGCAGGCGCAGCACCGTACCGGTGTTGGAGTGCGGCGGCACCGTCACCATCACCGGGCCGGCCGGGGTGGGCACCTCCACCTTGCCGCCGAGCACGGCTTCCACGAGGCTCACCGGCAGTTCGAGGTGGATGTCGTCGCCCTTGCGGGTGAAGCGGTGATGCCCGCCGACCTCGAGCTCGACATAGAGATCCCCGGGCGGGCCGCCGCCGATCCCGGGCGCACCCTTGCCCTTGAGGCGAAGCACCTGCCCGTCATGCGCGCCCGCGGGCACCTTCACGTCCACCGCCGAGCCGTCGGGCAGGTCGAGCCGCGCGGTGGTGCCGTTCACCGCCGAGAGGAAATCGAGATGGAGCCGTGCGCGCAGGTCGCCGCCGCGCATGCGGACGGTGCCGCGCGCGCGGCCGCGCGCGCCCGCACCGAAGATGGCGGCGAGCAGGTCGTCGGCGTCGGCGATGTCGGCGAAGGCCGAATCGCTCGCGTAGATGTCCTCGGGGCCGCCGGCATGGGCGCGCCAGGAGGAATGCCGCGGCACCTCCTGGCCGGAGGCGTCGATCTCGCCGCGGTCGAAGCGGGCGCGCTTCTCGGGGTCGCTCAGCAGGTCGTGCGCCGCCGAGACCTTCTTGAACCGCTCCTCCGCCGCCTTGTCGCCAGGGTTGAGATCGGGGTGCAGCTTGCGGGCGAGCTTGCGGTAGGCCTTCTTGATCTCCTCCGCGCTTGCCGTGCGCGGCACGCCGAGGAGGGCGTAGGGATCCTCCGCCGCGTTCACGCCGCCGCTCCGCTCACGCCGCCGCCGCCCGCGCCCAGGCGACGATCCGCGAGGCCGGCATCGCCCCCGCCTGCCGCGCCACCTCCCGCCCGCCCTTGAACAGCACCAGGAGCGGGATGCCGCGGATGCCGAGGCGCTCGGCAAGCGCCGGCGCCTCCTCGGTCGAGACCTTGGCGAGGCGGAAATCGGGCTCGAGCTCGCGCGTGGCGCGCTCGAACTCGGGGGCCATCATCCGGCACGGCCCGCACCGGGAGGCCCAGAAATCGACAAGCAGCGGCACGCCGTCGCGCTCGAGGTGGCGCAGGAAGCCCGCCTCGTCGAGCGCGACGGGGTGGCCGTCGAACAGCGGGGCCTTGCAGGCGCCGCAGCGCGGGCCGGCCGACAGGCGCCCGGCCGGCAGGCGGTTCGTGGTGCCGCAGCGGGGGCAGACGAGGGTGACGGGATCGGGCATGGCGGGGTCTCCAGGGCCCGAGGATAGGCGATCGGACGCGGCGGGGAAGCCTTGCCCCCCGCGCACTCAGCCGGCGGCGGTGATCCCCGCCTCGCGGATCAGCCGCGCCCAGAGCGGCACCTCCGCGGCGAGAAAGGCCTGGAAGGCGGGAGGCGCCATCGTCTCCAGCCGGAAGCCCGCGCGCGTGAGGCGCGAGGCCACCTCGCCGTCCTCGAGGGCGCGCACCGTCGCGGCATGGAGGGCGGAGAGGATCGGCCCCGGCGTGCCGCCCGGGGCGAACAGGCCGAACCAGGGATCGGCGGCGAGGTAGTCGAAGCCCTGTTCGGACAGCGTCGGCACCTCCGGCAGGTCGGGGAAGCGCGCGGGGCCGGCGACACCGATCGCGCGCAGCCGCCCCTCCGCCACCAGCGCCGACACCGAGGCCCAGGTGGCCATCATGAAGTCCACCAACCCGGCGACAAGGTCGGCCACCGCCGGCGCCGCGCCGCGATAGGGCACGTGCACGGCATCGAGCCCGGCGCGCCGGTTGAAGGTTTCCGCCATGATGTGGGCGGTGGAGCCGACGGAGGAGGAGGCGTAGGAAAGCCTCCGCCCCGCCCGCGCCAGCGCGATCAGCCCCGCCATGTCCCGCGCCGGCGAGGCGGCCGGCACCACCAGCGCCTGCGGCACCCGCGCGACCATCGTGACGGCGGCGAAGGCGAGCGGATCGTAGGGCAGGTTCGGGATCAGCGCGGCGTTCGTCGCGTGCGTCTGGTTGTTGCCGAGCACGAGGGTGTGCCCGTCGGGGGCGGCGCGCGCCACCGCCTCGGTGCCGATCACGCCCGCCCCGCCGGCGCGATTCTCCACCACCGTCTGGGCGGAAAGCGGGGGTTCGGCCCAGCGCGCGGCGATGGCGCGCGCCAGCACATCGGTGGTGCCGCCGGGCGGGAAGGGCACGACGAGGCGGATCGGGCGTTCGGGAAAGCGCGGCTGCGCGGCGGCGGAACAGGCGAGCAGGGCGGGGGCGGCGAGCAGGGCGCGCCGGGTCGGGCGGATCGTCATCGGTCCTCGGGCTCCTGCGGCATCAGGACGGCGGCGAGCGGCGTCTCCTCCGGCGCCGAGCAGATGGCCTCGGCCAGCCGCGCGGCCGCCGCGCCACCGAGCACGGGGCGAGCATAGTCGAGGACCTTCGCGCGAGTCTCGGCCTCCGTCATCGGGCGGTCGGCGTCACCCGGGACGCTGTCGGCCTCGGCCGCCAGTTCGCGCCCGTCGGCGAGCCGCACGAGCAGGCTCGCGCCGCGCCGGCCGGCGGCATCGCGGGCCGGATCGGCCTCGATCGCCACCAGCGCCTCCAGACGGCGCGTGGCGGCATCGGCCAGCGCCTCGGGGCGGCAGGCGCCGGGCCCGAGTGCGCCGTGGCGGAGCGCATGGGCGGTGGCCCAGGAAAGGCTGAACTGCGCGGTGATGGGGGCGGCGGGGGCGCGGTTGCCGGCATAGGCGATGGCCTCGGAATAGGTGCGCAGGCGGATGCCGATGATGGCGCCGGGATCGGCGGGCAGGCGCGGCCGCAGGGCGATCGCCGCCGCCGCCGGGTAATGCGCGTGCCGCACCGCGGCGAAGGGCTTGAGGTAGCCTTCCGGCAGCAGCCACGCCTCGGGCGGGGCGAGGGCAAGCCCCGCCGGATCGAGGCCGAACGCCACCCGCGCCGCCTCCTCGAGCGCATCCGCAGGCGGCGCGATGCCGGAAGCGGCGGCGATGGCGGCGGCGATGCCGCGCTCGGCCGCCTGCCCGGCATAGAGGTTGCGCGCCGCCGAGCCGCGGCGGATCGGCAGATAGAGGCTCGCCGGCACGCCGAGCGCGGCGATCCGGACGGCATCCAGCGCCTCCGCCGCCGAGGCGCCGAGCATGCGCGCCGCCCCCGCCGCGGCGCCGAACACGCCCCAGGTGCCGTCCACATGCATCCCCCGGCGGATGCGCAGCACCTCGCCGAGGCGCCCGGCCACCTCGTAGCCGAGGGCGAGGGCCTGCAGCACGGCCCCGAGCGTGGCCCCGCGCGAGAGCCCGAGGGCCAGCACCGCCGGCAGGGTGTGCAGCCCGGGGCGGCCATGGGCGCGGGCAAGCCCCTCGCAGGCCTCGTCCCAGCAGGCGGCGGTGGCGAAGAGCAGGGCGGCGGCCGGGATGTCGAGGGCGACGGCGAAGCCCGGCAGGCGCAGGCTGCCCCGGCGGCCGGCCATGGTGGCCTCGGCCAGGGCCGCCACCTCCGGCGCCGCCGCCCCCGCGATCGCGCAGCCGACGGTATCGAGCAGCAGCAGCCGCGCGCGCCGCGCAACCTCCGGCGGCAGCGGCGGATCCCATCTCGCCGCCAGCAGGGCGGCAAGCGCATCGGCAAGCGGCGTGTCCGTCACGGCAGATGCCTAGCAAGCGCCGGGCAGGCGGCGGCGAAGGCCGCCGTTGCCGGCAGCCCCGCCATGCGCGCGAGCCACCAGGCGGTGGCGAGGTTGGAGGAGAGCAGCACCGGCCCCGCCCCCGCACGCGGCAGGATGGCAGGCAGCGTGAGCATGCCGGTGCCGGAGAGCAGGATCAGCTCGAGATCGCGCGCGGCGAAGCGGCCGAGCGCCTCCGCCACCTCGGCGGGGGAAAGCTCATAGGCGCGGAACTCCCCCGGCAGCTTCACCGTCTCGACGATCGGCACGCCGGCCTCCGCCCAGAAGGCGAGCGCTTGGTCGGTCAGCCATGCGGGATAGGGCGAAAGCAGCCCGACCCGCGCGGGGCGAAGCACGGCAAGCGCGACAAGCAGGGCGCGCGCGGCGGTCGCCACGGGCCGCCCGGCCTGCCGCGTCAGCGCCTCGCACAGCGCGACATCCCCCACTGCCCCGAGCGGATAGGACGCGCCGGTAAGCCCGACCGCCAGCGCCGAGAGCGGCAGGCTGCCGAAGGCGGCCACTGCCGCGGCATAGGTGCCGGGGTAGCGGCGGTTGCGCTCGGCGAGGTCGGCGCCCGGCATCACCGGCAGCCGCGCCGCGTGCAGCCGGGCGGCGGAGCCGAGCAGCCAGGCGATCTCGGGCTCCACCGTCGGGTTGGCGGGGGGGACGATCAGGCCGAAGGCGGTAGGGCCGTCGAGCGGAGAGAGCGGGGGGATCACAGCGCCACCATGTCGAGCATCGCGCCTTCGCGCAGGAAGGCGCGGGCGGCGGCGGGATCGGCGGCGATCGCCCGCACGCGCTCGAGCCAGCCCTCGCCGCCCGTCACGCTGCGGTCGGTGCGGGGAAGCAGCTTCTCCGCGGCGATGCGGCGGCGCTCCTCGGCGGCGGCGCGGGCGGCGGCAAGCCCGCCCGAGAGCAGGGCGCGGGCGATCGCCCAGGCGTCGTGGATGCCGGCGTTCATGTTCATCCCGCCGCGGGTGTTCGTCAGATGTGCGGCATCGCCGGCGAGCAGCACGCGCCCTTCGTGGAAGCGGTCGGCCAGATGGCGGCTTGCGGCGTAGAGGTCGCGATGGAGGGTGCGCGGCAGGCGGCTGCAGGCGGGAAGCACCTCGCCGAGCCGCGCGAGGATCCAGCCGTCGTCCAGCGCGGCCGAATCCGGCGTGTCGGGCGGCACTCGGATGATGATGCGCCAGCACTCCGGCATGCGCAGGAAGGAGAGGCTGCGGCCCCCGCGATGCAGGTAGGAGATGGGGGCGAGGCCGGGCAGCAGGGCGCTCGGATCCTCCTCCGTCATCAGCCGAAGCACGCGGTGGGGGTAGGCGAAGCCCGGGAAGCCGATGCCGAGGGCGGCGCGCAGGCGGCTGTGCGCCCCGTCGGCGGCGATCAGCGCATCGGCGGCGAGGCGCTCGCCGCCCGCCAGCACGGCGCGGACCTCCTGCCCGTCCTGCTCCACCGCCACCACCTCGGCGCCGAAGCGGAGCCGCGCGTTCGGCCGCCGCGCGAGGCGGGCGAGGAGGGCCGGCGTGACCCGCGCCTGTTCGAGATGCCGCCGGCAGGGAAAGCGCGTCTCGCCGGCGAGCAGCGCGAACGCGAACTCCGCCGCCACGCCTTCGGGCGTGCGGTACTGGATGCGCTCCACCGCCACGCCTTCGGCGAGAAGCGGCCCGGCGCAGCCGAGCCGGTCGAGGATCTCGATCGTCGGCGGGTGGAAGGTGGAGGCGCGGGAGGCGGTGTTCAGCCCCTCCCGCTTCTCGACCAGCGTCACCTCCGCCCCGCCTTCGGCGAGGATCAGCGCCGCCGTCAGCCCGACCGGCCCGGCGCCGACGACGATCGCCTTCATCCCCCGCCCTCCGGCGGCAGCAGGGCCGCGGCTTCGGGGGGGAAGCAGAGGGCGATCCGCTCGCCGCGGGCAAGGCCGTGGCCGGCGGCGCCGTGCGGCAGCTTCACCGCCAGGGTGGCCGGGCCGAGCGCGACCGAAAGCCGCGTCTGGTCCCCGAGAAAGGTGGCGCCGAGCACGGTGGCGGAGAGGCGGTTCGGCCCCTCCGCGCCGGGCAGGATGCGCTCGGGCCGCAGCACGAGCAGCGCCGGGCCGGGCGGCCGGCAGCCCGGGACGAGGATGGTGCCGCCGTCGGGCAGGCGGCAGCGGCGGAAGGCGCCCTCGGCGCCCAGCACCTCGACCGGGATCAGGTTGTTCTCGCCGAGGAAGCCGGCGACGAAGGCGCTGGCCGGGCGGTCGTAGAGCTCGCGCGGCGTGCCGAGCTGCTCGATGCGCCCGGCGCGGAACACGGCGATGCGGTCCGACAGCGCGAGGGCCTCGCCCTGGTCGTGGGTGACGTAGAGGATCGTGACGCCGAGGCGGGCGTGCAGCGCCTTGATCTCCTGCTGCAGCTCCTCGCGCAGCTGGCGGTCGAGGGCGCCGAGGGGTTCGTCCATCAGCACGAGGCGCGGGGAGAAGATGAGGGCGCGGGCCAGCGCCACGCGCTGCTGCTGCCCGCCCGAGAGCTGGGCGGGGCGGCGGTCGGCGAAGCCCTCCATCCGCACCGTTGCCAGCGCACGGGCGATCCGCTCGGCGCGCTCGGCGCGGGGGATGCGGCGCATCTCGAGCGGGAAGGAGAGGTTCTCGGCCACGCTCATGTGCGGGAACAGGGCGTAGTTCTGGAACACGACGCCGAGGCCGCGGCGGTGCGGCGGCACGCGGTTCACCACCCGGCCCTCGAGGAGGATCTCGCCCGAACTCGGCGCCTCGAAGCCGGCGAGCATCATGAGCGTGGTGGTCTTGCCCGATCCCGAGGGGCCGAGGAGGGTGAGGAACTCGCCCTCCGCCACCGCGAGGTCGAGCGGGGCCACGGCGAGGCTCCGCCCGTCGTAGGACTTCGTCACCCCGCGGAAGTGGACGACCGGCGCGCTCATCCGATCCCCCCGCCGCGGCGGCGCAGCGCCTCGGAGGCGAGCAACAGCAGCATGGAGGCGAGGAACAGCAGCACCGCGGCGGCGCAGACCGTCGGGTCCCACACGTCGCGCACCGCGGCGTAGATCTGCCGCGGCAGGGTGAACTGGCCGGGCCCGGCGAGGAAGAGCGTGAGGATGAACTCGTCGAAGGAGGTGGCGAAGGCGAACACCGCCCCCGCCGCGACCCCGGGGGCGATCAGCGGCAGCACCACGCGCCGGAAGGCCGCGGCCGGCGGCGCGCCGAGGCTTTCCGCCGCGCGCAGTAGCGCCGGATCGAAGCCGCGGAGGCTGGCCAGCACCGCGAGCACCACGAAGGGCACCGAGATCACGGTGTGCGCGAGCACGAGGCCGAACAGCGTGCCGGCCAGCCCCGCCGCCGAATAGGCGAGGAACAGCGCCGCCGCGGTGACGATCGAGGGCGTGACGACGGGCGCGGCGAGCAGCGCGAGGATCGCCCCGCGCCCGGGCAGCCGCCCGAAATGCAGCCCGAGCGCGGCGAGCGTGCCGAGCACGCCGGCAAGAAGCGTGGTGGCCCCGGCCACCACGAGGCTGTTGCGCGCGGCCAGCAGCCAGCGCTCCGAGGAGAGCAGCGCCGCATACCAGCGGAGCGACCAGCCTTCGGGCGGCAGGCGCAGGATCTCCCCGGCGGAGAGCGACAGCGGCAGGATGGCGAGGATGGGCGCGAGCAGGAACAGCAGCACGCCCGCCGCCGCGAGCCCGAGGAGCAGCCGCGCCGTCATTCCCGCCTCCCGAAGCCCGGCAGGAGCGCGCGGGCGGCGAGCGCGGCCGCGCCCGTCATCGCGAGAAGCAGAAGCGAGAGGGCGGCGGCCATGCCCCAGTTCGGCGTCTGGCTCAGGAAGAAGGCGATGAAGGAGGCGACCATCTGGTCGCGCGGGCCGCCGACGAGGGCGGGCGTGATGTAGTAGCCGACGGCCAGCAGGAACACCATCGCCCCGCCCGCCGCCACCCCGGGGAAGGAGAGCGGCAGATGCACCCGGAAGAACCGCGCCACCGCCCCCGCGCCGAGCGAGGCGGCGGCCCGCGGCAGCGCCGGATCGAGCCGCCGCATCACCGCATAGGCGGGCAGGATGGCGAAGGGCAGAAGCACATGCACCATGGCGGCCACCACGGCGAAGCGCGTGCCGATCAGCTGCAGCGGATGCTCGATGAGCCCGAGCGCGATGGCCGCGGCATTGAGCGGCCCCTCCCGCTGCAGCAGCACGAACCAGGCGGTGGTGCGCACGAGCACGGAGGTCCAGAACGGCACCAGCACGAGCACGAGGCCCCAGGCGGCGAGGCGCTGCGGCAGGGCGGCGAGCGCGGCCGCCACCGGATAGGCCAGCACCACGCACAGCGCGGTGACGAGGGCGGCGATCCAGAGCGTGCGCAGGAACAGGGTGCGGTAGATCGCCTCCTCCTCCGCCACCGCCTCGATGCCGCCCGCGGGGCCGAGGCGCAGATCCACCGCCCGCAGCAGATAGAGCGCGGTGACGGGCCCGGCCGCCGAGCGCAGGAGGCGCCACAGCTCCGCCTCGCCCCAGCGCGGATCGAGCGCGATCAGGCGCTCGCGCGGGGCCTCGCGCAGCTCCCCGGCGGCGCGGGCGGTGCGCAGGAGGAGGGCGCGCAGCCCCGGCTGCTCGAAGTTCAGGCGCTGCGCGAGCGGCCCGAGCCTGCGGTCGGCGAGTGCCGCGCCGAGTTCGCGGGCGAGATGGGCGAAGGCCTCCTCGGGCGGCAGGCCCTCGCCGTTCCAGGCGCGCAGCACGGCGGCGGTGTCGGGCAGCGTGTCGGAGAGTTCGGGATCGGCCACCGCCGTCCACAGCATCCGCCCGACCGGCAGGGCGAAGCTCAGCACCAGCAGCAGGAGCAGCGGCAGGACCAGCAGGAAGGCCGCGATGCCGCCGCGCCGCATCGCGCCCCCGTCAGCGGTTGAGCCAGGCGGTGAAGCGCTGCTCGAGATCGGTGCCGTGGTCGAGCCAGAACTCGGTGCTGATGTGCACGCCGCGGTCGGTGAAGTTGGTCATCATCAGCGGGTTGGCGGCACGGATCGCAGGATCCCGCGCGACCGCCGCGGTGACCGGGTTGATCGGCCAGACGCGCGCGAGCTCGCGCAGCGGCTCCTCGGCCGTCAGGTGGGCGATCAGCCGCATCGCCGCATCGCGGTGCGGGCTGCCGCGCACCACCGCCCAGTAGTCGTAGGCGTAGAGCAGCGTGTCCCAGCGCAGCGCCAGCGGCTGGCCCGCGCGCATGGCGTTCGCCGCCCGCCCGACGAAGCCGACGGCATAGGCCACCTCGCCGCTGCCCACCCAGTCGAAGGGCTGCTGCCCGCCGCGCCAGAACATCAGATGCGGCCGCAGCGAATCGAGCCGCGCGAAGGCGCGGCGCTGCCCCTCCGGCGTCGCGAGCACGCGGTACACCTCGGCCGCCGGCACGCCGTCGGACAGCAGCGCGATCTCGAGCGTCATGCGCGCGCCCATGCGGAGCGCCCGCCGGCCGGGGAAGCGCTGCACGTCCCAGAACTCGGCGTAGGTGGCGGGGCCCTGGGGCGTGCGGCGTTCGTCGAAGAACACGGCGATGCCCCAGCCGAGGGCGCCGGCGCCGCAGTCCGTGGTGCCGCCGGGCAGGAAGCGCTCCCGCGGCACCACGGTCCAGTCGATGCGTTCGAAGATGCCGTCCTCGCAGCCCTGGCGGAGATCCGGCGCCTCCACCATCACCACGTCCCAGGTGACGTTGCGGGCCTGCACCATCGCGCGTATGGGGCCGATGTTGTAGTCGTAGGTCGCATCCCGCAGCGGGATGTTGTGCGCGCGCGCGAAGGGCTCGAACAGCACGCGGCGCATGTGGTCCTGCAGCGGGCCGCCGCCGGCCACCACCGTGAGATCCCGTGCTGCCGCCGGTGCCGCCGCGAGAAGCAGGGCGACCAGCCCCGCGATCCACCGCCTCATGCTCCGCCTCCCGTCCTGCCGCCGCGCTCAGGCGGCTGGCGTGATGTGCCACCCGGCATCCTTCAGCCGATAGTATTCGTTCACCAGCGCCACCGTCACCGGCCCCGCGACACCTTCGCCGACCGGCCGGCCGTCGATGCGGGTGATCGGGAACAGCCCGGTCGAGGTCATGGTGGCGAAGGCCTCCTTCGCGGCCTGCAGCGCCTCGGGCGAGAGGGTGCCGTAGCGCGCCGGGATGCCGAGACGGGCGGCGATCTCGAACATGGTGCGGCAGGCGATGCCTTCCAGAACACCCTCGGCCGGGGAAAGCAGCCCCTCCTCCGTCAGCGCCACCACGTTGAAGCCCGGCCCCTCGGCCACGTTGCCGTCCTGGCCGAGGAGGATCGCGGTGTCGTATCCGGCATCGCGGGCGAGCCAGAGGGCGCGCGAGAGATCCCCCCAGTGGCTGTTCTTCCAGCGGGGGTTCACGCTGTCGGGCGGGATGCGCCGCACCTCCCCGACGATGCGCGCGTGCCAGCCGCGCCGGAACTCGGCCGGCTGGCCGCGCAGCACGAGGGGGGTGATGTTGGCGAGCAGCCGCTGCCGCGCGCGGGCCGGATCGCGTATGCCGGGCGGCGTTTCGCCGCGCGTGCAGCAGAGGTAGAGAAGGGCGTAGTCGAGCCCGCTGCGGCGCACCAGTTCGCGCAGGACGCCGCGCACCTCCTCTCGAGAGAGGCCGGGATCGAGCCTGAGCCCGGCGAGAGAGGCGAAGAAGCGGTCGAGATGGTCCTCGAGCCGGAAGATCCCGCCGCGCCAGACCTGCAGCACGTCGTAGGTCATGTCGGCGTACATGAAGCCGTGGTCGCGCATCGAGACGGTCGCCTCGGCGAGCGGCAGGAAGGCGCCGTCGGCGTAGGCGAGGCTGCGCGAGGGATCGGCGCGCTCGGCCGTCAGATGCGTCGGGATCAGCAGGTCGGGGGGGGCGAGCATGGCGGCTGCGTGCGGCGCCGAGTGTGGGCGGCGGCGGCGGCGCGGGTCAAGCCGGGGCGCTACTCGAACCCGCCGTCCACGCCGAGGAACTGCCCGGTGATGGAGCGCGCGGCGTCGGATGCGAGGAACAGGATGGTGCCCGCGATCTCCTCGGGCTCGATGAAACGGCCCGTGGCCTGGCGGCGGAGGTAGTGGGCCTCCGCCTGCTCCAGCGGAATGCCGTTGGCCTCGGCATGGGCGGCGATGACGGAGGCGATCCGCGGCCCGCGCACCGAGCCGGGCAGGATGGCGTTCACCCGCACGCCCGCCGCCCCCACCTCTCGCGCCAGCGTCGCGGTCAGGCCGAGCAGGCCCCATTTGCTCGCGGCGTAGGGGCTGCGGTTCGGATAGCCGATCCGCGCGGCGACGGAGGCGATGTTGACGACGAGGCCTGCCCCGGCCGCCACCATGCGCGGCACGAGCGCCCGGCAGAGCAGGAAGGGCGCGGTGAGGTTGACGGCCAGAACCTCGTTCCACGCCTCGGGCGGCATCTCCGCCACCGGCAGGGTGGGGCCGGCAAGGCCGCCATTGTTCACGAGCAGCCCGACATCGCCCGCCGCCTCGGCCAGAGCGGCGATCTGCGCGGCATCGCGCAGGTCGCAGGGCACCCATTCGGCGCCGCATTCGGCGGCTCGGGCGGCACCCTCGCTCTGCGGCAGGTCGGACAGCACCACCTCCCACCCCGCGGCGCGCAGCGCGCGCACGGTGACGAGCCCGATCCCCGAGGCCGAGGCGGTGACGAGGGCGCGCCGCCTCATCCCATCAGCCCCGGCAGGAACAGCACGAGGCCGGGGAAGGCGATGATGACCAGCACCCGCAGGATGTCGGCGGCGACGAAGGGGAAGATCCCGGCATAGATGGTCGAGAGCTTCAGGTCGCGCATCACGCCCTGGATCACGAACAGGTTGAGGCCGAGCGGCGGGGTGATCAGGCTGAGTTCGGTCGCCATCACCACGAAGATGCCGAACCATACCGGATCGAAGCCGAGCGCCGTGACCACCGGGAAGAGCACCGGCACCGTCAGCAGGATCATGGAGAGGCTCTCCATGAAGCAGCCGAGCACGAGATAGATCGCGAAGACGATCAGGATGACCATCAGGGGCGAGAGGCCGGCATCGGCGACGAGGCCGGAGATCGCCCGCGGCAGTCCGATCAGGCTCATGAAGTTCGCGAACACGAGCGCGCCGATCAGCACGACGAACAGGGCGGCGGTGGTCTTCACCGTCTCGAGCAGGCTCTCGGCGAAGCTGCGCAGGCCGAGGCTGCGCCGCCAGAGCGCGAAGAACAGCGCGCCGGCGGCGCCGATTCCGGCGGCTTCCGTCGGCGTGAACACGCCGAGATAGATGCCGCCGATGATCAGCAGGAACAGCGCCACCACCGGGCCGATCGATAGGAAGCGGGCAAGCCGCTCGCGCATCGGCACCGGATCGGCGGCGGGGCCCGCCGCGGGGTCGCGCCAGACCACGTAGGCCACCGCGGCCAGATACAGGAGGATCGCGACGATGCCGGGCAGGATGCCGGCGACGAACAGCTTGCCGATGTCGGTGCCGGTGGCGATGCCGTAGAGCACCATGATGACCGAGGGCGGGATCAGGATCCCCAGGGTGCCGCCCGCGGCGATGGCGCCGGAGGCGAGGCGGTCGGAATAGCGGTAGCGGCGCATCTCCGGCATCGCCACCCGCGCCATGGCGGCGGCGGTGGCGATGGAGGAGCCGGACACCGCCGCGAAGCCGCCGCAGGCCACCACCGTCGCCATGGCGAGGCCCCCGCGCCGGTGGCCGAGGAAGCCGTGGCAGAGGCGGTAGAGATCCTCGCTCATGCCGGCGCGCGTCACCAGCGCGCCCGTCAGCAGGAACATCGGCACGACGGAAAGCTCGTAGGACATGGTGGCGCTGTAGGGCAGCTGGCCGACCATGCCGAAGGCGGCGCGCTCGCCCACCGTCAGCCACAGCCCGCCGATGCCGACGGCCAGCATGGCGAAGGCGATCGGCAGCCCGAGCAGCATCAGCGCGACAAGTGCCGCGAAGGCGAGGCCCGCCTGCTCGAAGACGCCCATCAGCCGCCCAGCCGCGAAGCCGGCCGCCCGCGGAGCGCCGCCACTGCATCGAGCACGAAGGCCGCCGCCGCCACCCACATCAGCCACGACATGGCGGTGGCGATGCCGCCGCGCGGGATGCGCAGTTCGAGCGTGACCTCGCCCGCGCGCCACAGCCGCTCCCCGTGCAGCCCGAGCCGCCAGGCGAGCAGCCCGCACACCGCCGCGCACAGGAGGCCGAACAGCAGCGCCGCGCCGCGCTTCAGCCACTCCGGCAGGAACGGATCGAGTAGGGAGACGACGATGTGCTCGCGCCTGCGCGTGGCCAGCGGCAGGGCGAGGAAGACGATCAGGCCCATCATCACCTCGGTCGCCTCGAAGGCGCCGTGGAGGGGGCGGTTGAAGACGAACCGCCCGCCCACGTCCACCACCGTGACGAGCATCATCGTCCCCGCCAGCAGCCCGGCGGCGAGGGCGAGCAGCAGGAACAGGCGATCCGCCCAGATCAGGGGACGTTCACCCGCCGCTCGGCGGCATAGAGCTGCACCATGCGCCGGGCATAGGCGAGGATCTCCTGCCCCGGCAGGTTGCGCCGCTGCGCTTCCGCAAGCCACTCCGTCTCCAGCACCGCAAGCCGCTCGCGGATCTTCGCCACCTCCTCGGGGGGGAGCGTGTTGAAGCGCACGTTGCGCTGCTCGAGCCCGGCCTGCCCGACGCGGTCGCCCATCGTCCAGGCCCAGCCCGCCTGCAGCGCGATGCCGAGGCCGGAGTGCTTGTTCACCGCCGCCTTGTGCTCGTCGGACAGGCCGTTCCACGTCCGCTCGTTGAAGGCGATCCAGAAGGTGTCGGTGTAGAGCCCGCCCGGGATCAGGGTGGTCGCGCGGATGACGGGGGTGATGTTGAAGAAGGCGATGGATTCGATCGGGAAGGTGATGCCGTCGGCCACCCCGCGGGCCATCGCCTGCTGCGCCTCGGTCGGCGGAAGCTGCACGGGCGTGCCGCCCATCGCCTGGATGATCCGCCCCGTCACGTTGCCGCCGACCCGGATGCGCCGGCCCTGCATGTCCTCGAGCCGGGCGATCGGCTCGCCGCGCCAGTGCAGCGCCGGGGTGGAATGGACGAACAGCCCCGCGACATGCGCCCCGCGATGCTCGTTGTAGCGGGCGCCGTAGCGCTGGTAGGTCAGCCACGCCGCCGCCGCACCCGCCCAGGGGTCGGGCGACATGAAGGGCAGGTCCATCACCTGCGTCATGGTGAAGCGCCCGGGGTTGTGGCCCGAGACGCCGTAGCCCACGTCGAAGGCGCCATCGAGCAGCAGGTCGAACTGCCCGGGCGGCGGCCCGAGGGCGGAGGGCATGATCTCGAAGCGGAGGGTGCCGTTCGTCTCGGCCTCGATCGCGCGCGCCCAGGGCTCCAGGATGCCGCGCGGGATCAGGTGGTGCAGCGGCAGCCAGTTGCCGATGCGCAGCGTGCGCGCCTGCGCCCGGGCGCTGCCGACGACGGCCGGAGCGGCGAGCAGCCCCGCCGTGCCGGCGAGCAGAAGACGGCGTGTGGTCATGACCCGTGTTCTCCCTGTCTCGGCGCGCTGAGCGCGAAGATGCGCAGCGCGTCCGCCTCGTCCCCCTCCCGCGCGCAGAGCGTGCGGAACACCTCGGCCGCCGCGGCGGAGACGGGCAGCGGCGTGTTGGTGCGCTGCGCCAGCGCCCGCGCGGCGTCGAGATCCTTGAGCATCGTCCATGCCGCACCGAGCGGCGGATCGTGGATCGCCTTCACCATCCGCGGCAGGCAGATCTGCAGCGGCTTGGAATCCGCCCAGCCGCCGGAGAGCGCCTCGGGCAGCTTCAGCGCATCTATCCCCGCGTTGGCGGCAAGCCGCGCGGCTTCCGCGATCACGCACATCAGGCTGCCGACGATCACCTGGTTGCAGAGCTTCGTCGTCTGCCCCGCGCCCACCGGCCCCATGCGGGTGAAGCGCGCGGCCATCGCCTTCACATAGGGCTCCACACGCGCGCAGGCCGCCTGATCGCCGCCCGCCATCACGGCGAGCGTGCCGGCCTCCGCCCCCGCCACTCCGCCCGAGACCGGCGCATCCACCCACTCCGCCCCGCGCTCGGCCTTGAGGCGGGCGGCGAAGGCGCGGGTGGCATCCGGCGCGACCGAGGAGAAATCCACGACCACCGCGCCGGCGCCGATGCCTTCGGCCACACCCTCCGGGCCGAACACCGCCGCCTCCACCGCGCGGGAGTCGGACAGGCACAGGAACACGATGTCCGCCCCGCGCGCGGCGTCGGCGGCGCTCGCCGCCTGCGTCGCGCCCGCCGCCACGGCGGCTGCGCATTTCGCCGCCGTGCGGTTCCACACCCGCAAGGGGTGGCCGGCGCGGGCGAGCCGCACCGCCATCGGCGATCCCATCAGCCCGAGCCCGACGAAGGCGAACGTCATGGCAGGAGCTCCGGGAAGCGGCCGCCGCCCCGGTGCGTCACCGCGCCTTCGTTGGCCTGGCCGACCAGCTTCGCGTATTTCGCGAGAGCGCCCGAGACATGCGGCGTCGGCCGCGGCGTCCAGGCGGCGCGGCGACGCGCCAGTTCCGCATCCTCCACGCCGAGCGTGATGGTGCCCGCCGCGCCGTCTATGCGGATCGGATCGCCGTTCCGCACCAGCGCGAGCGGCCCGCCCACCGCCGCCTCGGGCGAGGCGTAGCCGATGCACATGCCGCGCGTCGCGCCGGAGAAGCGCCCGTCCGTCAGCAGCGCCACCTTCTCGCCCATGCCCTGGCCGTAGATCAGCGCCGTCAGGCCGAGCATCTCCTGCATGCCGGGCCCGCCCACCGGCCCCTCGTAGCGCACGATCAGCACATCGCCGGCCGCGTAGCCGCGGGCGGCCACCACCGCCATCGCCTCGCGCTCGGAGTCGAAGACGCGGGCGCGGCCCTCGAACGCCACGCTCTTCAGTCCCGCGACCTTCAGCAGCGCGCCGTCGGGGCAGAGATTGCCCTTCAGCACCACAACCCCGCCCGTCGGCAGGATGGGGCGGGAGAGGGGGCGGATCACCTCGCCGTCGGGCGCCGGCGCGTCGGCGTATGTCTCGGCCAGGGTGCGGCCCGTGACGGTCGGGATGTCCCCGTGCAGGTGGCCGCTTTCGATCAGCGCGCGGATCACCACGCCCGCGCCGCCCACCTCGTGCAGCTCGGCCGCGTGATAGGCCCCGCCCGGGCGGAGGTTGCCGATCAGCGGCGTGCGCGCCATCACCACCGCCGCATCGTCCAGGGTGAAGCGGATGCCCGCCTCGTTGGCGATGGCGCAGAGATGCATGAGCGCGTTGGTCGAACCGCCCGTCGCGGCGACGACCGCGCAGCCGTTCTCGATCGCCTTGCGCGTCACGATCCGCCGCGGCGTCGGGCCGCCCTCGCGCAGCAGCGACATCACGAGATGGCCTGCCCTCCGGCACAGCGCCGCGCGGGCCGAATGCACCGCCGGCATCATCGCACTGCCCGGCACGGCCATGCCGATCGCCTCGGCCACCATCGCCATGGTGTTGGCGGTGAACTGCCCGGCGCAGGCGCCGACGGTCGGCTTGCAGGCGGCCTCCAGGCCGCGGAGCTCCTCCTCCGTCATCGTGCCGGCCAGCACGGCGCCGACACCTTCGTAGGCATCCAGCACCGAGACGCTCCGCCCCCGCCAGCGCCCCGGCAGCGCGCTGCCGCCATAGACGAACACGGAGGGGATGTCGCAGCGGACCATCGCCATCAGCACGCCGGGAAGCGTCTTGTCGCAGCCGCCGAAGCCGATCAGCGCGTCATGCGCGTGGTTGTGCACCACCGCCTCGATGGAATCGGCGATGATCTCGCGCGTCACGAGGGAGAACTTCATCCCCTCATGCGCCATGCCGAGCCCGTCGGAGGCGCTGATGGTGGCGAACTCGCGCGGGCATCCGCCGGCTTCCGCCACTCCCTGCTTCGCCGCCTCGGCCTGCCAGCCGTGGCTCATGTTGCAGGGGGTCGTCTCGCCCCGCATGGACACGACGCCGACCATGGGCCTTGCCATCGCCGCCTCGTCGAGGCCCATGGCGCGGTAGAAGGCGCGGTGCGGCGTGCGGTCGAGGCCCTCGACCGTGACGCGGGACCTGAGCTTCCGCCCCCCCTCGCTCGACACCCGCCGCCCTCCCGCCGATAGTCCGGACCGGCCGGACACTAGCGGCCGGGCCGAGCGGCCTGTCAAGGCAGCCGCCACAGCAGGGGAATGCCATGCGCATCGCCGCCAATCTCTCGCTGATGTTCACCGAACGCCCGCTGCCGGAGCGCTTCGCCGCCGCCCGCGCCGCCGGCTTCGAGGGGGTGGAGATCCAGTTCCCCTACGACCACCCGGCCGAAACTCTGGCCGCCGCGGCGCGGGCGGCGGCGATTCCGGTCGTACTCATCAACATCCCGGCCGGCGATGTCGCGGCGGGGGACATCGGCCTCGGCGCCATCCCCTCTCGCCGCGCCGAGTTCCGCGAGGGGGTGGCGCGCTGCCTCGCCTATGCGCGGAGCCTCGCGGTGCGGCGGGTGAACCTGCTCGCCGGCCGCCCGGGGCCGGAGGAGGACCCGGCGGAATGCCGCGCCACGCTGATCGAGAACCTGCGCTTCGCCGCCGCCGCCTTCGCCCCCCACGGCATCCGCACCATGCTCGAGCCGGTGAACCCGATGGACCGCCCGGGCTTCTTCCTCGACCGGCTCGCCCCGGCGATCGGGATCCTGTCGGAGGCCGCGACCCCGGCCGCCGGGCTGCTGTTCGACCTCTACCACATGGCCCGCACCGAGCCCGATCTCGTCGCCGCCATCGGCGAGGCCGGGCGCCTGATCGGCCATGTGCAGTTCGCCGACGCGCCGGGCCGGCACGAGCCCGGCACCGGCAGCATCGACTTCGCCGCCGCCTTCGCCGCGCTGCGCCGCGCCGGCTACGCCGACTGGGTGGCGGCGGAATACATCCCCGCCGGCCGGACCGAGGAGGGGCTCTCCTGGCTGCCCGGGGTGCGCGCCATGCTGGCCGCGCCGTGCTGAGGGCGGGCGCGCCGCCCGGGCTTCCCGCCTCCTCGGCGGTGCTGGTCTGCGCCAATCTGGTGCCGCTTGCCGCCGTGCTCCTCGGCCTCTGGTCCACCGCCGAGGTGATGCTGCTGTTCTGGGCCGAGAACCTCGTGATCGGGGCGGTCCAGCTGCTGCGCTTCGCCACCCTCGCGATCGCGCGGCGGCAGGCGGGGCCGGGGGGGGGCGGGGCGGGGGGC
>JANWXJ010000230.1 GCA_025055335.1 Acetobacteraceae bacterium
GTCCTGCTGCCTCTGCTGCTCGCCGGCATCTACCTGTTCGGCATCGCCGCCGACCAGTACGTGTCGGAAGCGCGCGTCACCATCCGCAGCCGGGACGGCGGCGGCGGCGCCTCGAGCCCGCTCGGCGAGCTGCTCGGCGGCGGGGCGCTGCGCCAGGGCGCCGACCCGGGCATCGCGCTGCGGGACTACCTCACCTCGCTCGATGCGCTGCGCGAGCTGCGCGAGGCGCTCGACCCGGTGGCGATCTGGCGCCGGCCGGAGGCGGATTTCCTCGCCCGGCTGTGGTGGGAGGAACCCTCGGCCGAGCGGCTGCTGTGGTACTACCACCGCATGGTCTCCGCGGTGTACGAGCCGGCGACCGGCGTGCTCGTCCTCACCGTCCGGGCCTTCCGCCCCGAGGACGCGAAGGCCGTCGCCGAACGGCTGCTCGAACAGGCCGAGGCGCTGGTGAACCGGCTGTCGGAACGCGCCCGCGCCGACACGCTGCGCGTCGCGCGGGAGGAGGTGTAGCGCGCCGAGGCCCGCGTTGTCGCCGCGCGCGCCGCCCTGACCGCCTTCCGCGAGCGCGAAGCCGCGCTCGATCCGGGGCGGGAGGCGGCGGCCAGCCTCGAGGCCGTCACCCGCCTCGAGGGGCTGCTCGCCCAGACGCGTGCCGAGCTGCAGGAACGCCTCGGCTTCATGCGGCCCGACAACCCGCAGATCGGCGTCCTGCGCAACCGCATCGAGAGCCTGGAGCGCGAGATCGCCGAGGCGCGCCGCCGCATCACCTCGGGGGAGGCGGCGATCCCGCAGCAGATCGCCCTCTTCGAGCGCCTTTCGCTCGAGCGCGAGTTCGCCGACCGCCAGCTCGCCTCGGCGATCGGCAGCCTCGAGGCGGCGCGGATCGAGGCGCAGCGGCAGCAGCTCTTCCTCGCGCGGATCGTGCAGCCGAACCTCGCGGAATACCCGCTGCACCCGCGCAGCGTGCTCATCCTCGTCACCATGGCGATCGTGCTCGTGGCGGTCTAAGGGGTCGCCTGGCTGATCGCCGCAGGGATCCGCGAACATGCGCGCCTCTAGGCTCCCGCTCCTCCTCCTGCTGCTGTCCGCATTTGCCGCCGCGCCGGCGCCCGCCCAGCAGCAGGCGCAGCAGCGGCAGGGCGCGCCGCTGCTGCCGCCCTCCGGCATGATGCCGCCGCCGGCCGCCGCCCAGCCGATCCTGCCGGCGGAGGCGCTGCTGCCCGACACCTCCCCCACCGCCCGCGTCGGCACCACGACGGAAGCGGAAGGCGGCCCGGTGCTCGTCGCCCCCCTCGGGGAGCTCGACCGCCGCCCCGGCCCGGCCACGGCGGTGTTCGGCGCCTCGCTGTTCGTCGCCCGCCCCACGGCACCCGCCGACACGCCGAACCCGAACTACGTCATCGGCGCGGGCGACCGCGTCAGCGTCTCGGTCTGGGGCGCGGTGGAGGCGCAGGTGCTGGCGGTGGTGGACCCGGAGGGCAACATCTTCCTCCCCTCGATCGGTCCGGTGCGGCTCGGCGGCGTCCGCGCTGGCGACGTGCAGCAGGTGGTCGAGCAGCAGGTCCGGCGCATCTACACGCAGCAGGTGCAGGTCTATGCCGTGCTGCTGACGCCGGGGCGCGTCGGCGTGTTCGTCACCGGCTTCGTGCGCATGCCGGGGCGGCACCAGGGCTCGGGCGGCGATTCCGTGCTCGACTATCTCGCCCGCGCCGGCGGGGTGGATCCCTCCCGCGGCTCCTACCGGGACATCGCGATCCTCCGCGGCGACCGCACGATCGCCCGGGTGGACCTCTACGATTTCCTGCTGCGCGGCCGCCTGCCGCGCATCCAGTTCCAGGAGGGGGACACCATCATCGTCGCCCGCCAGCGCCGCCTCGTCGGCGCGGACGGCGCGGTGCGCAACAACTTCCTGTTCGAGGTGCCCGCCGGCGGCACGACGCTCTCCGGCGCCGCGCTGATGGACCTTGCGGCGCCGCTGCCTTCCGCCACCAACGTGGTGGTGCGCGGCAGCCGCAACGGCAGGCCGTGGTCGCGCTACGCGACGCTCGAGGAGCTCCGCCGCCTGACGCTGCAGGACCAGGACGTCGTCTCCTTCATCAGCGACGCCCCGGCGCCGACGATCCGGGTCTCGATCGAAGGCAGCCGGATCGGCCCCTCGGTCCTGATCGCCGACCGCGACATCGGCCTCTGCGATCTCCTCAACCACGTGGAGGTGGACCCGGCGCTCGCCGATCCGGCCTCGGTGTTCCTGCTGCGGCCGGGGCTTGCGGCGCAGCAGCGCCGCGCCATCAACGAGGCGCTGGACCGGCTGGAGCGCCAGCTCTTCCTCTCGATGTCGGCCACCCGCAGCGTCGGAGAGGTGCGGGCGCGGGAGGCGGAGCTGATCAGCACCTACATCCAGCGCGGGCGCCGGATCCAGCCGGAAGGCCGCCTTGTCGTCTCCGACGGCTCCGGCCGCTGCCAGGACGTGCGCCTCGTGGACGGGGACGTGATCGTCATCCCCGAGCGCGCCGACACGGTGCTGGTCGCCGGAGAGGTGGTCTCGCCGCAGCCCGTCGTCGCCCGGCCCGGCATGACGATCGAGGACTTCATCGGCCGCGCCGGCGGCCGCAGCCAGCGCGGAGAGCGGGGGCAGGTCATGATCCGGCGCGCGAGCGGCCAGGTGATCCTCGATCCGCAGGAGCCGCCGCGCGGCGGGGACGAGCTGATCGTGCTGCCCTACCTCGATCCGCTGGCCTTCCAGATCGCCGCCGACATCCTGAACCTGGTGTTCCAGAGCGCGATCTCGGTCCGCACCCTGCTGCGCTGAGGCCGGGGGCGGGCGGGAACGCCGCCCCCGCCCGCCGGCGATCGGCCGGGCGCCCCGCCGTCAGCCGAGCTTCCGGAACAGCAGCGACTCCTGCAGCGCGAGCCGCGCGGCGGCATCGCCCTCCGGCGCGGCGCCGACGGCCCGCAGCCGCGCCCTCGCCCCCTCTCCGGAGAGCGAGAAGGCGAGGTCGAGCGGCGCCTCCCTGGCCGGCACCGGCAGCGACAGCACGACCGCTTCCCCCGCCCGCAGCGCCGCCCCCGCCTCCGCCCCGCCGCAGGAGAGGCAGAGCGTGCCGGGCGAGAGCGCCTCGGCGGCGGCCAGCAGCCGCAACGGCCCCGGCCCCGGCC
>JANWXJ010000231.1 GCA_025055335.1 Acetobacteraceae bacterium
TCAGCGCAACTCCGGCCCAGCGGCCGGGCCGCGCGGCGGAGCGGGGCGGAGGATCGGGAGGGGCGCCGTCCATGCCGGCAGGTTACGCCGCCTGAACCCGCCGTGGAAGCCGCATCTGGTGGGTTTCGGCGTTTCGCACCCCAAGATCCTGTGGGTATCCTCTGGCCCCTTCCGTCCGTGGCGGGGCCATGCGAGGAACCCTGCCGAGGGATCGCACCGCATCATGTCGTTCTTCACCGCGCTCACCACCCGCCTGACCTACCGCAAGGTCGGCACCGACCGCTTCGGCAACACCTACTGGGAATCGCGCCGCCCGATGCGCGGCTATGCCCGCCACCGGCGGCGCGTGCTGTTCCGGGGCGAGCAGGAGCCGACGAAGGTGCCGCCCGAATGGCACGCCTGGCTGCACCACCTGACCGACTCGCCGCTGCCGGAAGAGAAGCCCTACCCCTGGATGCGGGAACACCGCCCGAACCCGACCGGCACGCCCGAGGCCTGGCGCCCGCCCGGGCACGACTACCGCGGCGGCAGGCGCCGCCCCGCGGGCGGCGACTACGAGGCCTGGACGCCGGGCGGCTGAGGCGGGGGGCCGGCGATGCGCCGCAGCGCGTTGGAACTGCTGGCCGGCGGCCTCGTGCTGCTGGCGGCGGCGGCCTTCCTTGCCTACGCTCTGGCCGCGACAGGGCGCAGCGTGGGCGGCCCCGGCATCACCCTGACCGCGCGGTTCGAACGCATAGACGGCATCACCCCGGGCACCGACGTGCGGCTGGCCGGCGTGCGCGTGGGCTCGGTGGTGTCGCAGCGGATCGACCCCGAGACCTTCCTCGCGGTGGTGACGATGCGGGTGGACGCCGCGCTGCGGCTGCCCGAGGATTCCTCGGCCGAGATCACCACCGACGGGCTGTTCGGCGGGCGCTTCGTCGCGCTGGTGCCGGGCGGGGCGGAACGCCGCCTCGGCGACGGCGACACGATCCGCATTACCCAGTCCGCGATCAGCCTCGAGGCGCTGATCGGGCGATTCATGTTCTCGGGCGAGGGCGGCGGGTCGCGCCCGGCCGGCGCGCGGCCATGAGCCTCGATCCGCCGCCGGTCTGGCCCGGCGCCGACGGCCAGCCGGTCTCCTGCCGCGAGAAGCTCAAGATGCTGGCCGAGAACCACGCCGAGGCCGTGGCGGTGCTGCGCGACGTGTTCGAGGACGCGGTGCTGATGGGCGTGGACGAGGCGGCGATGCGGAAGATCCTGGCCGACCTCGTGGCCGCCCTGCCCTCGCCGAAGGTGCGGCGGTGACGTGGCGCAAGGCGGTCGCGGCGGCGGCGGCGGCGCTGCCGGCCCTCGCCACGGCCCAGCCCTCCGGGCCGACGGGCTGGCTCGCGCGGCCGGTCGCGGAACTCCAGGCGCTCGACAAGGTGTCGGCGCGGGTGTCGGTGTTCCCGGCGCCGGTCGGGCAGACGGTGCGCTTCGGCACCCTCGCCATCACCGTCCGCGCCTGCCATGTGCGGCCGCAGGAGGAGGTGCCAGACGCCGCCGCCTGGATCGAGGTGCGGGACGAGCGCGCCGGCGCCGGCGCCCCGCCCGCCTTCCGCGGCTGGATGTTCGCCGCCGCCCCGGCGGTGAACATGCTCGAGCATCCGGTCTATGACCTGCGCGTGCTGACCTGCCGCTGAGCCCCCGCCTCAGCCCGCCGCCCGCAGCGCCGCGAACTCCGCCGCGAGCGCCGCCGGATCGGGCGACGGGAGCCAGCGGGCGGGCGCCTCCAGCGCCTCGGCGAGACGGCGGCGATACTCGGCGCGCGGGATCTCGACGGCGCCGAAGCGGGCGAGATGGGCGGTGATGAACTGCGTGTCGAGCAGCCGGAAGCCGCCCATGCGCAGCCGCGCGACGAGATGGACGAGCGCGACCTTCGAGGCGTCGGTGGCGCGGCTGAACATGCTTTCGCCGAAGAAGGCGCCGCCGATCCGGACGCCGTAGAGCCCGCCGACCAGCTCGCCCTGCAGCCACACCTCCAGCGAATGGGCGTGGCCCATCCGGTGCAGCGCGGTGAACAGCGCCTCGATCTCGGGGTTGATCCAGGTGTCCTCGCGCCCCGGCGCGGGCTCGGCGCAGCCGGCGATCACCTCCGCGAAGGCGCGGTCGGCGGTGACGGAGAAGCCGCCGCGGCGGAGCGTGCGGGCAAGGCTTCGCGGCAGGTGGAAGCCATCGAGCGGCAGCACGCCGCGCCATTCCGGATCGAGCCAGAAGATGCGGTCGGTGCCGCGGCTTTCCGCCATCGGGAACAGCCCCGCGCGATAGGCGCGGAGCAGCAGCTCGGGCGTGATCGAGGCGGCGCGGCGGCTCACGCGCGGGAGTGTAGCGCGCCCGCCGCCGTCAGTCCGCGCCCCCGCTGCGCGCCACGAAGCGTTCGAGCCAGTGGATGGTGTAGTCCCCGGCCTGGAACCCGGGATCGTCCATGATGCGCTTGTGCAGCGGCGCGGTGGTGCGGATGCCGTCCACCACCAGCTCTTCAAGGGCGCGGCGCATGCGCGCGATCGCCTCCTGCCGCGTCGCGCCGTGGGTGACGAGCTTGGCGATCAGGCTGTCGTAGTTCGGCGGCACGGTGTAGCCGGAGTAGAGGGCGCTATCCACCCGCACCCCGAGCCCGCCCGGGGCGTGGTAGGTCGTCACCCGGCCGGGGTTGGGGGCGAAGGTCTCGGGGTCCTCGGCGGTGATGCGGCATTCGATCGCATGGCCGCGGAAGGTGATGTCCCGCTGGCCGTAGCCGAGGGGCTCGCCGGCGGCGATGCGGATCTGCTCCTTCACCAGATCCACGCCGCAGACCATCTCCGTCACCGGGTGCTCGACCTGCAGGCGGGTGTTCATCTCGATGAAGGCGAACTGCCCGTCCTGCCAGAGGAACTCGAGCGTGCCGGCGTTGCGGTAGCCGAGCTGCCGGAGCCCCTCCGTCACCTGGGCGCCGAGGGCGTCGCGCTCGGCCGCAGACAGCACGGGGGATCCCGCCTCCTCGACCAGCTTCTGGTGGCGCCGCTGCAGCGAGCAGTCGCGCTCGCCGAAATGCACCACGTTGCCGTGGGTGTCGGCCAGGACCTGGAGTTCGATGTGGCGCGGGCGGTCGAGATACTTCTCGAGATAGACGGAATCGTCGCCGAAGGCGGCCTTGGCCTCGGTGCGGGCGATGCGCCAGGCGTCCTCGAGCTCGGCCGGGGTGCGCGCCACCTTCATGCCGCGCCCGCCGCCGCCGGCCGCGGCCTTGATCAGCACCGGGTACTTCACCTGCTCGGCCACCGCGCGCGCCTCCTCGAGGCTCGAGAGCGCGCCCGGCGAGCCGGGCACGAGCGGCACGCCCAAGCGGCGCATCGCGTCCTTCGCCGCGATCTTGTCGCCCATCATGCGGATGTGCTCGGGCTTCGGGCCGATGAAGATCAGGCCGTGCGCCTCCACCATCTCGGCGAAGTCGGCGTTCTCGGAGAGGAAGCCGTAGCCCGGGTGGATCGCCTCCGCCCCGGTGATGGCGGCGGCCGAGAGGATCGCCGGCATGTTGAGGTAGGAATCGCGCGCAGGCGCGGGCCCGATGCACACGCTCTCGTCCGCCAGCCGCACATGCATGGCGGTGGCATCGGCGGTGGAATGGACGGCGACGGTGCGTATCCCCATCTCGCGGCAGGCGCGCAGCACGCGCAGCGCGATCTCGCCGCGGTTGGCGATCAGGACCTTCTGCACCACGGGCGGCGGCTCACTCGATGATCAGCAGCGGCTCGCCGTATTCCACGGGCGTCCCGCTCTCGACCAGGATCTTCGTCACCACGCCGGCGCGCGGCGCCTTGATCTGGTTGAAGGTCTTCATCGCCTCGATCAGCAGCAGAGTCTGGCCCTGCGCCACCCGCGCGCCGACCGTGACATAGGGCGGCGCGCCGGGTTCGGGCGAGAGATAGACGACACCCACCATCGGCGAGGGCACCATGCCGGGATGCGTCGCATCCGAATCGGCCGGCGCGGGGCTGGGCGCGGCCGGGGCGGGGGCGGGGGGC
>JANWXJ010000246.1 GCA_025055335.1 Acetobacteraceae bacterium
GCCGCCGCCGCCGCCGCCGCGCGGCAGGAGCTCGAGCAGCTACGCAGCCAGGAACAGGCGCTGCGGTCGGTGGTGGCCGAGCTCGAGAGCCGCCGCGCCGCGCTTTCGGCCGAGATCCGCGACGCCGAAGGCCGCCTTGCCCGCCACCGGGCCGAACTCGAGGAGGTGCTGGCGCGGATCGCCCGCGAGCGTGCGCCGACGACGCCGCAATCCTCCACCCTGCCGGCCGCGCGGGTCGAGGGGGCGACGACCCGCTGAGGGGGCCGGGCGCAGGCGGCGCCGGCGCCCTCATCCCCTGGCGTCCTGGGCAGGCGTTCCGGCAACGGCAGGCTCTGGCCGGCGGGCGGGTGCGGCCCCGCGCCGCCGCCTCAGAACACCCGCCCGTGCAGGAAGCCGAGGGCGGGGAGCGGCCGCCAGCGCCGCGGCAGGTCCGACCGGCGGATCGGGGCCACCGAGTAGTGCGGCACCGGCTGGCGGCAGCGGCGCAGGAACTCGGCATAGGCCGACACCTCGCGCGCGCGCCAGTCGCGGTCCTTGAGGGCGTCCTCGCGCGAGCGGAACACCTCGGCGATGCGGCTCTCCCGCCCGATCGTGGCCATCACGGCCCACAACCGGTCCTCGGCCCCCGTGGAGAGCAGGCGCAGCGGCGGCGTCACGCGGCAGGATTGGCCGAAGCGGCCCCGTCCGGTCAACGGCTTTCCCGCGCGCGGGCCAGCAGGGCCGCAGCCGCCACCAGCACCCCGCCCGCCACCGCCACCATGCCGGAGGCCGAGAGGCCGAAGCCCCACCCGGCAAGCCACGGGAGGGCGCCCGCCAGCAGCACGCCCCCCGCCCCCATGGCGAGCGCCACCGCCGCCGAGGCCAGCACCTGCCCGCGGTAGGAGCGGGCGAGCAGCCGCGCCGCCGCCGGCGGCGCCACCAGCGCGGCGATGGCGAGGATGGCGCCCACCGCCCAGAACGCCGCCACGCACACCACCGCGAGCACCGCGAGCAGCAGCGCCGACAGCGCCCGCGGCGCGAAGCCCGAGACGGCGGCGAACTCGGGATCGAAGGCGAGCAGCCGAAGCTCCTTCCACAGCGCCGCGAGCACGACCGGCACCGAGAGCGCCACCGCCCCGATCAGCCGGATCTCGGGCGGCAGGGCGGCGAGGGCCGCGGGATCGAGGAGCGAATGCCACCCCTCGGCGGCCGGCCAGACCAGCGCCTCGAGCTGGCCGAGCAGCACATGATCGAGATCGAGATGCACGCGGCGCCCCACCCCGGCCTCGAGCAGCACGACGCCAAGCGCGAAGAAGCCGGTGAACACGATGCCCATCGCCGCCTGGGGCGGCAGCCGGGCCGCCCGCACCACGAGCCCGACGAGGAGGGCGGCGGCGAAGGCGGCCAGCACCGCCCCGGCCAGCATCGGCCCCGCGTCGCGGCTGCCGGTGAGGAGGAAGGCGAGCACGATCCCGGGCAGCACCGCGTGGCTCACGGCATCGCCGAGCAGGCTCTGGCGCGTCAGCAGCAGCAGATTGCCGACGAGCCCGCAGGCGAGGCAGGCGAGCATGGCCGCCAGCAGCGGCACGAGGTCGAGCGCGACGAAGCTCATCGCGCCGCCGCCCGTGCTGCCGCCATCAGCGCGGCCTGCCGCCGGAAGGCGGCGATCAGCCCCCGCCGGGGCGACAGCAGGAGCGCGAGCAGGAAGCCCGCGAGGGCGACGAGGACGATCGTCGCCCCGGTGGGCAGCCCCGGCGCCGAGGCCGAGAGGGCGACGCCGAGATGCGAGGCCCCGGCGCCGAAGGCGGCCGAAAGCGCCACCATCGCCGGCAGCCGCACGACGAGAAGCCGCGCCGCCGCCGCCGGCACGATCAGCAGCGCCACCACGAGCACGAGCCCGACCGCCGGCAGCCCCGCCAGAACCACGAGCAGCATCAGCCCGAGCAGGGCGGCATCGAGGGCGCCGGCGGGAAGCCCGGCCAGCCTCGCCTGCAGCGGATCGAACAGGAGCGCGGCGAGCGGCCGGCGCAGCAGCAGGAGCAGGCCGAGCGCGATGCCCGCCACCGCCGCCATGGTTGCCGCATCGGCGGCCGTCATGCCCGCGGCCCGGCCGAGCAGCAGCCCCGAAAGCCCCGCCTGCCCCGCGACGGGCAGCGCCTGCACCACCGACAGCAGCACCGCGCCCAGGCCGAAGAAGGCCGACAGAGCGACCGCGATCGCCGCATCGTCCTTCACCCGTCCGCTGCTGGCGAGCGCATGGGCCGCGACCACCCCGAGCAGGGCGGTGACCGCCCCGCCCGCGAGAAGCCAGGGCAGGGCGCGGGGATCGAGCCCGAGCGGCAGGGCGAGCAGGAAGGCGGCGGCGATCCCGGGCAGCGTGGCGTGGGCGGCGGCATCGGCGATCAGCGCCCGCCCGCGCAGCAGCACGAAGCAGCCGACAGCCCCGGCGGCGAGCCCGAAGACGATGCAGCCCAGGGCCACCACGGCGGCGTTGTGCCCCGCCCGGAAGGCGAGAGCCTCCCACATCGCTCAGCCCGGCGCGCGCAGCCGCCCGCCATAGGCGCGGGCGAGATTCTCGGGCGAAAGAAGCGTGGCCGCCGGCCCTTCGGCCACCACCTCGCGGTTGAGGAGGAGCGCGTGGTCGAAGGCGCGCGGCACGGTGGAGAGGTCGTGGTGCACCGCGATCACGCAGCGCCCGCCCTCGGCTAGGCGGTGGAGCACGGCAAGGATCGCCTCCTCGGTCGCGGCGTCCACGCCGGCGAAGGGCTCGTCCATCAGGAACAGGTCGGGCTCCTGGGCGAGGGTGCGGGCGAGCAGCACGCGTTGCTGCTGGCCGCCCGAGAGCTCGCCGATCGGCCGGTCGGCGAGGTCGGCGAGGCCCACCTCGGCGAGGGCGGCGCGCGCCGCCTCGCGCTCGGCGCGGGGGAGGGGGCGGAACCAGCCGGCGCGGGGGTAGCGGCCCATGGCCGCCACATCGAGGGCGGTGGCCGGGAAATCCCACTCGATCGCCGCCCGCTGCGGCAGGTAGCCGATGCGGCGCCTTGCGGCGGCGAGCGGGGCGCCGAAGAACCGGACCTCTCCGGCGAGCCTCGGCACGAGGCCGAGGGCGGCCTTGAGCAGGGTGGACTTGCCCGCCCCGTTCGGCCCGACGATGGCGACGAGGCCCGAAGGCGGGCTGTGCCAGGTGACGTTCCACAGCGCCGGCTCGCGCCCGTAGGCGACGGAGAGGCCGCGCACCGACAGCGCCGGCAGCGGGAGCGGGACGGGGGCCGGGCTCATGCCGAGAGCCTCCCCTGGAAGCCGCGCCTCGGCGCCTCGCCGCCGAGCGCGCGGGCGATGGTGGTGACGTTGTGGTCGAGCATGCCGATCCAGGTGCCTTCGTAGGTGCCGGGGGCGCCCATGGCGTCGGAGAACAGGCTGCCGCCGAGGACGACGCGGTGGCCGCGGGCCGCCGCCCCCTCGATCAGGGCGCGGACGTTGCGCTCGGCCACGGAGGTTTCGGCGAACACCGCCGGGATGCGGCGGGCGACGAGAAGCTCCACGAGATCGCGGATGCGCTGCACCCCGGCCTCGCTCTCGGTCGAGATGCCCTCGATCCCCTGCACCTCGAGGCCGTAGCGCCGGCCGAGATAGCCGAAGGCGTCATGCGCGGTGACGAGCACGCGTCGTTCGGGCGGGATCGAGCCGAGGACGCGGCGGGCATAGGCGTCGAGGGCGGCGGCCTCGGCGCGGAAGGCGGCGAGGTTGTCGTTCACCGAGGCCGAGGCCGCCGGGCGGAGTGCTGCGATGCGGGCGGCGATGGCGTCGGCGGCGATGCCCCACAGCGCCGGGTCCATCCACACATGGGGGTCGGGCGGGCTGTTCGGGCCTTCGGGGAAGATCAGCATCTCGCGCGGGATGCTCTCGCCCACCGCCAGCGCGGCGCGGCCGGCGGCGGCGGCGCGCTCGATCGCCTCGCGCAGCCGCCCCTCGAGGCCGAGCCCGTGGTGCAGCACGAGATCGGCGCGCAACAGCCGCGCGAGATCTGCCCTCGTCGGGCGATAGAGATGCGGATCCACCCCCTCTCCGAGCAGGGTTTCGGCCCGGATGGCGGCCCCGCCGAGGCGCCGCGCCGGCTCGCCGATCATGGCGATGGTGGAGAGCACGAGCGGCGGCTGCCCCTGCGCCTGCCCGCGGCCGGGCAGGGCGAGGAGGGGGGCGGCGAGCAGGGCGCGTCGGGCGATCGGGGGCATGGCGGGTTCGGCAGCATTGCTCCGATTTGGTGGTGCCGGCTGCATTCCGCAACCGCGGCGGCATCCTCCTGCTGTTGGCTGATATTGTAGCGAAGGCTACATTTTGCGCAAGGGCTTCCGGCGCTGCTAGAGCGCAGCGGCATGAAGGCGTCGGTTCCTGCCCCGCGCGCGGGGAGTCCTGCGGCACTCGGCCCGGGCCGGCCGAAGGCTCGGCGGTGCCGGCCCGCGCGGCCGGGGGCGGGGCGCATGGTGCGGCCCCGGCAAGCTCCGCAGCCAGGCCGCAGCGGGGGGCAGGCGACACGCCATGGATAGCGCCGAGGACTCCCCGGCCACGGCGGAGGCGGCGCGCCACGCCTCGGCGCGCGAGGCCCGGGCGGCCGCCGTGCTCGAGGACTATGTGGAGCTGATCGAGGATCTCCTCGCCACCACCGGAGAGGCGCGGCCGACCGACATCGCGCGCCGAATCGGCGTCTCCCATGCCACCGCGATCAAGGCGATCGCCCGGCTGAAGCGGGAGGGCCTCGCCCATTCCCGGCCCTATCGCGGCGTGTTCCTGACCGAGGCGGGCCAGGCGCTGGCCGCCAAGCTGCGGGCCCGCCACCGGCTGGTGGTGGACCTGCTGCTCGCCCTCGGCGTGCCGCCGGAGGTGGCCGAACACGACGCCGAAGGGATCGAGCACCACGTGAGCGAGGCCTCGCTCGAGGCGTTCCGGCGCTTCCTCGGCCGCCCGACCCCGCCCGGCCCCGCTCAGCCGTAGAGGGCGTCGTACTCCGCCGCGCCGATGGCGGCGAAGCCCATGGCCGAGAAGGTCTCGAACAGCCGCCGCCAGCGGCCGGCATCCGCCGCCACCGGGGCGACGAAGCGCGGCAGCGTATCGGCGAGGATCGCCCGCAGCAGGGGCGTGTCCTCCTCGCCCGAACGGGCGAGCCAGATCGCCCGCGCCCGCTCCGGATCGGCCTGCAGCGCGCCGACCGCGCGCGTCAGCACCCGCTGCATCGCCTCGGCCGCCCCGGGTTCGCGCGCGGCGAAGGCGCGGCCGGCGAAGAGCTCGAGGGCCGAGAAGTTCGGCAGCCCGACGGCGGCGGTGGAGACGAACACATGCGGCAGCCCCTCGGCCTTCGCCCCCACCACCTCGAAGTTGTGGAAGCAGAGCCACGCCCCGTCGAAGCCGCGCTTCAGGTTGGCCAGATGCTCGAAGCCCGCCTCCTCGATCGCGATGGCCGCGGCCTCGGCCAAGGTGCCGCGGGCGGCGGCGTGGCGCCGCAGGATCTCGCGCGCGATCGCATCCGTCACCCCGCCCGCGACCGGCGAGGCGATGCGGATCGGCTGCCCCGAGAACAGCCGCACCTCGCCCTGCGGCGTCAGCATCACCCCGCCTTCCGTCTCGAAGAAGCAGCCGAGGGCGCGCAGCCCCGGGCGATGCGCATCCAGCATGTGCAGGGGCTCGTTGCAGGCGAAGGCGACCCGGCCGGCCTCCGCCTCGGCCAGGCCGTCGTAGTGGCCGTCGGGGACGATCAGCTCCACCTCCAGCCCCTCTGCGGCGAACCAACCCTCCTCGATCCCGGCCAGGAAGGGCAGGTGATCGGGGTTCAGGAACCATTCCAGCGCCACGTCCACGCGCATCGCTCTCTCCTCCGCGGGGCGGGCGCGCGGAGGGCATGGCGGCAGCGCGAACCATGGCGACGTTCCCTCCGCGGGCATGACCCCGATCAGGTTCGATGGGTGCTTCTCAGCCGGCGCAAGAGCGCCGGCGCCCCAAGTCGCTGGCCGGAAGCCTAGCCGGGGCCGGCTGCGGCGCAAGGGGCCAAGGGCCCGCGGCGGGCGCGCCGCCGCCCGGAAGGCGCACGCGTCCTCTGCGCGGGGGTGCGGCCTCAGCCGAGCAGGAGCTCGATCAGGAACGGCCCCTCCTGCGCGAAGGACTGCCGCAGAAGGTCGGCGCAGCGCTCGAGCGTCTCGGCGCGGGCCGCCGGCACGCCCATGCCGCCGGCGATCCGCACCCAGTCGAGCTCGGGGTTGCCGAGATCCATCATGGCGAGCGCCGTGCGCCCCGGATCGGCGCCGACGGCGCGGTATTCGTTGAGCAGGATGGCGTAGGCGCGGTTCGAGAGGATCACCGTCGTCACCGGCAGGCGTTCGCGCGCGTCCGTCCAGAGCGTCTGCACCGTGTACATGGCCGAGCCGTCGGCCTGCAGGTTCACGACGCGCCGCCCGCCGCCCGCGCCGATCGCCGCCCCGGCGGCGAGCGGCATGCCCGCCCCGATCGCCCCGCCCGTCAGGTGGATCCAGTCATGCGGCGGGGCGTCGTGGCTTTCGGCGTAGAAGCCGCGGCCGAAGGAGACGCTCTCGTCGGCGACGATCGCGCCTTCCGGGATCACCGCGGCGAGGGTGCGGGCGAGGCCCTCCGGGGTGGGCGCGCCGCGGGCGGGTTCCGGCCTCGGCCCGCGCGGCGGGATGGCGGAGGGCGGGGCGCCGAGCTCCTCCGCCAGCGCCTCCAGCGCCGCCAGCACGTCCTGTTCGGGGCGGCAGAGCACCACCTCGCGCGCGCCGGGTGCAGAGTGCAGCGACGGCCCGCCCGGATAGCCGAAGAACCCGACCGGCGGGCGCGAGGCGACGCAGACCAGCGTGTGGAACGGCGCGAGCGCTGCGATCGCCTGCGCCATCGGGTAGGGCACGCGCTCGATCGCCATGCGCCCCTGGCCGCGGGCGACGAAGGCGTTCGACATCTCGGCCTTCACCGCAACCCCGGTGGCGGCGACGATCCGCTGCACGATGCGCTGCGCGGCCTCCGTCAGCGCCGCACCGCCGAGCAGCAGCAGCACCCCCTCCCCCTGCCGGAGCGCGCGCGCGGCTTCCTTCACCGCATGCGGATCGGGGGGGGCGGGGGCGGCGGGCGGCAGGGGCGCCGCCACCACCCCGCCCTCATCCCAGCAGGTGTCGGAGGGGAGGATCAGCGTCGCGATCCGCCCGGGGGCGCTCGCCGCCACGGCGGCGGCGATGGCGGCGGCAGGCCCGACCTCGGAGGCGCTGCGGCAGCAGCGGACCCAGTGCGAGACGCCCCTGGCCCAGCCCTCGGTGTCGGCCGTCAGCGGCGCGTCGAAGGGGCGGTGCCAGGTGGCCTGGTCGCCGACGCAGTTCACGATGCCCGACCGCGCGCGCCGCGCGTTGTGCAGGTTGGCCAGCCCGTTGGCGAGGCCGGGGCCGCAATGCAGCAGCGTCGCCGCCGGCTTGCGGGCGAGGCGGAAATACCCGTCCGCCATCCCGGTGACGACGTTCTCCTGCAGCCCGAGCACGCAGCGCATCCCGGGGATCCGGTCGAGGGCGGCGACGAAATGCATCTCGCTCGTGCCGGGGTTGGCGAAGCAGGTGTCCACCCCCGCGGCGAGCAGGGTGCGGACGAGGCTTTCGGCGCCGTTCACGCGGGGACTCCTTCGGGAGTGGCCGGGACGCCGCAGGGTCGCGCGGCGGGGGCGGATCGGCAACCCGGGGCTGCCGTTTTGCCGCCGGATCGTCCTCGCCCGGCCCTTGTCCCGCCGGAATGGGCAGGCAGGAGTAGCAGGCGCCGCAACGCCAACCTCCCGGACCCGCCCCGCCCGTGCTCCCCCGCCTCTCGGTCGCGTTCTTCGCCTCGGGCTTCGCCGCCCTGCTGTGCCAGATCGTCTGGCAGAGGATGCTCGGCATCTTCGCCGGCTCCGACACCGTCTCGGCGGCGCTGGTGGTCGGCGCCTTCCTCGCCGGGCTCGGCCTCGGATCCCTGATCGGCGCCAAGGTGGCCGACCGGCTCTCCGCGGCGCGGGCGGTGATCGGCTTCGCGCTGTGCGAGTTCGGGGTGGCGGGCTTCGCCCTGCTCTCGAAGCCCTTCCTCTACGATTTCCTGGCCACCGGCCTTTCCGGAACGGTGGATGCGCCGGGGGCGATCTTCGCGCTCTGCTTCGCCGGGCTCGTGCTGCCCACCACGCTGATGGGCGCCTCCCTGCCGCTGCTTGCGCGCGCCATCGCCTCGGGGCTCGACAGTGTCGCGGAGCGGATCGGCACGCTCTATGGCCTGAACACGCTGGGGGCGGGGCTCGGCGCGCTCCTCGGCGGGTGGGTCATCGTCGGGCATGTCGGCTTCCTCGGCGCGCTGTGGATCGCCGCCGCCCTCGATGCCTTCGCCGCGCTGCTCGCCCTCTCGCTCGTGCCGATGCTGCGCCCGCTGCCGAGGCCCGCCGCCCCCGCCGCCGCCGCCGCCGACCCCGCGCCCTATGGCGGGCTGCCGCTCTGGTGCGTGCTCGTGTTCCTCTCGGGCTACGTGATCGTCGCGCTCGAGATCGTGTGGGTCCGGCTGATGGGGCAGATCGGCCAGTTCCACGCCTATCTGTTCCCGACCGTGCTCGGCATCTTCCTGCTGGCCGACGGGGCGGGCATGGCGGTCGCCGCGCGGATGGTGCGCAACATGCGCGATCCGCGGCCGGCCTTCTTCATCACCCAGGCGGGCGGCTTCGTGCTGGCGGCGCTGCTGCTGTTCGGCGTGTGGTGGCTGCTGCCCCACCTGTCGGAGGTGGTGACGGTGGACCGCTACCGCCTGCACGGCGAGCCGCTGCTGATGGTGATGCTGCTCACGCTCGCCGTGGTCGGGCCGCCCGCCTTCGTCATCGGCATGACCTTCCCCTTCGTCCAGCGCGCGGTGCAGCAGGATCTTTCCAGCGTAGGTGCGCGCGTCGGCTGGGTGCAGCTTGCCAACATCGCCGGCAACGCGGCGGGCTCGCTCGGCACGGGGCTCGTCACCTTCCACCTGCTCGGCACCGCGGGCACCGTCGCGCTGCTCGCCCTCGCGTCCTTCCTGCTGCTGCTGTTCTGGATGGCGCGCGGCGGCTTGCGTGCGCCCGAGGCGCTGCTCGCCATCGCCTGCCTCGGCGCCCTGCTGCTCTTCCCGGGCAACGCGGCCTTCTGGAGCCGCCTGCACCTGCAAGGCCCGGCGCATGGCGCGGCCTGGGCCGAGGACCGCTCGGGCGTCGCCTTCTTCCGAGACGAGACCCCCGGCATCGAACCCTCCGGGCCCTTCTTCATCCAGGGCTTCAGCCAGGGGCGGATCCCCTTCCTGCCGGTGCACCAGTTCCTCGGCGCGGTCGGGCCGCTGATCCACCCCGCCCCGCGCGACATCCTGCTGATCGGCGTCGGCTCCGGCGGCACGCCCTACGCCGCGACGGTCTCGCCGCAGACGGAGCGGATCCGCGCGGTGGAACTCGTGCAGCCGGTGATCGACGCGATCCGGGAGATCGGCGCGCGCTATCCCGACAGCGCGATCGGCGCGATGCTGCGCGATCCGCGCCTTTCATTGGAATATGCCGACGGGCGGCGGCTGCTCGCGCGCGACCCGACCCGCTACGACATCATCCAGGCCGACGCCGTGCTGCCGGAGGCGAGCCACTCGGGCCTGCTCTATTCCGCCGAGTTCCTGGAACAGGTGCGCGCGCGCCTCGCCCCGGGCGGCCTCTATGTGCAGTGGGCGGCCTCGGCCCGCAGCGCCGAGACCTTCGCCGCCGTGTTCCCCTACGCGCTGCTGCTTCTGCCGGGGCAGGCGCTGATCGGCTCGAACGATCCGATCCCCTTCGATCCCGAACGGCTCGCCGCGCGCTTCCGGGACCCTGCGGTGCTCGCCCATCTGCTGCGCGGCAACCGCGACTTCGCCGACTTCCCCGCCATGTTCGCCGGGCGCGTTCTGGCCTGGACGCCCGAGACCCCGCGCGTTCCCGCGCCGCTGACGGACGTGTTCCCCCGCGACGAGTTCTACCTCAACAACGGCGTCCCCGGGCTCGAGACGCTGGCGGCGCCGGCCGGGCGCTGAGGCGGTGTCCGGCGCCGGGCGATCCGTCCTGGCCTTGCGCGGCGGTGCGGGATCGCGCCCAGGAGCGGAGGGCGAGCTTGGAGAACCCGTTGCGGGGGCCGCAACGGCTCGCGGACCTCAAGGCGTTCCTGATGCGCGGGACGGTGATCGACCTCCCGGTCGGCGTCGTCATCGTCGCCGCCTTCACCGCGGTGGCCGGCTCGGTGGGGCAGGACCCGTTCAACCTCGTCCTCGGCCTGCTGCCCGGCGGCATCGGCGTCTCCAACCTGTTCCTCGTCCTGTCGGGCGAACGGCTGCCTCCCTCGCGGCCACCCGGCAGGGCCGCGCATCGGTGCCGGCATCGGTGCCTTCCTCAACGCCGTGATCGGGTTCGTCATTGTCGGTTTCGCGGTGTTCGGGCTGGTGCGCGCGCTGGCGCGGATCATGCCGAAGGCGCCGCCCGCGCCGCCGCCGGGTCCGACGCCGACCGCGGCGCTGCTCGCCGAGATATGCGACGAACTGCGCGCCGCCCGCCGCTCAAGCGGGGCGTGAGGGCCTGACAAAGGGAACGAAGGCGACCGGCAGCACGTCCCGGCGGGAGATGCTGCCGTCCGCCGCCTTCTCGAACAGCGTCAGCATCTGCTGCTCCTGCGGGCCGCCGAGAGGGATCACCATCCGCCCGCCGGGGCCGAGCTGGTCGAGCAGCGCCTGCGGCAGTTCCGGCGCGGCGGCGGTGACGAGGATGGCGTCGAACGGCGCCTCCTCCGGCCAGCCCTGCCAGCCGTCGCCCACCTTGAGGCGCACGCCGTCGAAGCCCTCTGCGGCGAGCGCGGCCGCGGCGCGCGCCGACAGCTCCGGGATCACCTCGACCGAGAACACCCGCGCCCCGAGCGCCGCCAGCACCGCCGCCTGCCAGCCCGATCCCGTGCCGATCTCGAGCACCTTCTCGCCCGGCTGCGGCGCGGCGAGGTCGGTCATGAGCGCGACGATGAAGGGCTGCGAGATGGTCTGGCCGTGGCCGATCGGCAGCGGGCGGTCCACATAGGCCCACTCCGCCTCGGCGGGCGGCACGAAGGCCTCCCGCCGGGCGCGGGCGATCGCCTGCATGACCCGCGGCGCGAAGGCGGCACGACCGGTCCGGCCCGCGGTCTCGCGCGCCTCCGCGGCGATCTCGTCGAGGAGGCGCCGCAGGCGATCCGGCGCGGCCATGGCGTCAGTGCGAGAACAGCACCGGCAGCGTCATGCGCTGCAGCAGGGTGCGGGTGACGCCGCCGAGCACGAGTTCGCGCAGCCGCGAATGGCCGTAGGCGCCGGCCACCAGCAGGTCGGCCCCGAGATCGGCGGCGGCGTTCAGCAGCACGTCGCCGTCCGCGACCTCGGCGCTGTCCAGGCGCGAAGCCTCCGCCGTGATGCCGTGCCGTGCGAGGTGCCGGCAGATCGCCGCGCCGGGCAGATGATCCGCCGGGCCGCCGGGGTTGACCGACAGCACGGTAACCTTCTCGGCGGCGGCGAGCAGCGGCAGCGCGTCATGCACCGCGCGAGACGCCTCCCGCCCCGCCTTCCAGCCGACCAGCACGCGGCGGCCGACATCCCCGAAGGTGCCGGCATAGGGCACGACCAGCACCGGGCGGCCGGAGAAGAAGATGACGTCGTCGAGCAGCATCGCCGCCCCGCCCTCGGCCGCCTCCGGATCCGCCTGGCCGAGCACGACAAGGTCGGCGTAGCGCGCGGCGAGGGTCACATGCTCGGCGGTCATGCCCTCGGCCACCCGCCATTCATGCGCGATGCCGTCGCGCTCGCAGCGGGCGCGGAACGCCGCCTCCGCCGCCGCGGCGTCGCCCAGGGCGGCGGCGCGCATGTCCTCGATCAGAGAGGCGAGAACCCCGCCGCCGCCGGAGGCGTCCATGATCATCGGCAGCGGGATGTCCACGACGAACAGCCCCGAGAGGTGCGCGCCGTGGCGGGCGGCAAGCCGCGCCGCGACATCGAGACGCACCGCCGCGCACGGCCCCGCGTCGAGATGCACCAGGATGTCCTTCGGCGGCATCGTTCCCTCCTGCCCGAGCGTCCGGCGCAGCATAGCCGCGCGCCGCGAAGCCGCCACCCCGCTGGCGGGGCGCCCCCTAGGCGGTATCGTGCCCCGCATGAGCGACCAGACGCGGCCGGCGCTTGGCCTCGCCCGCGCCGCCGTGCTGCTGTTCGCCGCCGGCTTCGCGCTGGCGGCGGCGGCGCTCGCGGCGGGCCTCGCCCTGGGAGGGTGGCCCGCGGCCGGCCTTGCGGGGGCGGCGCATCCAGCCGGGCGCGCAGCGCAGCGAGCAGGTGCCGCCCGACGAACAGCGAGCGGTAGCGCGCATCCGCCCCCGGCACGACGACCCAGGGCGCATGGCCGGTCGAGGTGCGGCGGAGGAAGGGCTCGCACACCGCGACGAAGCGCTCGTGCCGCTCGTAGAGCTCCCAGTCGCGCTTCGTCACCTGCCACGCGGCGGCCGGATCCCTCTCCAGCGCCTTCAGCCGCTGCTACTGCTGCCGCTTGGAGAGGTGGAACCAGTACTTCAGCAGCAGCACGCCCTCGTCCACCAGCATCCGCTCGAGGCGCATGATCTCGGCCTCGGCGGCCTCGAAGGCGCCGCGGCCCATGCGGCCCGCGACGCGGTCCAGGATCGGCGCGGTGTGCCAGGCGCCGAAGAACACGCCGATGCGGCCCTTCGGCGGCAGCGCGCGCCAGAAGCGCCACATCGGCGGGTGCGCGGCCTCCTCCTCGGTCGGCATCCGGAAGCCGTGCACCTCGATGAAGCGCGGGTCCATCCACTCGGCGAGCAGGTTCACCGTCTCGCTCTTGCCCGCGCCCTCGACGCCGGCGATCAGGATCAGCACCGGGAAGCGCGGGTTGTCCTTGAGCTCGAACTGCGCCGCGAGAAGCGCCTCGCGCAGCCTCGGCTCCTCGCGCCGGTACTCCTCCTTGCTGACGCGGTGGTCGAGTTCGGCGGAGTCGAACATGCCCTGCCTCGGCGTGGTGGTGGCGCGGCAAGCAGGCCACGCCCGCGGGGCAGGCGCAACCGAGGTGTCATGCGCCGTCCAGGCGCCGCCCCTCCCAGCTCAGCGCCAGCGGCTCGGGCGGAGGCGTGCCGGCGGCGCAGAGCGAGAAGCGGATCCGCCAGCCCGAGCGCCCGGCCATGAAGAAGCGCGCGCTCGCCCCGGCCTCGGTGTCGGACTCGCCGGGCCCGAGCCCGACCACCTGCGGATACCAGCTGCCGCCGCGCGTCAGCCGCTGCGGCGCGGCCCACGCCTCCGGCTCCTCGAGCGAGTCGCCCCAGCACCAGTGGACGCCGTCCTGGCGGAAGGCGGGCGCACCGGCGCGGGTGCGGCTGAGCAGCATGACGAAGCGGCCGAGGTGGCGGTTCCAGTGGATGGCCGGGCCCCAGAAGGCGTCCGGGTCGGGGTGGCGCCAGCCGCGCGCGGCGCGCAGCCAGACGGGCGGCGGCTCCTCGGGGCGGAGCGGCCGCCAGGCGCCGTGCTCGCGGCATTCCAGCCGCTGCGCCAGCGCCTCCGGCGGGGCGTCCCGCGCGGCGAGGGGGTAGCGGACCAGCGCAATGCCCTGCCGGCGTTCGTCCGCCACGTAGGAGGTCAGGACGACATATAGCCAACGCCGCGCCCGGTCCGGCAGCACGCAGAAATCCCCGTAGCCGCCCGCGAGGAAGCCGTTGCGCGCGCCGGGGTCGGTCAGCGCCGCCGGGGCGCGCAGCAGCACCCCGAGGTGCCGCCAGGTCAGTCCCCCGTCTTCGGACACCGCGCGCCCGATCTCGGGCACGAACAGCGGCAGCGGGCCCGGCGCGGGCACCTCGGCGTGGAACCATCCGAACAGCCGCCCGTCCGGGTCCGGCCAGACCGCCTCGATCCATTTGCCGACGAGCGGGGCGGGATCGTCGAGGAGGCGCACCTGCTCCGCCGGGCCGAAGGCGCCCAGGTCCGCCGCGCCGATCCGGCGGTAGCTGTGGCCGATCGGCTTGTGGTGGGAGACGAAGGCGACCGCGCGCCCCTCGGGGTTCCGGAACACCGGGCTGTTGGAATCGCAGCGCTGCATGTGCGGCGGATGCAGCACGAGCAGCGGCGCCTCGTGCAGCGCCGCGGCGCAGACGGGCGGCGCATACGCGGCTTGCGCGGCCTCGCTCACTCTGGCCTTCCCTCCCGATGCGGGGGGCAGTCTAGGCGCCCGCGGCGGCGGCCGGGAACCCCGCGCCGCGGCTGGACAGGCCGCGCCGGGCGACGCACCCTCGCCGCGAGACGCCATCCATCGGGGAACGTCCCATGCGCGCAGCGCTTCTCGCCGGGGCCCTGCTGATCGCCGCGCCCGCCGCCGCCCAGCCGCAGGGCGAAGGCGCAGCGCTGGCGCAGCGCTGGTGCGCCGCCTGCCACGCCGACGGCGCGCGCCGCGCCGCCGACGCCGCGCCGAGCATCCCGGAGATCGCCCAGCGCTACGCCGGCGCGCCGGAGCGGCTGAACGCCTTCCTGCAGGCGGCGCACGGCCCGATGCCCAACTTCAACCTGTCGCGCGCGGAGGCCGAGGCGCTCGCCGCCTGGCTGCTGGCGCAGGCGCCGCGATGAGCCCCGCTTGGCCCGAAGGGTTCCTCTGGGGCGTCTCGACCTCGGCCTACCAGATCGAGGGGGCGACCGCCGCAGACGGCCGCGGCCCCTCGATCTGGGACGAATGGGCGAAGGTGCCCGGCCGGATGCGCGACGGCGAGACGGGCGACCCCGCTTCCGGCCACTACCTGCGCTGGCGGGAGGATGTCGCGCTGCTGCGCGAGCTCGGCGCGCGCGCCTACCGCTTCTCCATCGCCTGGCCGCGGGTGCTGCCGCTCGGGCGCGGACCGGTGAACGCGGCCGGGCTCGAATTCTACGACCGGCTGACGGATGCGCTGTGCGAGGCCGGCATCGTGCCCATCGCCTGCCTCTACCACTGGGACCTGCCGCAGGCGCTGCAGAAGGAGGGCGGCTGGCCGGCGCGCGACATCGCCGGCCGCTTCGCCGACTATGCCGCCATCTCGGCCGCCCGGCTCGCGGACCGCATCCCGTTCTGGGCGACGTTCAACGAGCCCGGGCTGTTCACCATGTTCGGCCACCTGACCGGCGGCCACCCGCCCGGGCTGAAGCGGACCGACGCCTATCTCGCGGCGATGCACCACGTGAACCTCGCGCATGGCGGCGCGACGCGGGCGATCCTCGCGGTCCGCAGCGATGCGCGGGTCGGCTGCGTGCACAACGTGCAGCCCGTGCGCCCGGGCAGCGACGCCCCCGCCGACGCCGAGGCAGCCGGCATGCTCGGCGAGCTGTGGAACCGCGCATTGCCGGATGCGCAGCTCCTCGGCCACTACCCGGACCGCATCGCGGCGCTGATGGAGCCGTGGATCCGAGGCGGGGATCTTGCCGCCATCCGCGCCCCCGCCGCCTGGATTGGGGTGAACCACTACTCGCCCGTCTATGCGAAGCACGACCCCTCGCTGCCCTTCGCCTGCGCCTTCACCGACGCGCCGCGGGACGGCACGCCGGCCACCCCGATCAACTGGCGGATCGAGCCGGGCGCCTTCCGCGACACGCTGACAGACGTGCACGCCCGCTACCGCCTGCCGGTGGTGGTGACGGAGAACGGCTACGGCGCCGAGGAGGACGGCACGACGCTCGAGGATGCCGGCCGGATCGCCTTCCATGAGGCCTATATCGGCGCGATGCGCGAGGCGCGGGCACAAGGGGCCGACATCCGCGGCTACCTCGCCTGGACGCTGCTCGACAACCTCGAATGGTCGGGCGGGCGGCGGGTGCGCTTCGGCCTCGTGCGCGTCGAGCCCGACACGCAGGAGCGGCGGAAGAAGGCCTCCTTCGCCTGGTTCGCCCGGCTGTTCCGGGCCGCGCCCGAAGGATGAGCGGCCCGCGGCGGCCGGGCACGCTGCGGGGGTTCCTCGCCCTGTCGCAGCCCTGGCTCCTGCGGCCGCGCACCATCGGCGGGCTGCTGCTGCTGCTCGGCCTGACCGGGGTGCAGGTGATGTTCGCCGTCCTGTTCAACGGCTGGACCGCGGACCTGTTCGATGCGCTCGAGCGGCGCGACGGCGGCCGGCTGTGGCGCGAGGTCGGGGTGTTCGCCCTGCTCGTGCTCGGCATCATGCTGTCGAACGCCTCGCAGCTCGTCGCCAAGCGCGCGCTGACGCTCTCCTGGCGGCGCGCGCTGACCGAACGGCTGCTGCAGGGCTGGATGGCGGGCGGCGAGATCTGGCGCCTCGCGCAGACGCCCGGCAGCCCGGACAACCCCGACGGCCGCATCGCGGAGGACACGCGCATCGCCGCCGAGAACGCGATCGAGCTGGCCTCGGGGCTGATCTACTCGATCGGGCTGCTGGCCACCTTCACCGGCATCCTGTGGTCGCTCTCGGGGGTCGTGACGGTGCTCGGCGTCGCGGTGCCGGGGCACATGGTGCTGCTCGCAGGGGTGTATGCCGCGGGCGGCGCCATCGCCGCCTTCGCGCTCGGCGCGCCGCTCGCCCGCGCCACCGAACAGCGCCAGGCGGCCGAGGCCGACATGCGCTTCAGCCTCGCGCAGGCGCGGGAGAACGCCCTCGGCCTCTCGCTCGCCGAAGGCGAGGCGCTGGCCCGCGCCACCGTCGTCGGGCTGTTCGGCGCGCTGGCCAGGGCGTGGCACCGCCAGACGGAGTGGCTGCGCAACCTGAACATGTTCCAGTCGGCCTACATCACGCTCGCCCCCGTGTTCCCGATCCTCGTCGCGGCGCCGCGCTACCTCGCGGCCGAGATCTCGCTCGGCGGGCTGATGCAGACCGGCCAGGGCTTCCAGCAGGTGGTCGCGGCGCTGTCCTGGCCGGTGGACAACGCCGCCCGGCTGGCCGAATGGCGCGCCTCGGCGCAGCGCATCCTGGAGCTGGCCGAGGCGGTGCGTGCGGGCGACCCGGCCGAGGGCATCGTCGTCAGCGACGACTCGCCGCAGGGCCTGTCCTTCGAGCGCGTGGTGCTGCGGGAGCCGGACGGCCGGGCGCTGACGGCGCCGCTGTCGGCGCGGATCGCGCCGGGGGCGCGCGTCGCCGTGACGGGGGAGGCGCAGCAGGGCGGCGTGCTGCTGCATGCCGTCGCCGGGCTGTGGCCGTGGGGCGACGGCAGGATCCGCCGGCCGCCCGCGGCGCGGATCGGCGCCCTGCCGCGCGCGCCCTGGCTGCCGGAGGGCCGTCTGGCCGACCTGCTGGCGCCGCCCGGCGGCGCGCCGCCGGAGATCCTGGTGGCCGCGCTCGAGGCGGTCTGGCTCGGCGGGCTGCGCGACAGCCTCGACGAGCGGGACGAATGGGACCAGCGGCTGGACGAGCAGGACCGCTACCGCCTCGCCTTCGCCCGCCTGCTGCTGCGGCGGCCGGACATCGTCCTGCTGGAGGAGCCGTCCTCGGTCGTCGGGGCGGAGGAGACGGCGGCGCTGATCGGACTGCTCTCCTCCTCGCTGCCGGACGCCATCGTGATGGTCGCCGACCGCGCCGGAATCGGCTGCCCGCAGAGCCTGGAGCTGCGCCTGCCCGACGGGACAGCGGCACAGACCCGCAGGCGCGGCGGGGCGCGCGGACTGATCGAGTGGCTCCGCCGCGGCTTCCCGCCCCGCGCGCGCTGAACGATCAGGCCGGGGGGCGGGCAAGCCCGAGATGGCCGCGCAGCGTCTCGGCCTCGTAGGCGGTGCGGAAGCGGCCGCGCCGCTGCAGCTCGGGCACGATCAGGCGCACGATGTCCTCGACCCCGCCCGGCACGTAGGGCACCTGGAACATGAAGCCGTCGCAGGCGCCGGCGTCGTGCCAGATCTCCATGGTGTCCACGATGTCGGCGGCGGTGCCGGTGAAGCCCTTCTCGTGCCGCCCCGAGCCGTACTGCTTGCCGAGCTGGCGGAGCGGCATGCCGCTCCTGCGCGTCATCTCCGCCACCTCCCTGTAGTGGCCCTGCACGCCGGAGACGTCCATCTCGGGCAGCACCTCGTCCTGCGGGAACTGCGACAGATCCACATCGAGATGGTAGGCGAGGGTGGACAGCCCCGCCTCCGCCTCCGACAGCTCGGCCAGCATCGCCCGGCGTTCCATCGCGATCGAGCGGGTTTCCGCCACCACCGGGCAGACGCCGGGCAGCACCTTCAGGCTGTCGGGGTCGCGGCCGAACTTCTCGGCGCGCGCGCGCAGGTCGGCGCGGGCGGCTGTCGCGGCCTCGATCGAGGGCGGCGTGATGAACACCACCTCCGCCCAGCGCGCGGCGAAATCCCGCCCGCGGTCGGAGGCGCCGGCCTGCACGAACACCGGCCGCCCCTGCGGCGGGCGCGGGACGTTGAGCGGCCCGCGCACCTTGAAGTAGCGCCCCTCGTGGTCGATCCGGCGCACCTTCGCCGGATCGGCAAAGAGCGGGGCGGCGGGATCGAGCACCAGCGCGTCGTCGCTCCAGGAATCCCACAGCTTGCAGCAGACCTCGACGAACTCGTCGGCGCGGTCGTAGCGCTCCTCGCGCGAGAGGTGCTCCTCGAGCCCGAAGTTGCGCGCCTCCGCCTGCTGGAAGGAGGTGACGATGTTCCACGCCGCCCGCCCGGCCGAGAGGTGGTCGAGGGTGGCGAAGGCGCGGGCGACGTGGAAGGGCGGGTAGTAGGTGGTGGAGACGGTGGCGGCGAGCCCGAGGCGCCGCGTCGCCCCCACCACGCTCGCCAGCACCAGCATCGGATCGAGCCTCAGCGCCCCGAGCGCGCCGTGGCGGAGCTGGCTGTCCATGCTGCCGTTGAGCCGGTCCGGCACGGCCAGAATGTCGGCCAGGAACATCAGGTCGAAGCAGCCTTCCTCGAGGGTGCGGGCGATCCGCGCGTAGTGGTTGGCGGACAGGATGTTGCGGTCGGCCGCGGGATGGCGCCACCCGCCATGGATCCCCGAGACGGGCCCGGCGGAGGAGAAGGCGGCCAGATGCATCCGCCGCGGGGTTCTGTCGGGCATCGGGCTTCTCCCGGTCGGTCAGGAAACGGTCGTGGCGATCTCGGTCGGGGTGGTGCGCGCGGCGGTGTTGTAGATCGGGCATTGCGCGGCGAAGGCGGCGACCAGCGCCTCGGCCTCGGCCTGCGCGAGGCCGTGCACGCGGAAGGCGAGGCGGATGACGGCGAAGCGCGTCCGGTCCTCGGGGTCGATGGTGTAGGAGGCCTCGCCCTCGATGCGCGCGGGCGGCGTGCCGCGCTCGCGCCCCGTGCGCTGCATGATTCCGAAGGCGCAGGCGAGCAGCGAGGCGAGGAAGAGCTCCGCCGCGCCGGGCGCCTGCCCCGGGCCGCCATGCTTCGCCGCCTGGTCGGCGACGAAGGGATGGCCGAGCGCGGTCATCACGAAGCGGCCCTGCGTCTGCGTCGTGCTGGCGTGGACGATAGGATCGGTGCCGGACACGCGCGCTTCCCCCTCTCTCGCGGCGGGCGACGTTGACATGATGGAACCATGGCGGCAACCCTTCCGCCGGACGGTCGGAGGAATGGTCGGGGTGTCGCGCGTCGGTTCGCTCTGCTGCCGCCCCGCCCGCGCATGAGGGGCCGCGCGCCATGGAGGTAGCGGCCGCTCCGCGCCCGGCGCCCGACGGCGCCGCCGCGCGCGCCGCAGCCCTCGTCTCCCGGCTGCTGGATGGCGGCTTCGGCGCGCTCGCCACCGCCTGCCTCGTCGCGATGATCGCGATCGTGGGTGCCGGGGTGGTGGCGCGCTACGTGTTCAACGCCTCGCTCTCCTGGAGCGAGGAGGTCTCGATCTGGCTGTTCCTGTTCATCATCTTCCTCGGCCTGCCGCTTGCCGTCACCCGCGGCATGAGCCTCTCGCTCGGCGGGCTCGAGGCGCGGCTGTCGGGGCTGCCGCTTGCCGTGCTGCGGTTCCTGAACGACTGCATCGTCGCCTATGCGCTGGTGATGCTGGCGACCGGCGGGCGGACGGTGATGCGCCTCGTCGGCGGCGTCACGCCGGTGCTCGCCATGCCGCAGGCGGTGCCCTATGCGGTTCTGTCGGCCTGCGCGGTGGCGGCGCTCGTTGCGCATCTCTGCCGGCTCGATGCCGGGGGGCGGCTGTCGCCCGCGCGGGCGCTGTCGGTGGCGGTCGGCATCGCCGCCTGGGCGCTGCTGCACGAATGGCCGGTGTACGAGTTCCCGGACGCGCGGCCCTCGCTCGTCGCCTTCCTCGCCTTTCTCGTCGTGCTGCTGATGGGCGTGCCGGTCGCCATCGCCATGCTGTTCGGGGTGTTCGCGGCCCGCCTCGTCGGCGCGCCGATCCCGGAAGCCGGCCTCGTGCAGCAGATGGTGGTCGGCTCCTCGAAGTTCCTGCTGCTCGCCATCCCGTTCTTCCTCGCCGCCGGGGCGCTGATGGGGATCGGCGGCCTGACGCGGCGGATCATCGAGTTCGCCGAGCGCCTCGTGGGCCACATCCGCGGCGGGGTGGGGCAGGTGAACATCGCCACCGCCACGATGTTCGCCGGCATCTCCGGCTCCTCCATCTCGGAGGCCGCCATCGCCTCGAAGCTGCTGGCGCGCGAGATGGTGCGCAACGGCTATCCGATGCCGGTCGCCTGCGCGATGATCGCCGCGGCCTCGGTGCTGCCGAACATCATCCCCCCCTCGATCGCGCTGCTGCTGCTCGCCGCCTCGGTCAACCTCTCGGTCGCCGATCTCTGGCTCGGCGGCGTGCTGCCCGGGCTGTTGCTGGCGGCAACGCTGATGGCCGCCACCTACCTGCTTGCGCGCGTGAAGGGCTACGGCATCCAGTCGCCGCGCGCGAGCCTCTCCGAGATGGGGCGGGCCGGGCTGCGCGCCGCCCCCATCCTGTTCCTCGTCGTGATCATCCTCGGCGGCATACGCTTCGGCCTCGTCACGCCGACGGAGGCGGGGGTGCTGGCCGTCGCCTATGCCGCCTTCCTCGGCCTTGCGGTGTACCGCGAGTTCCGCCTTGCCGAGATGCTCCGCAGCCTCTCCCAGGCCTCGGTCGAGATCGCGCTGGTCGGCCTCGTGATCGGCGCGGCCGGCCCCTTCGCCTTCCTGTTCATCGCCGAGCGCATCCCGCAGGAGCTCGCCTCGCTCGTCACGGCGTGGGTGGATTCGCGGCTGATGCTGCTGCTGCTGGTCAACCTGCTGCTGCTGCTGTGCGGCATGGTGCTCGACATCGGCGTGGCGATCCTGGTGCTGACGCCGATCCTGATGCCGCTTGCGCTGCAGTTCGGGGTGGACCCGGTGCATTTCGGCATCATCGTCACGGTGAACCTGATGCTGGGCGGCCTGACGCCGCCCGTCGGCATCCTCGTCTATGTCACCGCCTCCGTCACCGGCACGCCGGCGGACCGGGTGTTCCGCGCCGTGCTGCCGCTGCTGGCCGCGATGTTGCTCGCTCTCGCCGCCATCACGCTGGTGCCGGCCCTCTCCCTTGCGCTGGTGCGCTGAACGCCGCACGCTTTCGACCCGCCACCAGAAACGGAGGCTTTGCCGATGGCTCCCCGCTTCCCCAGACGCCTCGTGCTCGGCGCCGCCGCGGGCGCTCTGGCCGCCCCGCATGTGGCGCGCGCCCAGCGCGCCCGCACCCTCACCATCACCTCGATCCTCGGGCCGCAATCGCCGCAGGCGCGGGTATGGACCAGGATGCAGGAGGAGGTGGACCGCATCCTCGGCCCCAACCGCATCCGCTTCAACGTCGTGGCCGGCGGGGTGATGGGCGGCGAGCGCCAGGAGGCGGAGGGCATCCGGGTGGGCACCATCCAGGGCTCGCTCTCCACCCTCGCGAACCTCACGGCCTGGGTGGCGGACGGGGCGGTGTTCGACATGCCCTACATCTTCCGCGACGAGGCGCATATCGACCGGGTGATGCGCGGCCCGATCGGCCAGCGCCTGTTCGCGCAGTACCAGCAGAACGGCTTCCGCGCCGTGGGCCACATCTCCTACGGCTCGCGCAACCTGCTGGCGAAGCAGCCGATCACCCACCCCGACCAGGCGCGCGGCCGGCGCATGCGCGTGCTGCCCGCGCCGCTGCACATCGAGCTGTGGCGCTCGCTCGGCGCGAACCCGACGCAGACCGCGATCACCGAGACCTACAACGCGCTGCAGACCGGCGTCGTGGACATGATGGACTTCACGAAGTCGGGCTACGCGCAGCTCAAGCTCTATGAGGTGGCGCCGCACTTCGCCATCACCAACCACATCTGGGCGCTCGGCGTGATGTATTTCGGCGAGCAGTTCTGGCAGACCCTCACCCAGCCCGAGCGCGACGCGATCATGCAGGCGGCCTCCGTCTCCTGCCCGCACTTCACCGCCATGGCGAACGAGGACCACGAGCGCGGCCTTGCCGAGGCGCGGCAGCACGGGGCGCAGATCGTCGAGCCCGATCCCGCGCCCTGGCGCGCGGCGATGCGGCCCTTCTGGGAGAGCTTCGCCCCCCGCGTCGGCGGGATCGAGCGGCTGATGGACATCGTCAACCACGCCTGATGACGCCCTTCGCCTTCGTCCACAGCACCCGGCGCGTCGCCTTCGCGCCGGGGGCGCTTTCGCAGCTTGCGGATCTGGCGAAGGGCCGCAACGCGCCCGCCGTGATCCTCGATCCCTTCTTCGCCGGCGAGCCGATGCGCGAGCGGCTGCGCGGGCTGCTCGGCGCCGCCGCGCGCTTCCACGCCGTGCCGGCGCAGGAACCGGACACCGCCGCGGTCGAGGCCTGCCGCGCCTTCCTGGCGGAAGCGCCCTTCGACCTCTGCGTCGTCATCGGCGGCGGTTCGGCGATGGATGCCGCCAAGGTGGCGCGCATGCTGGTGAGCAACCCGGGCGACATCCGCGCGCTCGCCGGGCCGCAGGGCGTGCCGATGCGCCCGCACCCCTCCCTGTTCGTCGCGGTTCCGACCACCGCCGGCACCGGCAGCGAGGTCTCGGAATCGGCCGTGATCGGCGCCGAGGGCGAGAGCTACAAGCTGATCTTCCGCTCGCCCGAGATGACGCCGGCCGTCGCGCTGCTCGACCCCGAACTCGCGGTCTCGGCGCCGCCTTCCGTCACCGCCGCCTCGGGCTTCGATGCCATCACCCACGCGGTCGAGGCCTATACGGCACGGACGGCGAACCCGATGACCGACCCGATCGCCTTCGCCGCCGTGGAGACCCTCTGGCACGCCCTGCCGCGCGCCTTCGAGCATCCGGCGGATCTCGCGGCGCGCGGGGCCTGCCTCGTCGCCTCGGCGCAGGCGGCGATCGCCTTCAACTCGGCCAATCTTGGCCTCGCGCACGCGATCTCGGGGGCGCTCGGGGCGCTGCACCATGTGGCGCACGGGCTCGGCAACGCGCTGGCGCTGCCCTGGACGATGGCGTTCAACGAGCCCGAACTCGGCGCCAAGGGCCGGCGGCTGGCCGCCCTGTTCGGCGCGCCCACCGCCGCGGCGGGGCTTGCGCGGCTGCGCGAACGGCTCGGGCTCGACCTGTCGCTCGATTCGGTGCTGCCGGATTCGGCAGATCTCGACGCGATTGCCGCCGGCGCGGCACGTTCGGGGCAGGTGCGCGTCAATCCCCGCACGCCGAGCCTGGACAACATCCGCGCGATCCTGGAAACGATGCGGCACCCGACCGCCGGGTCGGACCCGTATCCCGTCGCCTGAGGTTGTCATGCACCGCCTTGCCGCCACGCCGGAAACCGTCCGCTTCGGCGCCTTCGACGCCGCCTTCCCGCCCGTTCTCACCATCCGCTCCGGCGAGGCGGTGGAGATCCAATGCGTCTCCGGCGGGCCGGAGGCGATGCCGCCGCCCTCCTCCGGCCTCGCGATCCCGCCCGCGCTCGCCGCCATCCATGCGGCGAACCTGCCGCGGCTCGGCCCGCACATCATCACCGGGCCGATCGCGGTGGAAGGCGCCGAACCCGGCGACATGCTGCAGGTGGACATCGAGGCGATCGAGCCAGGCTGGGACTGGGGCTTCTGCGGCTTCCGCCCGCTGTTCGGCACGCTGCCCGAGGATTTCCCCTACCACCGCATGCTGCACATCCCGGTGGACCGCGCCGCTCGCACCGCCACCCTGCCGATGGCGGGCGGCATCACCCTGCCGCTTGCGCCCTTCTTCGGGGTGATGGGGTTGGCGCCGCCGCCGGAATGGGGGCGCATCTCCACCAAGGAGCCGCGCGCCCATGGCGGCAACCTGGACAACAAGGAACTCGTCGCCGGCAGCACGCTGTTCCTGCCGGTGCATGTCGAGGGCGCGCTGTTCTCGGCCGGAGACGGCCACGGCATGCAGGGCGACGGAGAGGTGTGCATCAACGCCCTCGAGATGTGCCTGACCGGCCGCTTCCGCCTGTCGGTGGTGAAGGGCGGCGGCAGGACGGACCCGATCCTGCGCTTCCCGCGCGCCGAGACGCCGACGCACTACATCTCGATGGGGCTGAACGAGGATCTCGACCTTGCCATGAAACAGGCGCTGCGCGAGATGATCGCCTTCCTGGTGGCGCGGGCGAACATCTCCGCCGAGGATGCCTACCAGTTCTGCTCGCTGGCCGTGGATTTCCGCGTGACCCAGACGGTGAACGGCGAGAAGGGGGTGCACGGGATGCTGCGGAAGGGGCTGATCGTCTGAGCCCACCATATGTGGTAGGACCAGGCCGCCGTTTTCCACAGGTTTTGTGGCTTTTCGCGCTTTCCACCGCTTGTAGTGCGCTAGCCCTCTGACCTACCATATCTGGTAGTTTCCGAGGGGGGCGAAAGCCATGGAATGGGGACCGGACGCGATCGAGACCCTGCGCGCCCTGTGGGCGGAAGGACTGAGCACGGCCGAGATCGGCCGACGCATGGGCGTTTCCAAGAACGCCGTCGTCGGCAAGGCGCATCGCCTGAACCTGCCGGCGCGACCGAGCCCGATCCGCCGGGACGGCGCGGCTTCCCCCCGCGCCACGACGCCGAGGCCGATCGTGGCCCGCCCGATCGCCCCGCGGCCGGTCCGGCCCGCCACGCCGCCGCCG
>JANWXJ010000015.1 GCA_025055335.1 Acetobacteraceae bacterium
CCGGCAAGGAATCCGCGGCGAGCGAGCGAAGGGTCGCTCCCGCCTTCTCCGGGCTTGCGCATGGCGTCTCCTTCTCGGGCGTTTCCGTTGCGCCGCACGGCGCCGCCGAGGCGTCGCGCCGGCACACAAAAACGCTACGCCGGCGGCAGGACGCCGAGCCCCGTGCCCCGGCGCATGGCGCGCATGCGCGGTGCGCTGCGGTAGCTGCGCCGCATCACGCCGCCTCCACCGAGGCGACGCCGGGGATCGCCTTCAGCGCCTGGGCAAGCCTCGGCGGCAGCGCCACGCGGCGCGGCAGCACGATCTCCACCTCCTGCCCGGGCCCGAGCCTCGGCAGCAGCACGATCCGGCCCTTGCCGGGCGGGAGCGGGGCGAGGAGATCCCGGATCGCAGGCACCGCGTCGGCGGAATCGAGGCCGATCCTGAGCTCCTGCCCGAGATCGGCGGCGGCGCGGTCGAGCGCCTCGGCGTCCTGGGCGGTGAGGCGCAGTGTCTCGCCCTCGATCCTGGCATCGGCGGTGACGAGAATGGCGCTGCCCTCGCTCAGCAGGTCCCGGCAGCGCGAGAGGGTTTCCGAGAAGAACGTCACCTCGAAGGATCCGGCGCCGTCGGACAGCGTCACCCAGGCCATGCGGCTGCCGGTGCGGGTGTTGCGTTCCTTGCTGCCGACGACCGTCCCGGCGAGCTTCAGCCGCGCGGCGCCTGCGCGCGCGCGCTCGGCGATGCCCGAGGAGGGCGTGACGCCGAGCCTCGCCAGCGCCGGCCGGTAGGCGTCGAGCGGATGCGCCGAGAGGTGGAAGCCGACCGCCTCCGCCTCCTGGGCCAGGCGCTCGAGGTCCGGCCAGTCGGGGATGTCCGGCAGCCGCAGCGGCTCCGGCCCGGAGGCCCCGCCGAACAGGCCGATCTGCGAGGAGGCCCGCTCCTCCGCCGCCGCCTGGGCGCGGCGGAGGATGGTCTCGGCGCCGTGGAACACCCGCGCCCGGTTCGGCTCCAGGCAATCGAAGGCGCCGGCGCGCGCCAGGTTCTCCACCTGCATCTTGTTGAGGAGCTTCGGATCCACCCGCGCGGCGAAGTCGGCAAGGCTTGCGAAGGGGCGCCCGCGCGCGGAGACGAGATCCTGCATCGCCTTGAGCCCGACCTTCTTCACGGCAGCGAGCGCGAAGCGGATCGCGGGCCGCCCGTCGGGCGCGGTCTCCACCAGGAACTCCGCGCCGGAGCGGTTGATGTCGGGCGGCAGGATCGGGATGGACAGGCGCGCCGCCTCCTGGATGTGGGCGGCGAGCTTCTCCGTCTTGTCCATGTCGAGCGTCATGGAGGCGGCGAGGAACGCCACCGGATGGTTCGCCTTGAGCCAGGCGGTCTGGTAGGCGACGAGGGCGTAGGCCGCGGCGTGGCTCTTGTTGAAGCCGTATTCGGCGAACTTCTCCATCAGGTCGAAGATCTCGCCCGCCTTGTCGGCCGGGATGCCGCGGGCCGTCGCGCCGTCCACGAAGATCCTGCGCTGCGCCTCCATCTCGGCGCGGTTCTTCTTGCCCATGGCGCGGCGCAGCAGGTCGGCCCCGCCGAGGGTGTAGCCGGCGAGATCCCGGGCGATCTGCATCACCTGCTCCTGGTAGACCAGGATGCCGTAGGTCTCCTCGACGATCGGGCGCATCGCCGGGTGCAGCGGCTCCCACGGCTCGCCGTGCTTGCGCGCGCAATAGGCCGGGATGTTCGCCATCGGCCCCGGGCGGTAGAGAGAGACGGCGGCGATCAGGTCTTCGAAGCGGTCGGGGCGCATCATGCGCAGCACGTCGCGCATGCCGGCGCTTTCGAACTGGAACACCCCGGCGGCGTCGCCTTTCGCCAGCATCTCGTAGGTCTTCGCGTCGTCGAGCGGGATCGCCGAGATGTCGAGGCCGGGCCGCTCGCGCCGGGCGAGCGCCACCGCCTTCTCGATCACCGTCAGGGTCTTGAGGCCGAGGAAGTCGAACTTCACGAGCGAGGCGCTCTCGACCCACTTCATGCTGTACTGCGTCACCAGCATGTCGGAGCGCGGGTCGCGATAGAGCGGCACGATGTCGATCAGCGGCCGCCGGCCGATCACCACGCCGGCGGCGTGGGTGGAGGCGTTGCGGTACAGCCCCTCGAGCTCGAGCGCGATCTCGAGCAGCCGCGCCACCGTCTCGTCGGTCTCGCGCATCTCCCGCAGCCGCGGCTCGCCCTCGATCGCCTCGGCGAGCGAGACGGGCCTGGCCGGATTGAACGGGATCAGCGTGGCGATCCGGTCCACCTGGCCGTAGGGCAGGCCCATCACGCGGCCGACGTCGCGCACCGCCGCCCGCGCCTGCAGCCGCCCGAAGGTGATGATCTGCGCCACCCGGTCCGCCCCGTAGGCCTCGCGCACATAGGCGATCACCTCGTCGCGCCGGTCCTGGCAGAAGTCGATGTCGAAATCCGGCATCGAGACGCGTTCGGGATTGAGGAAGCGCTCGAACAGCAGGCCGAAGCGGATGGGATCGAGATCGGTGATCGCGAGCGCCCAGGCGACGAGGGATCCCGCCCCCGATCCGCGGCCCGGCCCGACCGGGATGCCGCGGGACTTCGCCCACTGGATGAAGTCGGCGACGATGAGGAAGTAGCCCGAGAAGCCCATGCGCTCGATCACGCCGAGCTCGTAGGCGAGGCGTTCGCGGTAGCGCGTCTTCTCGGCCTCGGGCAGGGCGGCGATGCGCTGTTCGAGCCCGGCGGCGGCGAGTTCGGCGATCGTCTCGGCCTCGGTGCGGCCGGGCAGCAGCTTCGGGCTGGTCGGCAGTTCGGGCTTCCGCGTCTCGACCATCACCGAACACAGCCGCGCGATGGCGAGCGTGTTGTCGCAGGCATCGGGCAGGTCGGCGAAGGCGGCGCGCATGGCGGCGGGCGGCTTCAGCCAGTGCTCCGGCGTCAGGCGACGGCGGTCGGGGTCCTGCAGCAGGCGGCCCTCGGCGATGCAGAGCAGCGCGTCATGCGCGGCATACATCGCGGGATCGGCGAAATGCACGTCGTTGGTCGCGACGATCGGCAGGGCGGCGGCATCCGCCATCGCGAGCAGATGCGGTTCCGCCACGCGCTCTCCGGGCGCGCCGTGGCGGTGCAGCTCCACCGCGAGGCGCCCGGGGAAGGCCTCGCGCAGGGCGTGCAGCAGGCGCTCGGCCGGCTCTCGCCTGCCTTCCGCGGCAAGCCGCGACAGCGGCCCGGGCGTGCCGCCCGTCAGCAGGAACAGGCCTTCGTTGTGCCGACGCAGGATCTCGAGCGTGACCGCGGGCTTGCCCGACGGATCGTCGCGCAGATAGCCGAGCGAGGAGAGGCGCTGCAGGTTGGCAAGCCCCGCCGCGTCCATCGCCAGCGCCACCAGCGCATCGGGCGGGTTGCGGGCGGCCTCGGGGCGCGGGTCGGTCTCCTGGCGGGCAAGGCCGAGGCGGCATCCCATGATCGGCTGCACCCCCTTCGCCGCCGCCGCCAGCGCGAACTCGAGCGCGCCGAACATGTTGGCCGTGTCGGTCAGCGCGATCGCCGGCATGCCCCGCTCGGCGGCGAGCGCGCCGAGCTTCTCCGCCTTGATCGCCCCTTCCGAGAGCGAATAGGCGGAATGGACGTGCAGGTGGACGAAGCCCTCGCTCATGTCGCCTCCGCGAGTCGGGGCAGAGGATAGCGCCTCAGGCCGGGACGACGCGCCCCTCCCGCAGGGTGACGACGCGGTCCATCCGCCGCGCCAGATCGGGGTTGTGGGTGGCGATCAGCGCCGCCATGCCGAGGTGGCGCACCGTCTCGACCAGCGCATCGAACACGAGCGAGGCGGTGCCGACATCGAGGTTGCCGGTCGGCTCGTCGGCCAGCAGCACGCGCGGGGCGTTGGCGAGCGCGCGGGCGATGGCGACGCGCTGCTGCTCCCCGCCGGAGAGGCGGCCCGGCCGGTGGTGCAGCCGCTCGCCGAGGCCGAGCCGCCCCAGCAGCTCCCGCGCGCGCATGGAGGCCTCGCCGCGCGGCCGGCCGTCTGCCATCTGCGGCAGAGCCACGTTCTCCTCGGCAGTGAACTCCGGCAGCAGGTGGTGGAACTGGTAGACGAAGCCGATGGTGCGCCGGCGGATCGCGGTGCGCGCCTCGTCCGGCAGGGCGCCGGCGGCGCGGCCCTCCACCAGCACCTCTCCGCCGTCGGGGCGTTCGAGCAGCCCGGCGAGGTGCAGGAGGGTGGATTTGCCGGTGCCGGAGGGCGCGACGAGGGCGACAAGCTCCCCCGGATGGAGATCGAGATCCGCCCCGCGCAGCACCGGCAATTCGCCGGCCTCGGTGCGGTAGCGGCGTTCGATGGCGGCCAGCCGCAGCACCGGCTCAGGCATGGCGCAGCGCCACCACGGGATCGGTCCGCGCGGCCTTCCAGGAAGGGTAGAGTGTCGCGGCGAGAGACAGGCCGAGCCCCATCGCCACCACCTGCGCCACCTCGTTCCAGTCCAGAACGGCGGGCAGGCGCGTCAGGAAATACACCTCGGGGCTGAACAGCTCGGTGCCGGAGAGGCTCTGGATCGCCTGGCGTATGCTCTCGATGTTCCAGCAGAACACGACGCCGAGCACGAGGCCGATCGCCGTGCCGGAGACGCCGATCGTCGCGCCGCAGAGCAGGAAGATGCGCATCACCGCCCCGCGCGTCGCGCCGACGGTGCGCAGGATCGCGATGTCCCGCGTCTTGTCCTTCACCAGCATGATGAGGGAGGAGACGATGTTGAACGCCGCGACCAGGATGATCAGCGTCAGGATCAGGAACATCACGTTGCGTTCCACCTGCACCGCCTGGAAGAAGGAGGAGTTCGTCTCCTGCCAGTCGAGGATGCGCACCGGCCTGTCCCGCAGGGCGGCGAAGATCTCGCGCGTCAGCGCGCGCACGCGCGCCGGATCCTGCACGAACACCTCCACCTGCGTGGCCGCCTCCCGCGCCTGGAAATAGATCTGCGCGGCCTCGAGCGGGAGAAAGACGAAGCTGCTATCGTACTCGTTCATCCCCGCCTCGAACAGCGCCACCACGGTGTAGGCGCGCACCCGCGGCACGGTGCCGATCACCGTCGCCCGGCCCTGCGGCGAGACGAGGCTGATCCGGTCCCCGACCGCGAGCCCCATGCGCAGGGCAAGGCGGGTGCCGATCACGATCGCGTCCTCGCCGTGGAAATCGTCCAGGCTGCCGGAGCGGATGTTGCCCGCGATGAGAGAGCGCGCGCGCAGATCCTCCGGCCGGATGCCGCGGGCGAGCCCGCCGGAGGCCCCACCCCGCTCGCTCGTCAGCAGCACCTGGCCCTCCACGATCGGGGTTGCCGACACGACACCGGGGATGCGGCGTATGCGTTCTGCCACCGCGTCGAACTCCGTCAGGTTGCCCTGCGCGGCAAAGACGCCGAGATGGCCGTTGAGGCCGAGGATGCGCCCGAGCAGCTCCTGCCGGAAGCCGTTCATCACGCTCATCACGATGATCAGCGTGGCCACGCCGAGCGCGATCCCGACCAGCGAGAAGATGCCGATCACCGAGACGAAGCGTTCCTCCTTCCGCGCGCGGAGGTAGCGGAACGCGACCATGCGTTCGAACGGGCCGAACATCAGGCGCTGCGGCTTTCCCGGATGCGGGCGATGGCGTCTTCCGGAGAAACCTCCGCCCGTTCGCCGCCGCGGCGGCGCTTGAGTTCGACGCGCCCCGCCGCGGCGCCGCGCGGCCCGACGATCACCTGCCACGGATGGCCCATCAGGTCGGCGTCGGCGAACTTCTCGCCCGCGCGCGCGTCGCGGTCGTCGAGCAGCGCGTCGGGGGCGAGGGCGGCGTACACCTGCCCGGCGAGCGCGTCCGTCGCGGCGTCCCCGGGCTTGAGGTTGATCACCGCCGCCGCCCAGGGCGCGACGGGGTCGGGCCAGATGATTCCGTTCGCGTCGTGGTTCGCCTCGATCAGCGCGCCGACGAGGCGCGAGACGCCGATGCCGTAGGAGCCCATCTCGGGGTGCACGGGCGCCCCGTCCGGCCCCGCGACCGTCAGGCCCATCGCCGCGCTGTACTTGGTGCCGAAGTAGAAGATGTGGCCCACCTCGATGCCGCGGGCGGAGACGCGGTCGGCCTCGGGGATGGCGTTCCACGCCGCCTCGTCGTGCTTCTCGTCGGTCGCGGCGTAGTGCCGCGTCCAGAACTCGGTGATGTGCGAGAGGTCGGAGTCGTAGTCCGGCGCCTCGCGGAGCGCGTCGTAGTCGAGCAGCGCGCGGTGCAGGAACACCTGGGATTCGCCGGTTTCGGCCAGGATGATGAACTCGTGGGACAGGTTGCCGCCGATCGGCCCGGTGTCGGCCTGCATCGGGATGGCCTTCAGCCCCATGCGCGCGAAGGTGCGGAGATAGGCCACGAACATCTGGCGGTAGGAGTGGATGGCGCCCTCCTTCGTCAGGTCGAAGGAGTAGGCGTCCTTCATCAGGAACTCGCGCCCGCGCATCACGCCGAAGCGCGGGCGCACCTCGTCGCGGAACTTCCACTGGATGTGGTAGAGGTTGCGCGGCAGGTCGCGGTAGGATTTGGCGTAGGCCCCGAAGATGTCGGTGATCATCTCCTCGTTGGTCGGGCCGTAGAGCATCTCGCGATCGTGCCGGTCGCGGATGCGGAGCATCTCCTTGCCGTAGTCGTCGTAGCGGCCCGAGCGCTGCCAGAGTTCCGCCGGCTGGATGGTGGGCATCAGGATCTCCTGCGCGCCGGCGCGGTCCTGCTCCTCGCGCACGATCTGCGCCACCTTCTGCAGCACGCGCTGCCCCGCCGGAAGCCACGCGTAGATGCCGGCCGCCGTCTGCCGGATCAGCCCGGCGCGCAGCATCAGCCGGTGCGAGACGATCTGCGCCTCGGCGGGGGTTTCCTTGAGGGTGGGCAGGAAGGCGCGGGAGAGGCGCAAGGCGGGATGCTCCGGGGTGGGGTCGAGGTTGGCGGCGGACCCTAGGGCAGAACGCCGCGGCGGGGAACGGAGGCGGGCGGGCGACAGGAAATTGCTGGCAGGCACCAGCCGAGGGAGGATTCTGACGTTCGTGGCCTCGGTGGTGAAAAAACCTCTTGGAGGGCGGTTACCGGATGGGTAAAAAAACGGCCGCAGCCCCGCAAAAGGGTGCGGCCCGAGTTTAGGGAGGAAACGCCAGTCACACGGCAGGAAGAGGACCAGCCCTCTTCCTGCCGTGACTATCTCCTGGCAGGCCGCTCCACGCCATGCCGAATGCGGCGGCAAGGGCAGAAAAACAGGCATCCTGGACAGGCGGCGCTCGGTTTGGCACCAGAATCTGCCCGTTCTGCGATTACGTGCCTATCCGTTAGGCAGAGCGAACAGCCCGTCCCGAAAGGACAGCCATCCACTCTCGATCACGCCCCAGATCGCCAGCCAGATCACGGCGGCAAGCGCGGTGGTAGCGACCAGCCTGAGCCCGAGCCGAGGATTTGCAGGGGTACCGCGCCAGCCGCCGGCCTCGGGATCGCCCTCGGGCTCCGGACGGGTGCCGATCGGCAGCACCAGGAACAGTGCTACCCACCAGACAAGGACGAACACGACAAGGCCGGTGAACCAACTCATGCTCCAGATGTGGCCCGACGGGGCGCGGATCGCCAGACGGAGGCGGCGGAAAGAAGGCCGCTCCCCTGCCCGGTCGGGCAAGGCCCCGCGGCCGGCGCGAAGGCCGGCGGGATCCGTCCCGTCCCGAGGCCGGGGTGATCAGACCCTGAGCAGATGCACCTCGACGCTCGGCCGCTTGCGCAGCCGCCGGCCGACCGCCTTGCGCAGCGCCCCGCGCGCCGCCTCGCGTAGCGCTTCGTCCTCGCGCCGGACGGGCGGCGGCAGGTCGGCCAGCGTGCGGGCGAGTTCCTCGCCGAGCTGCTCGGGCGCCTCGTCCTCCGCCTCGAACAGCCCGGGCGCCGAGACCTTGGGCCGCCCCAGGATGCGCCCCGTGCGGTCCACCGCCAGCGACGCGACGACGAGCCCGTTCACCAGCATCTTCCTGCGCGCGGCCACCACCGCGCCGTCGAGCGGCAGCAGCCGCCCCTCGTCCAGCACCAGCCGGCCCGTCGGGGCGGATTCGACGATGCGCGGCTCCCCGGGGGCCAGCCGCAGCACGTCCCCGTCCTCCACCGTGATCGGCTCCACCCCGAGGCCCTTCGCGAACTCGGCATGCTCGGCAAGGTGGCGCCACTCTCCGTGCACCGGGATGGCGTAGCGCGGCTTCACGAGCTGATAGAGCCGCCGCAGCTCTTCGCGCGCCGGGTGGCCGGAGACGTGAACCGGCGCATCCTCGGCCGTGACCACCCGGCAGCCGGCGCGCGCGAGTTCGTCCTGCAGGCGGATGATCGCCTTCTCGTTCCCCGGGATCATGCGCGAGGAGAAGATGACGGTATCCCCCTCGCCGAGGGCGATGTTCGGGTGCGTGTCGGCCGCGATCCTGGAGAGCGCGCTTCGCGGCTCGCCCTGGCTGCCCGTGCAGATGATCAGCAGCTCGTCGTCCGGCAGGTAGCCCGCCTCCTCCTCCGGCACGAAGGGCGGGATGTCGGTAAGGTAGCCGCATTCCCGCGCCGCCGCCTCGGCGTTGCGCAAGCTGCGGCCGAACAGGGCGACGCGCCGGCCCGCGGCCTTGGCGGCATGGCAGATCGAGTGGATGCGCGCGATGTTGGTGGCGAAGCAGGTGACGGCCACACGGCCCTTGAGCGGGCGGATGAGATCGGCGAGGGCCCGCTTCACCTCGGCCTCGCTGCCGGAATGGCCCTCGACCAGCGCATTCGTCGAATCGCAGACCATCGCCAGCACGCCCTCTTCCCCGAGGCGGGCGAAGGCCGCCTCGTCGGTCGGCGGGCCGATCAGCGGCTCGGGGTCGAGCTTCCAGTCGCCGGTGTGCAGCACCGTGCCGTAGGGCGTGCGGATGGCAAGCGCCTGGGATTCCGGCACGGAATGCGCGACGCGAAGGAACTCGAGGTCGAAGGGCGGCAGGCGGAAGCGCCCGCCGAGCGGGACGGTGGTGAGCGGCACGCGGCCGAGCAGCCCCGCCTCCCCAAGCTTCCGCCGCAGCACCGCCGAGGCGAACGGCCCGGCATAGACAGGGCAGCGCAGCAGCGGCCACAGATGCGCGACCGCGCCGAGATGGTCCTCATGCGCATGGGTGATCACGAGGCCGAGGAGCCAGTCGGCGCGTTCGGCAAGCCAGGCGGGATCCGGGGCCATCACCTCGGCCTCGGGGAACTCGGCGCCGCCGAAGCCGATGCCGCAATCCACCGCGACCAGCGCGCCGTCGCAGCGATAGACATTGAGGTTCATGCCGATCTCGCCGGTCCCGCCGAGCGGGAGGAAGGCCAGATCGCCGAGTGCTGACGTCATGTGGTCTCTAGTCGAAATCCGGTCGGAGGGGGTCGCGCGCCGCGGTCCGGGTGGACATGGGTGCGGGGTTGCGATCCGCCAGAAGCCGCAGCCCCTCGAGGGTGATGTCGGGGTCGGCGCGTTCTATCACCGGCGTGCCCTCGGCGAACAGGGGCGCGAGGCCGCCGGTGGCGACCGTCTTCAGCGGGCCGCCGTATTCGGCGCGGATGCGCGCCACCAGCCCCTCGACCAGCCCGACATAGCCCCAGTAGATGCCCGACTGCATGGCCGGCACCGTGTCCCGCCCGATGACGGAGTGCGGCCGGCCGATGCCGATGCGCGGCAGCCTCGCGGCGGCCTTGTGCAGCGCCTCGATCGAGAGGTTGATGCCGGGCGCGATCACGCCGCCGAGATAAGCGCCGTCCTTGTCCACCACGTCGAAGGTGGTGGCGGTGCCGAAGTCGATCACCACGAGCGGCCCGCGGTAGAGCCGATGCGCGGCAAGCGCGTTGAGCAGCCGGTCGGCCCCCACCTCGGCCGGGCGGTCCACGCGGATGTCGAAGCCCCAGTCGAGGTCGGAGCGGGCGACCAGCGGCTCCACCCCGAACCATTCCCGAGAGAGGCGCCGCAGGTTGTAGAGCGCTGCCGGCACCACGGTGCCGATGGCGCAGCGGGTGATGTCGGCGGGCTTCAGGCCGGCATGGGCGAAGAGGGCGAGCAGCCACACCGCGTATTCGTCGCTCGTGCGGTCGGCGCGGGTCGCGATGCGCCAGCGGCCGCGCCACTCCCGGCCGTCATGCACGGCGAAGACGATGTTGGTGTTGCCGGCATCCACGGCGAGCAGCATGGGTCAGGCTCCGACGTCTCCGGCGGCGATGGCGATGGTTCCGCCATTCTCCGCGAGCAGCAGACTGCCATCCGCGCCGAGCCCGGCGAAGCGGCCGGAGCGCGGGGCCGCCGCGCCGCGCACCGTGACCGCGCTGCCGGGGGCCGGGCCAAGGGCGAGCCACGCCTCGCGGATCGGGGCGAAGCCCTCGGCTTCGAGCTGGCCGAGGCGACGGAAGAGCGCCTCGAGCAGCGCGCCGGCGAAGGCGACCGGCTCGGGCGGCGGGGCGAAGGCGGCGAAACAGGCGGTGGCGCGGCCGGGCAGCGCTGGAGCATGGGCGAGGTTCACGCCGATGCCGAGGATGAGGTGGCCGATGCGCTCCCCCTCCACCGAGGTTTCGGCCAGGATGCCGCCTGCCTTGGCATCGCCGAGCAGCAGGTCGTTCGGCCATTTCAGCCCGACCGGCGCGCCGGGCAGCGCGGCGGCGGCGGCGTCGGCCAGGGCGACGGAGGCGGCGAGGCCGAACAGCGGCGCCTCGCGCAGCGGTGCCGCGGGGCGCAGCAGCACC
>JANWXJ010000090.1 GCA_025055335.1 Acetobacteraceae bacterium
GGGCGGCGGAGGCGGCGGCCTCGGGATCGGGCGCGGGCGGCGGGGCGGGGGGCTCGGCGGGCGGCCTCGGCGCGCGGAACAGGGCACCCATGCGGGATCTCGCTCCTTCGGGTGTGCGGGACGCGCCCCGCCCGAAAAGGCGCGGGCCCGGTGCCGGAAGGCGACCGGGCCCGCGAGTTCGGGAGGGGAACGGGAGGATGCCTCGGGGCGCACCTCGCCCCTTGGCGAGGACGCTTCTATGCGGAAGGGCTGCCGCGTGTCAAGACTTTTTTCCTAGGACGCACAACCTCCGCGCGAGGGCCTGCTTCGCCGGCCACCGCGAGGCGGCGGAACAGCCCCCAGGGCGTCAGCGCGAAGGGGGCGCCGGCGCCGAGGAGCGCCCGGCACACCGACACGCAGGAGAAGGGCGAAAGCCAGGGCAGCAGGCTGCGCCGCGGCGGGCCGGGCAGGAACGGCCCGATCACCGCAAGCCCGGCGCGGCGGTAGAAGGCCGGCAGGTCGAAGCCGCCCGGCACCTCGAGTCGGGAGACGAGCAGCCGGCCCGAGAGGGGATCCACCACCGTCCAGCCGCGGGCCTCCTCGATCGCCGCGAAACAGTGGCGGAAACCGGGCTTGAGCGCCCGCAGCCAGGGCTGGTCGGCGCGGCCGCCGAAGACGAGCCAGAGGCGCTGCTCGTCCGGCGCCAGCGCGCGGGCATGCGCCGGGCGGATCACGGCAGCGGCCCGTGGTCGGCGACGATGCCCTTCATCCGCAGCGGCCATTCCAGGCGCGACAGCGCCTCCCGCCACAGCGCGGCATCGCCCCGCTCGATCGGGAAGCGCGGATCGGGCGCCGTGCCGCGTTCACCCCAGATCCGGAGGATGCGGGCGTGCGAGAGGTCGATGCGGCGCTGGCGGTAGAGCCGGTCGAGGCATTTCACCACGTCGTCCGGTTCGCAGGGGCGGGCGACCGCGCCGAGGCCGGCCACGATGCGGGCGCCGTCGCGGCGGGCGACGAGTGCGGCCATGGTCCAGAACCAGGCCTCCTCGGCCGAGCGGAACGGCTCGACGCGGCGGTGGGAGGCGAAGCGGGGCGTGTGGTGGGGGCGGGGCTGCATGGGTGGCGCGTCTCCGGGATAAGAACACAACATGAACATACACCCAGGGTTGTAGGCGTCAACGCCTAGATAAGAAGTTCCTCCTATTGCTTGCGGAGCCGAAACCTAGGATATTGCGCCTAGGGCCGATTCGCGCCCCAAGGGCCCGGGAGGCCGGACCAACCATGCGACACGACGACATCTGGCGCGCGATCGACACGCTCGCCGCCGAACACGGGCTCTCCGTCTCGGGCCTCGCCCGCAAGGCGGGCCTCGACCCGACCGCCTTCAACCCCTCGAAGCGCGTCGGCGCCGACGGCCGCGCCCGCTGGCCCTCGACCGAAAGCATCTCCAAGGTGCTGGCCGCCACCGGCACCAGCATGGAGGCCTTCGCCAGCCTGATCACCGGCGCCCCGGCCATCGCCCGCAAGCCCGCCCCGGCACGCCGAATCCCGCTGATCGGCTTCGCCCAGGCCGGCAGCGACGGCTTCTTCGACGACGGCGGCTACCCCGTCGGCGGCGGCTGGGACGAGATCGCCATGCCCGATGTCGGCGACCCCAACGCCTATGCGCTCGAAATCTCCGGCGATTCGATGGAGCCGGTGTTCCGCGACGGCGACATCGTCATCGTCTCCCCCGCCGCCCCGATCCGCCGCGGCGACCGCGTGGTGATGAAGACGAAGCACGGCGAGGTGATGGCGAAGCAGCTCGTGCGGCAGTCGGCGCGGCGGGTGGAACTCGCCAGCCTCAACCCGGCGCACCCGAACTACAGCTTCGACCTCGACGACCTCGTGTTCATGCACCGCATCGTCTGGGCGGCGCAGTAGCGGAGCGGCAGGGCGCGCGGCCGTCAGCCCGCATCGGGCAGCAGCGCGCGCAGCCGCTCGAAGTCGCGCTCGGCGCGGCAGGCGAGGAAACGCGCCTCGCCCCCCGGCCCGCCGGGCAGCGGAAACAGCGTGAGCCCGAGATCCTCGATCTGCCGCCGCATCCCCTCGCCCACCCCGAGGAAGGCCGGATCCTCGCCGTGACGCTCGGCAAGGTCGCGGAACCGCCACAGCAGCGTGGTCCGCGCCTCCGCATCCCGCCCCACCGGATCGCCGAGCGCCAGCAGCACGCCCGGCACCTGCCGGTAGGCGAGCGCCGCGCGGTCGGCATCGAGAAACAGCGCCCGCTCCGCCCCCGCAGGCGGCACGCCGCCGATCGCGGCGTAGCGTTCCCGCGCCGCCGCATCGAACACCACGGGCCTGAGCGGCGCCGGGCGCAGCAGCATCGCCGCCGCGACCAGCAGCAAGAGCCCCGAGACGCCGACCCCGAAGCGCACCGAGGCCGGCAGGTCGCCCGACAGCACCACCTCGTACCAGGAACGCCCCTCGATCGCATCCTCCTGCCCGACGACGGCGAGCAGCAGCGCGCAGGCGAGCAGGGCGGCGAGCGGGAACAGGCTCTCGGCCGAGAGCGGCTCCCGCGTGATCCGCACATGGCGGTAGAAGGCGTGCTGGAAGGCGGCAAGCAGCAGCGCGACCAGCAGCAGCGAGGCGGTGAGCCACCAGGGCTCGCCGCGCAGCCACAGCACGGCGGCGGCGTTCAGCAGCAGGAACAGCGCCGTGCCCCAGGCCGCGGCCATGCGCCGCAGCAGCCCCCAGGACGCCACCAGCAGCAGCGAGCCGATGACCGAGGCCGCGAAATGCGACGCCCCGCCGCCCAGCAGGTCCCACAGGAGCGGATCCGGCCGCGGCGGCAGCGCGCCGAGGAAGATCAGCCCCGCGCCGGCGATCGCCGTCAGCCCCGCCGCCACCGGCACCTCGAAGGAGATGGCGGCGAGCTGCGCGCGCGACAGCGCCGGGATCAGGTGGCCGCGCTGCGCCACCTCGAAGGCCGCGAACAGCACGCCCGCAAGCAGCAGCGGCGCGAGGTAGTAGTACACGCGGAACAACAGCAGCGCGCCGACCACGGTGGCGGCATCCAGGAACTGCGAAAGCCCGAGCAGCATCGCCCCGTCGAACACGCCGATGCCGCCCGGCGTGTTGGCGGCGATCCCGGCCGAATAGGCGGCGAGATAGACGCCGAGGAAGGCGAGGAAGGTGAGCCCCGGCGCCTCCGGCAGCAGCACGTAGAAGATCATCGCCGTCACCGCCACATCCACGCTGGCAAGCAGGATCTGGGAGAGCGCGAGCGCCGGCCGCGGCAGGTCTATCCGCTGCCCGAACAGCCGGAAATGCGGCAGGAACAGCGAGGCCGAGACATAGGCGGCCACCACCGCCCACAGCAGCAGGCCGACAAGCCTGACGCCCCACTCGGGCAGCGCGCCGAAGGCCGGCACGATCCCCGGCTCGAACACCAGGATCGCGCCGCCGAGCGTCATCGCCCCCAATCCGAAGGTGAGCGAGGTGAAGGCGACGATCCGCGCGATGCCGCCCGCCGGCACCCCCCAGGCCGCGTAGAAGCGGTAGCGCACGGCAGCGCCGGAGACGGTGGCGAGCCCGATGTTGTTCGACAGGCTGTAGGCGCAGAAGGAGGCGAGCGCGGTGCGCCACAGCGGCACCGGATGCCCGGCATAGACGGAGCCGAGCTTGTCGTAGACCGTGAGCACCGCGAAGGCGGTGACGGTCCAGAGCGCGGCGAGCCAGAGATCGGCCGCCGGCGTCGTGCCGATCGCCCGCTCGACATCCGCCCAGGAGACGGCCGAGAGCTGCCGCTGCACCACATAGAGCGCGGCGGCGAGCAGCGCGACGCCGATCGCCGCCGCGCCGTGCCGCCGCAGCAGGGCGAGGGCGCCTCTCACGCGGCCGCGCCCTCTCCCCGCGCCAGCGCCCCCTCGATCAGCGAGATCACGCCCCCCACGCCATAGAGCGCGATGAAGCCGCCGAAGCGCGGCCCCTCCTGCTGGCCGAGCAGCACCTGGTAGATCGCGCTGAACCACGCCCGCGAGACGCCCATGCGGCCGTCCTTCTGCGGCTCGAGGAAGGGCTCGCGCCTTCCGGCGTCATACACGAGGTCCTGCGCCGCCTTGGCGCGCTCCTCGGGCGGCATCGCCTCGAGGTCGGCGGCGCGGTCGCGCAAGGAGGCGAGCAGCGCCTCGAAGGCCGGGCGTTCGGCGGCGGTCGGCGCGCGAAAGACCCGGGTCGGCGCCACGAAGTCGCGGAAATAGAGGACGGCGTGCTCCACCAGCCGCGCGAGCATCGGGTGGCTCTCCGGTGTCGCCTCGGGGGCGTAGCGGCGGAGGAAGCCCCAGAGCATCGAGGGCTCCTCTGCGTTCACGACGCTTGCGAGATTGAGCAGCATGGCGAAGGAGACGGGCGGCTCCGGGTCGTTCGGCACGAGGCCGCCATGGATGTGCCAGGCAGGGTTCTCGGGGCTCGGATCGCGGCGGAGCCGCTCGCGGTTCTGCAGATACTCGTCCACCGAGCGGGGGATCACGTCGAAATACAGCCGCTTCGCCCGCGGGGGCGCGTTGTACATGAACTGCGCGAGCGATTCGGGGGGCGCGTAGCGCAGCCATTCCTCGATCGTGAGCCCATTGCCCTTGGACTTGCTGATCTTCTGCCCGTGCTCGTCGAGGAACAGCTCGTAGGTGAAGGAGACCGGCGGCTCGGCGCCGAGGATGCGGCAGATCGCCGAGGAGAGGCGGACGGAATCGATCAGGTCCTTGCCCGACATCTCGTAATCGACGCCGAGCGCGAACCAGCGCAGCGCCCAGTCCGCCTTCCACTGCGCCTTCACATGCCCGCCCGTCACCGGCGTCTCGAAGCGCTCGCCGCTGTCGGGATCGCGCCAGACGACGGTGCCCGAGGCCGGGCGCGTCTCCTCCATCGGCACCTGCATCACCACCCCGGTGCGCGGGTGGATCGGCAGGAAGGGCGAGTAGGTCGCGCGGCGTTCCGGCCCGAGGGTCGGCAGGATCACGTCCCGCACCGCGTCATGCACCTCGAGCATCCTGAGCAGCGCCGCATCGAAGCGGCCGCTGCGGTAGTAGTCGGTCGAGGAGGCGAACTCATACTCGAAGCCGAAGGCGTCGAGGAACGCCCGCAGCCGGGCGTTGTTGTGCGCGCCGAAGGACTCGTGGGTGCCGAAGGGATCGGGGATCGCGGTGAGCGGCCTGCCGAGATGGCGCGCCAGCATCTCCTTGTTCGGCACGTTGTCCGGCACCTTGCGCAGGCCGTCCATGTCGTCCGAAAAGGCGATCAGCCGCGAGGGCAGGCCGGTCATGCGGGTGAAGGCGTGGCGTACCCAGGTGGTGCGCGCGACCTCCCCGAAGGTGCCGATATGCGGCAGGCCGGAGGGGCCGTAGCCGGTCTCGAACAGCGCATGGCCCTTGCGCTCGGCGCGCGGCGCCACGCGGCGCGCCTCCTCGAAGGGCCAGGCGCGGATCGCGGCCCAGTCGGGGGCGGCGGCGGCGTGCGGCATGGTCAGGCGGTCCCGGATGCGCGGAAGCGAGGGGCGGTCTTATAGGCCGGGGCTGCCGCACTGCACTATACGGGGCCGATGCCGCCCTCCGCCGCCCCGCGCCTGATGCTGCCCGATGCGCCGGCGCTCGTCGCGCTGCATGGCCGGGCGGTGCTGCTCGACCCGGACGGGGAGATCGCCACGCTGCCCGCCGCCGCCCTGCCGGGGCGGCTTGCCGCGCTGCCGCCGCCCTTCGTGGTGCATGCCCCGGCCTCGGCGCGGCGGCTCGGTGCGCCGCTTCCGGCCCGCTGCCTCGATCTGCTCGAACTCTGGGCCTTCTGCCTGCCGGCCCGCGGCGTGCCCCCCTCCCCGCGCGGACTCGCCGCCGCGCTCGGCCTGCCCGAACCGGCCGATCCCGAAGCGGAGGCGGCAGCCCTGCCCGAGATCGCCGCCCGGCTGCTGCGGCTGCTGGCCGACCGCCGGGAAGAGCCCGCGAGCCGCGACGCCGCCGCCATCGCCGCCCGCATGGGGGAAGGCGGCTGGCTGTGGGCGGCCCCCGTGCTCGCCGCCCTCGGCCAGCCCGGCGCCCGGGCCGACCGCGCCGCGATGCAGGCTTGGCGCAGCCTGCCGCAATGGGAGGAGGAAGCGCCGAAGCCCATCCCGACCTCCCATCCGGTGGCGCCCCTCGAGGCGCGCAGGCGGCTCGCCGCGCTGCTCGGCGAGGGGGCGGAGCCGCGCCCCTCCCAGGGGGACTACGCCTCCGCCGCCGCCCTCGCCTTCGCCCCGCGCGAGGCGCCGGGCCAGCCGCGCCTCGTGCTCGCCGAGGCCGGCACCGGCACCGGCAAGACGCTCGGCTACCTCGCCCCGGCCAGCCTGTGGGCGGAGAAGAACCGCGCGCCGGTGTGGATCGCCACCTACACCCGGAACCTGCAGCGCCAGATCGAGCGCGAGGCCGCCCGCCTGCCGCCTGCCGAGGGGCGGCGCCGCGTCGTCCTCCGCAAGGGGCGGGAGAACTACCTCTGCCTGTTGAACTACGAGGAGGCGCTGGAGGCCCCGGGCGTCACGCGCATGGTGCCCTTGGGCCTCGTCGCCCGCTGGATGGGCGCGACGCAGGACGGCGACATGCAGGGCGGCGACTTCCCCGGCTGGCTGCCGGAGCTGTTCCCGGGCGGCGAGATCGCCCGCCTGCCGGACCGCCGCGGCGAATGCCTGCATTCCGCCTGCCGCCACTGGCGGCGCTGTTTCGTCGAACTCTCGATCCGCCGCGCCGCCGAGGCCGACATCGTGGTGGCCAACCACGCGCTGGTGATGGTGCAGGCGGCGCTCGATCGTGCGGGCGAGGACGGCCCCGCGCTGCGCTACGTGTTCGACGAGGGCCACCACCTGTTCGACGCCGCCGATTCGGCCTTCTCCTCGGCCATCACCGGCGAGGAGATGGCGCTGCTCCGCCGCTGGATCCTGGGCGCCGAGGGCGGGCGCGGGCGGGCGCGCGGGCTCGACCGGCGGCTCGAGGAGATCCTCGGCGACCGCCCGGCGCATCTGCCGCTCTTGGAAGCCGCGCTCGGCGCCGCCCGGGCGCTCCCCGGCCCCGGCTGGTGGGACCGGCTGGCCGAGGCGCCGGCCGGCGCCCAGCCCAACCCGGCCGAGGCCTTCCTCCGCGCCGTCCGCGCCCAGGTGCTCGCGCGCACGGCCGAAGACCAGCCCTATGCGCTGGAATGCGACATCCATCCGGTGACGGAGGCGGTGGCGAAGGCCGCGCGCGCCCTTGCCGAGGCGCTGCGGGCGCTGGAAACCCCGCTCAGGGCCCTGCGCGACCGCCTCGCCGCCCTGCCGGACGAGGAGGCGGAGACGATGGAACCCGCCGAACGTCTGCGCATCGAGGCCGCCGTCGGCAGCCTTGACCGCCGGGCCCTGCTGCCGCTCGCCGCCTGGCGGGACATGCTGGGGCGGCTGGACGCCGAGCCGCCGCCGCCCGGCGAACGCCCGGCCTTCGTGGACTGGTTCGAGGTATCGCGCCGCGACGGCCGCGATTCCGACGCCGGGATGCACCGCCACCACCTCGACCCGACGGAGCCCTTCGCCCGCTTCGTCGCCGCGCCTGCGCACGGCGTGCTGATCACCTCCGCCACGCTGCGCGACCCGGCCGAGCCGGACGCCGAGGCGGCCTGGCAGGAGGCCGAGGCCCGCACCGGCGCCGCGCATCTCGAAGCGCCCGCGATCCGCGCCGCCGTCCCCTCCCCCTTCGACTATGCCGCGCAGACGCGCGCCTTCGTCGTCACCGACGTGCCGCAGGACCAGCCGGCGCAGGTGGCGGCGGCCTATCGCGAGTTGTTCCTCGCCGCGGGCGGCGGCGCGCTCGGCCTCTTCACCGCCATCAGCCGGCTGCGCGATGCCCATGCGCGGCTGGCCGAGCCGCTGGCCGAGGCGGGCATCCCGCTCTACGCCCAGCATGTGGACGCGATGGACAACGCCACCCTCGTCGATCTGTTCCGGGCCGAGGAACGCTCCTGCCTGCTCGGCACGGATGCGATGCGGGACGGGGTGGACGTGCCCGGGCGGTCGCTCCGGCTGCTGGTGTTCGACCGCGTGCCCTGGCCGCGCCCGACCATCCTGCACCGCGAACGCCGGATCCACCTCTCGGGCGGCCGGCCGAAGGAGTATGACGACCGTGTGGCCCGCCATCGCCTCCGCCAGGCCTTCGGCCGGCTGATCCGCAGCGCCGCCGACCGCGGCGTGTTCGTCCTGCTCGACCGGCGCTGCCCGGGCCGGCTGCTGGCCGGGCTGCCGGAGGGGGTGGAGGCGCGGCGCGTCGGCCTGGCCGAGGCGGTGGCCGAGGTCCGGCGCTTCCTGTCCGGTCCCGCTTGACGCGCCACGGCCGCCCCGCCACACGGCGGCCATGGAGATGACGCCCCCCGGCCCCGCCCGCCTCAACCGCTTCACCCCGCAGGAGGCGCTGATCTGCGCCATGGTGATGATGTCGGCGGTGGACGGCTCGATGACGGATGCGGAACTGAAGCGCATGACGCGGCTGGTGGGGGACCTGCCGGTGTTCGCCGGCGCCGGCCCCGCCGAGGTCGAGCGCGTGACCGATGTCTGCCTCAAGCTGCTGGAGGACGCCGAGGGGCTCGACCGCGGCATCGCCATGATCGCCGCCGCCCTGCCGCCCCGCCTGCGCGAGACGGCCTATCTCCTCGCCTGCGACGTGGCCTCGGCCAACGGCGAGGCGAACCAGGACGAACTGCGGTTCCTGCAGGACCTGCGGATCGGCCTTGATCTCGACCGGCTGGTGGCCGGCGCCATCGAGCGCGCGGCGCGGGCGAGATTCCAGGTGGTGTAGCAGCCAGGCTGCCGCGGCGGTGCGGCAGCCCGTGGCATCAGAGCGGCTTCAGGTTCACCGCGGCCGCCTTGCCGCGCTCCATCGCCACCTCGTACTCGATCTTCTGGTTCTCCTTGAGGCCCTGCAGCCCCGCCTTCTGCACGGCGGTGATGTGCACGAACACGTCCTTGCCGCCGTCCTGCGGGACGATGAAGCCGTAGCCCTTGGTGGCGTTGAACCATTTCACGGTGCCGATGGGCATGCTGCGCGATCCTTCTGCATGGGGCCGTCGCAGCATCGGCCGCCTGGCTCCGGGGGCAGTGTGGCCCCCCTGCGCCCCCGGCGTCAAACGCGCGTCGCGTCGGGCAGCGCGACGACGAGGTGGTCGAGCCCGACGCGCTGGCCGAGCAGCGCCTCGACGGTCGCCGGACGCAGCGTGCCGTCCGACTCCAGCGTGGCGAGCGCGGGGTAGATTCGGGCGAGCCGTTCGAGCATGGCGCGCATGTCCCCCGCGCGGGCGGCGTTCACCTCGGCCACCAGCAGCGGCCGGTGCTTCGCAAGCAGCGCCTCGGCGCCTTCCAGGATGGCGTGTTCCGCGCCCTCGGCGTCGATCTTCACGACATCGAGGCGCGGCACGTCTCCAAGCAGCCTGTCCAGCGTGGTGGCCGGCACGCGCGGCGCATCCGGCATGCCGTCCGGCACCCGCGCCGCGTTCATCGAGCCGGGATAGGCCGGGCGCAGCGCGATCTCGCCCGCCGGCTCGCTGCCGAGGGCGACCGCATGCACCGAGACGCGCGGCAGGAATCCGTTCAGCGCGATGTTGCCGGACAGCAGCGCGACGTTGGACGGCAGCGGCTCCACCGCGTGCACCCGCCCCTCGGGGCCGACGAGGTCGGCCAGCAGCAGGGTGAAGTACCCGGCCTGGGCGCCGACATCCACGCAGCACATGCCGCGGCGGACGCGGCTTGCGAACAGCCGCGTGAGCCAGATCTCCCAGAAGCCGTCGAGCGCGACATGCGGCGAGAACTCGCGGTCGAGCGCCGAGACGCGCAGCTTGTGCCGCCCGAGCGTGCGGCAGAGCAGCGTGCCGTCCGGCAGCGGCACGGCGCGGGCGCGGGCGCGGCACAGCGCCTCGATCCACGGGTGCCTGAGGTCGCGCAGTTCCCGCAGGAGCACGGGATCGCCCCGTCCGGGGCCGAGGATGCGGCGGCGCAGCGCGTTCAAACCCAGCATGGGCGCGAGCGTAGACCAGAAGGCGGGCGCAAACGGAAGGGGCGGAGCCTTGCGGCTCCGCCCCCCGTGGACAAGACCGGTTGGCCGATCAGAAGTCCATGTCGCCGCCGCCCGACGGGGTGGCGGGAGCGGCCTTCTTTTCCGGCCGCTCGGCCACCATCGCCTCGGTGGTGATCAGCAGGCTGGCGACGGAAGCCGCATCCTGCAGCGCGGTGCGCACCACCTTGGTCGGGTCGATGATGCCGGCCGCGACCAGGTCCTTGTAGGCGTCGTGCTGGGCGTCGTAGCCGTACTCCCAGGTGTGGTTGCGCAGGATCTCGCCCGCCACCACGGCGCCGTCCTTGCCGGCGTTCTCCGCGATCTGCTTGGCCGGGGCCTGGATCGCGCGGCGCACGATCTCGATGCCCACGTCCTCGTCGCGGTTCGCGCCCTTGAGCGAGGCGAGCGACTCGGACAGGCGGAGCAGAGCGACGCCGCCGCCCGGCACGATGCCCTCCTCCACCGCCGCGCGGGTGGCGTGCAGGGCGTCGTCCACGCGGTCCTTGCGCTCCTTCACCTCCACCTCGGTCGAGCCGCCGACGCGGATGACGGCGACGCCGCCCGCGAGCTTCGCCAGCCGCTCCTGCAGCTTCTCGCGGTCGTAGTCCGAGGTGGTCTCCTCGATCTGCGCCTTGATCTGCTCGCAGCGGCCCTTGATCTGCTCCTTGTCGCCGGCGCCGTCGACGATCGTGGTGTTCTCCTTCTCGATCCGCACGGTCTTGGCGCGGCCGAGCATGTCGAGCGTGACGTTCTCGAGCTTGATGCCGAGGTCCTCGGAGATCACCTGGCCGCCCGTGAGGATGGCGATGTCCTCGAGCATGGCCTTGCGGCGGTCACCGAAGCCCGGGGCCTTCACCGCGGCCACCTTGAGCCCGCCGCGGAGCTTGTTCACCACGAGCGTGGCGAGCGCCTCGCCCTCCACGTCCTCGGCGATGATCACGAGCGGGCGGCCGGACTGCACCACCGCCTCGAGCAGCGGCAGCATGGGCTGCAGGCCGGAGAGCTTCTTCTCGTGGATCAGGATGTAGGGATTCTCGAGCTCGGCGACCATCTTCTCCGCGTTGGTGATGAAGTACGGAGAGACGTAGCCGCGGTCGAACTGCATGCCCTCGACGACGTCGAGCTCGGTGTGGATGGACTTCGCCTCCTCCACCGTGATCACGCCCTCGTTGCCGACCTTCTCCATCGCCTTGGCGATCATCTCGCCGATCTCGGCCTCGCCGTTGGCGGAGAGGGTGCCGACCTGGGCGACCTCGGCGGAGGTGGTGATCTTCTTGGTCTTGGCCTCGAGCTCCTTGACCACGTGGGCCACGGCCTTGTCGATGCCGCGCTTGAGGTCCATCGGGTTCATGCCGGCGGCGACCGCCTTCGCGCCCTCGCGCACGATCGCCTGGGCGAGCACGGTGGCGGTGGTGGTGCCGTCGCCGGCGAGCTCGTTGGTCTTGCTCGCCACCTCGCGCACCATCTGCGCGCCCATGTTCTCGAACTTGTCGGCGAGCTCGATCTCCTTGGCGACCGTCACGCCGTCCTTGGTGATGCGGGGGGCGCCGAACGACTTCTCGATCACCACGTTGCGGCCCTTCGGCCCGAGCGTGACCTTCACCGCATCGGCCAGGATGTCCACGCCGCGCAGCATCTTCTCGCGCGCGGTCGTGCCGAACTTCACGTCCTTCGCAGCCATGTTCCGTATCCTCTGTTCTTCAGCGGAGGTTCAGGAGGCGCCTCAGGCGGCCTTCGCGACGGCCTGGGTCTCGACGATCCCCATGATGTCGCTCTCCTTCATGATCAGCAGCTCCTCGCCGCCGATCTTCACCTCGGTGCCCGACCACTTGCCGAACAGGATGCGGTCGCCCGGCTTCACGTCCAGCGGCACGATCTCGCCGCGCTCGTTGCGGGCACCCGGCCCGACGGCGATCACCTCGCCTTCCTGCGGCTTCTCCTTGGCGGTGTCGGGGATGATGATGCCGCCCGCGGTCTTCTCCTCCGCCGTCACGCGGCGGACGAGAACGCGGTCGTGCAGGGGACGGAACTTCGTCATGGTCCTCTCCTGGCGCCTCAAAGGGTTGACGGCTCCATCTGGGAAGCCCCGGGGCCCGGCACCGCCGCAGCCCGTTGTTGGCACTCCCCCCAGAGGAGTGCCAGCGATCTAGGGGAGCGCCGAAGGCCCGTCAAGCATCCGGCAGCACTCTTGGTCGGTGAGTGACAAGCCTTTGTTCCTGCACGATTTTCTGTTGCACTGCAGGCCGGAATTTCGTGTCATCCTTCCATCACGGAAGGCCGGCCCCGAAGCCGGCACGCCCCGGAACGCACCCCGGCACGACGACGAAAGGGAAGACGACCGAAGATGGAGTTGCAGGCCCTGGCCAAGCTGGCCCACCCCTGGAACCCCGCAGCCTGGCGGCTGACCACCGCCGAGATCCTCTACCACATGCCGGACCACCCCGGCCTGCTGCAGAGCTTCATCTGGCAGAAGCACGACCGCGCGCCGGACTTCCCGGAACTCCACCGCTTCCTCGAGTTCTGGCGGCGCGACATCCACGCCACGCTGCATTCCGTCCGCGTCGCGTCGGCGGCACTCATCCGCCCGGCCGAACTCCGCTACGCCGCCGGGCAGTTCAGCCTGCACTGATCCAGGCCGCTAGCCCGCGCCGAGGGCGGCGCGGAAATGCACGAGCAGCACGCCGAGCACCACCACCGAGGCGAGGGTGCCGGCGAGCACCGTGGCACCCGAACGCGCATCGCCGAGCCGATAACGCCTGGCCAGGATGAACGGGTTCGCCCCGGTCGGCAGCGCCGCCGCCGTGACCGCAACGGCCGTCTCCAGCGGCCCGAGCCCCGCCGCCGCCGCCCCCGCCCATACCAGCGCGGGCAGCAGGAGCATCTTGAGGAGGAGCGCGAGCGTCACCTCCCGCCATGCCCCGCCCACCCTGCCGAAGCCGGCGAGCGAGGCGCCAAGGCAGAACAGCGCCGCCGGCGGCGCCGCCGCCCCGAGCAGCCCGCACAGCCGCACCACCGCCTCCGGCACCGGGATGCCGAGCCACACCACCATAAGCGCCGCCAGGACCGACAGGATGATCGGATTGCGCAGGATGGCCTCGGCACTCGCCCGCACCACCCACAACAGCCGCGCCCGGCCAGCCCGCCCGATCTCCACCAGCACCGTCGCCAGCGGCAGCAGCAGGATCGAGTGCAGCGCGACGATGCCGAGCATCAGCGACAGCCCGCTCTGGCCATAGGCCGCGACCATGACGGGGATGCCGAGCATCACCGTGTTGCCGAAGGTGGCCGAAAGGGCGAACAGGCTCGCCTCGGCGAGCGGCAGCCGCAGCAGCCGCAGCCCGAGCGCCACCGCAAGCGCGAACAGCGGCAGCGCCGCGCCGAAGAACACCAGCACCACGCCGGCCGCCGAGCCCTCTCGCGTGATGCCGCCGCCGAACATCAGCGCAGGCGTCGCCAGCCAGAACACGAAATCGTTGATGCCGCGGAACCCCTCCTCCGAGATGCGCTTCCACCGCGCCGCGGCATAGCCGAGGGCGATCAGCGCGAAGACCGGCGCGACGATGGTGAGGACCGTCGTCACCCGAGTGCCGCAAGCGCCGCCGGCAGCCCGGTCAGCCGCGCCGTGGCGGTGCGGGCGGCGGCCAGGATCGCGCGCAGGGTCGCCACCGTCTCCTCGAACACGGCGTTCACCACCACGTGGTCGAACTCGCCGGCGCGGGCGATCTCGGCCCTGCCGACGGCGAGGCGCCGGGCGATCTCCGACTCGCTGTCCTGCCCGCGCGCCCGCAGCCGGCGCTCGAGCTCGGCCATCGAGGGCGGCAGCAGGAACACCCCCACCACATCGCCGGGCAGCGCCGCGCGCAAGAGCGCGTGGCCCTGGCAGTCGATGTCGAACAGCACGTCTCGCCCGGCAGCCAGCGCCGCCTCCACCGGCGCGCGCGGCGTGCCGTATCTGCGGCCGAGATACTCCGCCGTCTCGAGGAAGCCGCCCGCTGCCTCCATCGCCGCGAACTCCTCGGGCGACTTGAAGAAGTAGTGCACCCCCTCCTGCTCGCCCGGGCGCGGGGGGCGCGTGGTGGCGCTGACCGAGAGCGCAAGGCCGGGCTCGGCCTCGAGCATCGCCCGCGACAGCGAGGACTTCCCCGCCCCCGAAGGCGCCGCGAGCACGAGGCACACCCCGCGCCGGGCGATCATTCGACGTTCGCCGCCTGCTCGCGCAGGCGCTCCACCGCCGCCTTGAGGTCGAGCGCAAGCCGCGTGAGGCCGAGCGAGGCCGATTTCGCGCCGAGGGTGTTCGCCTCGCGCGCGAACTCCTGCGTCAGGAACTCGAGCCGCCGCCCGACCGGCTCGCCCGAGCGGATCAGCTCCCGCGCCGCGGAGACATGGGCGGACAGGCGATCGAGCTCCTCCCGCACATCCGCCCGGCCCGCGAGCAGCGCGACCTCGGCCGCCAGCCGCTCCTCGGGCACGCGCGCATCGCCCGAGAGCAGCGCGGCGAGCGAGGCCTCGATCCGCGCCCGGATCGCCGCGGGCTGCGCCGCGGCTTCGGCCTGCGCCTGATCGGTCAGCGAGGCGATCTCGTCGAGCAGAGCGGCGAGGATGGCCGAAAGCCGCCGCCCCTCCTCCCGGCGCATGGCGGCAAGCCCGTCCAGCGCCTCGCCGAAGCCTGCGATCACCGCCGCGCGCGCCGCCTCCTCCGCGGCCTCGTCGGGCTCTGGCGGCTCGGCGCGCAGCACGCCGGGCAGGGCGAGCAGCGCCTCGGCGCGCGGCGGCGGGGCGCCGGGGATGCGCGCGGCAAGGTCGAGCGCGAGGCGAAGCGCGTTCTCGATCGCCTCCGGATCGGGCGAAAGGCGGGGGGCGGTGCGGGTCTCCCGCTTCACCGTCAGCGTCGCCGAGACATTGCCCCGCCTCAGCACCTGCCCGGCCGCCTCGCGCAGCGGCTGATCCAGCATCTCGAAGCCGGCAGGCAGGCGCAGCCGCACATCCAGGCCGCGCCCGTTGACCGAGCGCAGTTCCCAGACGAAGGGGGCGCCATCCGGCAGCGTGCCCGCGGCGCGGGCGAAGCCGGTCATGGAGGAGAGGGACATGGCGGGGTTCTCTCCCGAGACGGCGGCGGCGCGCAAGCCCGGGGCCGAGGAGGCTTCGGCACGCTTCGCCCGCGCCGCGGTCACCGGCGCCTCCTCCGGCCTCGGCGCGGCAGTCGCGCTGGCGCTGGCGCGGCCGGGCGCGGTGCTGCACCTGT
>JANWXJ010000071.1 GCA_025055335.1 Acetobacteraceae bacterium
ACCGGCAATGTCCGCATCACCCGCGGGGAGAACCAGTTGAACGGGGCGGAAGCCATCGTGGATCTGCGGGCCGGCACCGCGCGCCTCGTCGCCGCCCCGGGCGAGCGGGTGCAGGGCGTGGTGCTTCCCGGCAGCGCGCCGCCCGCCCAGCAGCAGGCCCCGGCGCAGCGGCCGCCGGCGGCGGGAGCGCCGCGATGAGCGAGCTCCGCGTCGTCGAGGGCCAGGGCGGACTGGTGGCGCGGAACCTCGGCAAGCGCTACCGGCGGCGGCCGGTGGTGCGCAACGTCTCGCTCAGCCTGCAGCGGGGCGAGGCGGTCGGGCTGCTCGGGCCGAACGGCGCCGGCAAGACCACGACCTTCTACATGATCATGGGCCTCGTCCGGCCCGACCAGGGGCAGGTGCTGCTCGACGGGCACGACATCACCGACCTGCCGATGTACCGCCGCGCCCGCCTCGGCCTCGGCTACCTGCCGCAGGAGGCCTCGATCTTCCGCGGCCTTTCCGTCGAGGACAACATCCGCGCCACCCTCGAGGTGGTGGAGCCGGTCCGCGAGCGGCGCGAGCAGATGCTGGACGAGCTGCTGGCCGAGTTCGGGATCGCGCATCTGCGGCGCGCACCCGCCCTCGCCCTCTCGGGCGGCGAGCGCCGGCGCTGCGAGATCGCCCGCGCGCTCGCCACCCATCCCTCCTACATCCTGCTCGACGAGCCGCTGGCCGGGATCGACCCGATCGCCGTCGGCGAGATCCGCGACCTCGTGAAGCACCTCAAGGACCGCGGCATCGGCGTGCTGATCACCGACCACAACGTGCGCGAGACGCTCGAGATCATCGACCGCGCCTACATCCTGCACGACGGGCAGGTGCTGATGGAGGGCGCGCCGCGGGACATCGTCGCGCATGAGGGCGTGCGCCGGGTGTATCTCGGCGAACGCTTCAGCCTCTAGGATCGCGATGGCGCTCGGCCCGCGCCTGGACCTGCGGCAGTCGCAGTCGCTGGTGATGACGCCGCAGCTGCGGCAGGCGATCAAGCTGCTGCAGTGCTCCAACCTCGAGGTCGCCGCCTTCGTCGCCGAGGAGCTCGAGCGCAACCCCCTGCTCGAGCGCGACGAGCGCGAGCCGCCCGGCCCCGATTCCGGCCCGCGCGAGGAGCGCGCCCCCGCCCTGTCCGAGGAGGCGCCGCTCGACGCCATCGCGCGGGCCGAGGCGCTGCCGGCCGAGGGCGCCGCGCCTCTCGATGTCGCCGACTGGTCGAACGTGTACGACGCGGGCGAGCCCGCCGCCCCGCGCGGCGGCCGGGGCGGCTTCGACGAGGGCGAGGAGCCGCGCGACATCGCCGCCGCCCCGCGTTCGCTGCGCGAGGAGATCGCGCAGCAGATCCGCCTCGCCTTCGAGGACCGCACCGACCGGCTGATCGCCGGCCGGATGCTCGCCCTGCTCGAGCCTTCGGGGCGGCTTTCGGTGCCGGATGCGGCGATCGCGGCGGCGCTCGGCTGCGAGGAGTTCCGCGTCGCCGCCATCCGCGCGCGGATGATGCGCTTCGAGCCGGTCGGGATGTTCGCCCTCTCGCTCAAGGACTGCCTCGCGGTCCAGCTCGCCGAGCGCAACCGGCTCGATCCCGCGATGGCGGCGCTGCTCGACAATCTCGACCTGCTGGCGCGGCGCGACATGCGCGCGCTGCAGGCGGCCTGCGGCGTGGACGCCGAGGATCTGGCCGAGATGGTGGCCGAGCTCCGCCGCCTGGATCCGAAGCCCGGCGCCGATCTCGACGCCGCCGATCCGGCGACGCGCGTGCCGGATGTGCTGCTGAAGCGCGCCCCGGACGGGGAATGGGTGGTGGAACTCAACCCCGAGACGCTGCCGCGCGTGCTGGTCAACCGCGGCTTCCACGCCCGCGCGCTGGTGCGCGCCGCCTCGCGGGAGGACCGCGCCTTCCTCTCCGAACAGCTTGCCGCCGCCACCTGGCTGGTGAAGAGCCTGGAGCAGAGGGCCAACACCATCCTCAAGGTGTCGGCCGAGATCGTCCGGCGGCAGGACGCCTTCCTGCGCCATGGCGTCGCGCATCTCCGGCCGCTGACCCTCAGGGACGTCGCGGAGGCGGTGGAGATGCACGAGAGCACCGTCAGCCGCGTCACCGCCGGCAAGTCCATCGCCACACCGCGCGGCGTGTTCGACCTCAAGTTCTTCTTCACCACGGCGATCGCCGGCACCTCGGGGGAGACCCATTCGGCGGAGGCGGTGCGCCACCGCATCCGGGAGCTGATCGCCGCCGAACGGCCCGACGAGATCCTCTCCGACGACGCGCTGGTGGCCAAGCTGCGCGCCGAGGGTGTGGACATCGCCCGCCGGACGGTGGCCAAATACCGGGAAGCGCTGCGCATCCCCTCCTCCGTGCAGCGCAAGCGGGAGAAGGCCATCCCGGCCTGACGGCCGGCGTTGCGCCCCCCGCAGCGTATGATGGGGAAAGGAACACGCCGCATGCACATCACCGTCGCGGGCAAGCAGGTCGAGACCGGCGAGGCGCTCCGCGCCCACGTGACAGAAAGCCTCGAGGCGATCGCCGCCAAGTATTTCGACCACGCGCTGGAAGCGCACGTGACGTTCCGACGCGACGCCAAGGGCCGCAACGGGGCCTTCTTCGCCTGCGACATCAACCTCCATGCCGGGCGGGGGCTGTCGGTGCGCGGCGAGGGGATCGGCCACGACGCGCACCGCGCCTTCGACGAGGCGGCCGAGCATGTGGCCAAGCGCCTGCGCCGCTACCGCCGGCGGATGAACGAGCACGCCCGCAGCCTCGCCGAGGAGCGGGAGGCGATCGTGGAACGCGCCCGCCAGGCCGTGCTCGCGCCCGAGCCCGAGGAGGAGGACGAGGCACCCGCGCCCGAGCCGCAGGAGAACGGCGCCGTCATCGCCGAACAGCCGACCGAGATCGCGCGGCTGACGGTGCGCGAGGCGGTGATGCGCATGGACCTCGCGCAGCAGCCGGTGCTGATGTTCCGCAACAAGGGCACCGGGCGGCTCAACGTCGTGTACCGGCGGGAGGACGGGAACATCGGCTGGATAGACCCGCTCGGCGGCTGACGCCTCCGGGCGGCAGGCCGCGCCTTCCGCCCCGAGCCATCGCCTCCGCGAGGCGGGGAGCCCTCTGCCGAGCGGCTGCCTCTGGCGTCGGGCCTCGGGCAGCACCCACCCCGCGAAGCCCGCCACATGAGTGCCGCCGGACGGGCCGAATACCGGCCCGCGATCGCCGCAGGCCACGCCGATCTGCGGAACCCCTCCGGCAGGCCCTTCATCGTGTCCGGCGCCTGCCAGAACCACAGCAGGTCGCCCGGTGTCGGGATGACGGTCCGGTTCTCCGGCGGCAGGGCGCGCGTATCGAAATTCTGCGCCGAGGGCGGCAGGCCGCCCCTGATACCGGAGGTTGCGGGCATGGCGTGGATGGCGCGTCCGGTGATCGCGCGACGGGCGCGTTCCGGACCGCCCCGACGGGCCTCGGCGCCAGCGCCTCGCCCGGCACGATGCGCCAGGACACGCCTGGCCGGACATGCACCGATGCGGAGCATGCGGGCCATGGATCGGTTCCCTGCCGGGGATGGGGCGCGCATGGTCCTGCGGCGGCGGCCCCCGGGCAAGCCCCTCAGGCGAGGCCGACAAGGCGCAGCAGCAGCCCGGCCGAGGCCGTCAGCCCGAGGGTGCGCAGCAGCCCGAGCCGCGCGCCGAACAGCAGCGCCGCCGCGAACAGCGCAAGCGACAGCGCCGCGACATCGAGGCTCGCCGCGACAGGCACAGACAGCGCGGCGATCCCGGCCGGCGCCTGCTCGGCGAACAACACCCGCAAGGCGAACCACAGCGCGAGATTGGCGATGACGCCGACCACCGCCGCCGTCACCGCCGCCAGCGCGCCGCGCAGCCGCGCGACGCGCTCGGCGCGCTCGACGAAGGGCGCGCCGAGGAAGATCCACGCGAAGCACGGCACGAAGGTGACCCAGAGCACGATCGCCGCGCCGACCAGCGCACCGCCCGCCCCCGCCTCCCGCGCGCCGGCCAGCGTGCCGACGAACTGCAGCACGAGGATGAGGGGCCCCGGCGTCGTCTCGGCGAGCCCGAGCCCGGCCAGCATCTCCGCGGCCGAGAGCCAGCCGCGGGCCTCCACCGCCTCCTGCGCCACATAGGCGAGCACCGCATAGGCGCCGCCGAAGGTGACGACCGCCATCCTCGAGAAGAACCACGCGAGCTCCCCCCACAGCCCGGCATCCGCCAGCAGCGCCACCGGCCACAGCCAGAGCGCGAGCGCGACAAGCCCGGCGCGCCGCGCCCCAGCCGCCCGCCGCGCAGCGAGCGCCGGATCGGCCGCGAAGGCGGCATC
>JANWXJ010000210.1 GCA_025055335.1 Acetobacteraceae bacterium
CCGCCTCGCCGCCGGCCTCGGGCCTCTGCCCGGGCTTCCCGGGCCGGCCGCCGGCCCCTCGCGCGGGCCGATCCCGCGCGATCCGGGCTGCGGCGGCGCCTTCGCCTATCCCGAGGCGGCGCGCCGCTCCGGCGCGCAAGGCACGGTGCTGCTCCGGCTGACGGTCGGGCCCGACGGCACGGTGGCCTCGGCCGAGGTGGTGGAGAGCGCCGGCCACCCGCTGCTGGACCAGGCGGCGCGGCAGGCGGCGCTGCGCTGCCGCTTCGATCCCGCGCTCGAGGCCGGCCGCCCGGTCGCCGCCACCGCGCCCTGGCGCGTGACCTACCGGCTCGAGCGGTGAGCGGCTTCGTGCTCGCCGCCGATCTCGGCGGCAGTTCCTGGCGCGCCGCACTGCTCGACGCCGCCGCCCGGCCCGTGGCGCAGCGGGCCCTGCCGGCCCTGCAAGGCAGCGCCCCCGAGATCGCGCCGGAGGCGTGGTGGCGCGGCTTCCTCGCCCTCGCCGAGGGCCTCGCCGCGGAGGATCCGAGGGCGTTCCGCGCGACATCGGCGGTTGCGGTCACGGCGCTCACGCGCGCGCCGGTGTTCCTCGACGCCGCCGGAGAGGTTCTGGCACCCGCGCCGCTGCCGCAGGATCCGCGGGCCGAGGCGGTGCTTCCCGCGCTGCTTTCCCGGCTGCCCGAGGGCGATCCGGAACGGGCGCGGGTGAACGCCTTCCACCCGCTGGCGCGGCTCGTGCGGTTCGCCGCCGAGCGGCCGGAGGCGGCAAGGCGTCTCGCCGCCGTGCTCGACCCCAAGGATTTCCTCAATCTCCGCCTGACGGGCAGGGCCGCGAGCGATCCGATCTCCTCCGCCCGGCTGCTCGCCTCTCGCACCCTGCTGTCGGCCGCGGGCTTTCATCCCTCCATCCTGCCAGCGCTCTGCGATCCGGTCTCGGTGATGGGGCGGGTGCGTCCGGGGCTGCCGGGCGCGCTCTCCGCCCTCGCCGGGGTGCCGGTGGTGGCGATGGCGAGCGACAGCTGGGCGGCGGTGCTCGGCCTCGGGGCGCTTCGGCCGGGCTTCGGGTACATCGTCTCGGGCACCACCGAGGTCGCCGGGCTGATCCTGCCGCGGCCCGCCTCGGCCGAGGGGCTGATCGGCCTGCCCTGGGGGGAGGGGCTGCACCAGCTCGGCGGGCCGAGCCAGGCGGGCGGCGACACGCTCGCCTGGCTTCGCGCCCTGCTCCGCTGCCCACCCGAGGAGGAGGAGGAGCGCCTTCTCGCCGAGCCCCCGCACCCCGAGCCGCTGCTGTTCCTGCCGCATCTGATGGGCGAGCGCGCGCCCTACTGGGATGCCGGGCTGCGCGGTGCCTTCCTCGGGCTGTCGCGCGCCCATGGCGCGGCCGATCTGCTGCGCGCCGCGGTCGAGAGCCTCGGCTTCCTCAACCGGCTGGTGATCGAGCGGGCGGAGGCGGCGGCGGGCCTTGCCGCGCAGGAGCTGCGGCTCGGCGGGGGCGGGGCGCGGTCGGCCGCAGCACTTCGCATCCGCGCCGAGGTGCTCGGCCGCCCCCTCGTGCTGCCCGAGGCCGAGGAGCCGGGGCTGACGGGGGCCGCCATCGCCGCCTGGACGGCGCTCGGCCGCTTCCCCTCGCTCGCCGAGGCGCAGGCCGCGCTCTCGCCGCCCGCGCGCATCCTCCGGCCCGAGCGGGACCGCTCCGCCCTCTTCGCGCTCTGGCGCCGCGCGGCCGAGGCGGTGGCGCCGCTCTCCCGCGCCCTCTCCGCGCCCGGCTTGGCGGGGGCGGGGGCGCGCGCCTAGGCTCGCCTCCGGCCGGGAGGGGGAGGGGCGGGTGGTCAGGGCGGTGTTGGCGCGCTACGGCACGGCGATCGCCGGGCTGGTCGTGGTGGCGGGATTCGCGCTCTTCACCCCGGGCTTCGCCACCCCCGCCAACCTCGCCATCGTGGTGAAGGAGACGGCCTTCCTCGGCATCCTCGCCCTCGGCTTCGCCCTGGCGCTGGTGACGGCCGAGCTCGACCTGTCTGTCGCCGAGGTGGCCTCGCTTGCCGCCGTCGTCACGGGGGCGCTCGTGCATGGCGGCACCGATCCCGCTCTGGCCGTCGCGGCCGGGATGGCGGTGGCAGCGGCCTGCGGCCTCGGCAACGGCGTGGCGGTGACGGTGCTGCACGTGCCCTCGCTGATCGCCACCCTCGGCATGGCGGCGATCGCCAAGGGCTTCGGCTTCATGATCACCCAGGGGGTGGCCTTCGTCGGGCGCTGGCCCGAGGCGTTCACCGCCCTCGCCCGCGGCAGCCTGCTCGGCCTGCCCAACCTGTTCTGGTGGCTTGCCGCCGTCGGCCTCGCCGCGTGGTTCCTGCTGTCCTGGACGCGGACGGGGGCGCATCTGATCGCCACCGGCGAGGCGGAGGAGGCGGCGCGGCTCGCCGGCATACGCACGCGGCGGATGAAGCGGCTTGCCCTGCTGCTTGCCGCGCTCTTGGCCGGCATCACCGCGGTGCTCCTCTCCTCCTCGCTCTCCTCGGCCGCACCGAACATGGCGGGGGACCATTTCCTCTACGCCATCGCCGCGGTGCTGCTCGGGATGACGATGTTCTCCCCCGGCCGGCCGAACGTGCCGGGCACGCTGTTCGCCGCCTTCACGCTGAAGGCGCTCGGCAACGGGCTGATCCTCGCGGGGGCGGAATACTATTGGCAGGACATCCTGCTTGGGGTGATCATCGTGCTGTCGGTCGCGCTCTCGGCGGGGGCGCTCGGGCGCGCGGCCTTCGTCAAGAAGCTCGGCTTCCGAATGGCGTAGGGGAGGGGAAGATGGAGGGGATCGGCAGGCGGGATGCGGTGGCGGGGGCGGCGGCGCTGGCCGCCGCGCTCTCCGCGCCCGGGGTGCTGCGCGCGCAAGGGGCCTTCGATCTCGCGATCGTCGGCTTCCAGATGTCGTCCGAGACGCATGCGCGGGTGGCGAATGCCGCCGCCGGCGCCGCCCGCGCCAAGGGCTGGAACGTGACGGTGCTGAACAGCGAGGGCTCTTTGCCCCGCCATGCCGAACAGCTCGATGCGCTGATCCAGCGCCGCCCCGGCGCGATCATTGCCGCCATGGGCAAGCCGGTGGAGGCCGAGGCGCAGTTCCAGCGCGCCCGCGCCGCCGGCATCCCGGTGGTGACGGTGATGGCCGGCTCCTCCGCCCACACGCTGTTCGACATCCAGGTGAACGAATACAAGGTGGGGGCGGATGCGGCGCTGTGGCTGCTCGGAGAGCTCAACTACCAGGGCAACATCCTGACGCAGCGCTTCGAGGGGAACGTCGGCACCCGCATCCGCGGCAAGGTGCTGGACGTGGTGCTGAGCGAGAACCAGGCGGTGCGCGTGCTGGCCAGCCACACCATGGCGCGCACCCAGTCCTGGCGGGACGACGTGCGCCAGGGCTTCCAGGCCCTGCTGTTGCGCCATGGCGCCAACATCCAGGGCATCTGGGCCTCCTTCGACGGCCAAGCCTTCGTGATCGACGACCTGCTGCGCGCCCGCGGCGTGCGGAAGGGGCAGGTGAAGTTCGTCTCGATCGACGGCGGGGCCGAGACCTTCCGCCGCATCGCCGACCCCGAGTCCACGCTGCAGGCCACGGTGGTGATCCCCTTCGAGGAGATGGGCACGCGCGCGGTGGACGCGATCGAGCGCATCGTGCTGCAGCGCCAGCCGCGCGAGAGCGTGACGAGCGGGCCGTATCTGTTCCTCGATGCCTTCCTGGTGGACGGCAACAATGTCCGCCGCTTCGTCTAGCCGGGGATGCGCGATGCGAGGGCCGGTCGCGTCCCTCCGGCGGCGGACGGGCTGACGGTCCTGGCGGGCGGCGGGAAGGGGGCCGGCCGAGGCGCCGCGCAGCACCAAGGCGCGAGGACTGCCGCACGGCGCGGCCGCACCTTCGCCGCGGCAGCCGCCCCGCGAGGGTGAGCTGGTGCAACGTATAGACGATCTGTTGCGTGCGGCCCACGGAGAAGGCGGGAATGATGACCTTGCCGTTTTGCT
>JANWXJ010000225.1 GCA_025055335.1 Acetobacteraceae bacterium
CCGCCGCCTCCCGTTCCGCCGCGCGCGCCGCACCCGCCTCGGCCAGCGCCGCGTCGGCCGCGCGGGCGGCGGCGTAGAGCCTGCCGACCAGCCAGGCCAGCACCGCCGCCTCGGCAACCAGGATGGCCGCATGCAGCAGCACGCGCCCGACATCCCCCTCGGCCGTGCCGAACACCAGCCTCGGTGCCGCGAGGTTCAGCACGAGGTGATGCAGCGCAACCGTGGCCGCCCCGGCCAGCACGGCCCGCACGTCCACGAAGCCGGCCACGATCGCGAGCGCGGCGAAATAGGCCTATGCGCGTCGATCGTCAGCCCCGGGGGCGCAAGCCACACCTGCACCGACACCAGCAGCATCAGCCCGACCGGCGCGGACAGCCGCACCGCGGGCGAGCCCGCGCCCCGCCGCGCGGCCAGCGTGGGTGGCACCGCGGCGACGAGCGCGAGGGCGGTGGCGAGCGCGACCTCCTGCGGCCAGAGGCCGCGCAGGACGGCGAGCCCCGCGCTGAACGGCACGCCCGCCCACAGCAGCCAGAGGATAAGCCGCCCCGTGCGCGCGCGCACAACCGTGATGTCCATCGCTCACCTTCCTCCCACCATGTCGAGACAGCCGCCGGCCGCACCCGCGCGCAGCGCCAGCATGGCGCCGGAGGCGGCAAGGAGCGCGCCTGGCGACGACGCGCCACCCTCTGGCGCCAGGGCAACGAGCGCGACGGCGCCCGCCTCCGTCACCCGCAGTACCCGCCACCCCTCCAGCCCGAAGGCGGCGGCGGCCGGCACGCCGGGCGGCAGGGCGAGCAGCACCGGCTCTCCGGCCCGCGGCCACAGCGCGGCGACGACGAGAAGCAGGGCACCGGCGAGGGATTGCAGAAGCACGGCGGGCATGGCGGCGGCATAGGCCCGGCCGCCCTAACGCCGCGTTGACGTCGTCGGGACGCCCCCTGGGGGCACCGGCCGGCCGGACCGCCCCTGCCCGACCGCGCGGTTCACACGTCCCGCCCCAGCCTGCGATCGCGGCGAACGCGCCCCCATGCGCGCAGCCTGGTGAGCCCGCTGGGATTCGAACCCAGGGCCATTCGATTAAAAGTCGAATGCTCTACCGCTGAGCTACGGGCTCGAGGGGGGGCGGAGCAGCGCAAACCATGCCGCCCCGCCAGGGTCAACCCCGGATGTCGGCGGCGATGCGGGCGCGCAACAGCCGGTCCGGGTTGCGCACCATGCCGGACTGGCCCTCGCCGCGGCGGATCCGGTCCACCGCCTCCATCCCCGAGATCACGCGGCCCCAGATGGTGTACTGCCCGTCGAGGAAGGGCGCCGGGGCGAACATGATGAAGAACTGGCTGTTGGCGCTGTTCGGGTCGCTCGTGCGGGCCATGCCGCAGGTGCCGCGCAGGAAGCGCGCGCGCGAGGGCGGGCTGAACTCGGCCGGAAGGTTCGGGTAGCGCGATCCCCCGGTGCCCGTTCCCGTGGGATCCCCGCCCTGGGCCATGAAGCCCTCGATCACGCGGTGGAAGGGCGTGTTGTCGTAGAACCCCTCGCGCGTCAGCAGCTTCACGCGCTCGACGTGGCGCGGCGCAAGCTCTGGCAGGAGCTGGATGCGCACATCCCCGTGGGGGATCGTGAACACCAGGATGTTCTCCGCATCCGGCGCCCCCTGCGCTGCGGCGTCGTTGGTGGTGGCGTCGGACATGAAGGCTCCCGTGGCTGCGAGGGTTGCGGTCAGGATGCTGCGCCGGGTCGGCATGGCACTCTCCCGTGGGGGTCAGGCGGCGGGGGCCGCCAGCCGCGCGCGGGTGCGCGCAAGCGTCAGCGGCGGCACGAAGGAGGAGACGTCGCCGCCGAGCCGCGCCACCTCCTTGACGAAGCGCGAGGAGATGAACTGGTTGTGCTCGCTCGCCATCAGGAACACCGTCTCGATCCCCGGGTCCATGCGGCGGTTCATGCCCGCCATCTGGAACTCGTAGTCGAAGTCGGACACCGCGCGCAGCCCGCGCACGATCATGCTCGCCCCGACCGAGCGGGCGAAGGCGATCAGCAGCGAATCGAACGCCCGCACCTCGATGCGCAGCCCGTCGTCGAGCAGCGCCACCTCGTCGCGCACCAGCGCCACCCGCTCCTCGAGGTCGAACAGCGGCCCCTTCCCGATGTTGACGGCAACCCCGACGATGAGCCTGTCGCACAGCCGCGCGGCGCGGCTGATCACGTCGATGTGCCCGTTCGTCACCGGATCGAAGGTGCCGGGATAGACGGCGATCCGTTCAGCCATCCGCGTCCTCCGCCGCCTCTGCCACCGGGAAGCAGGAGGTGATCCGCTCGCCCTCCTCGAGCCGCATCAGCATCACCCCCATGGCGGCACGACCGGTGATCCGCACCTCGTCGGCGGCGAGGCGGATCAGCCGGCCGCCGTCCGTCACCAGCATCACATGGTCCCCCGGCCGCACCGGGAAGGTCGCAACCACCTCGCGCCCGGTCTTGGCCGAGAGGGTGATGTTGGCGATCCCCTGCCCGCCGCGCCCGGTGGTGCGGTATTCGTAGGCCGAGGAGCGCTTGCCGAAGCCGCGGTCCGTCACCGCGAGCAGCATCTCCTCCGCCGCCTCGAGGGCCGCCGCCTGCTCGGGCGTCAGCGCCACCTCGCCCGCCGTCGCCTCGGCGTCCTCGGCCGGCGCGGGCGGCTCCGCCTCCTCGGCCCCGCGCCGCTTCGCGGACGCAAGCCTGAGATAGGCCGCGCGCTCCTCGGCGCTCGCCTCCACATGCCGCAGCACCGACAGAGAGACGACGCAATCCCCGGGCGCGAGCCGGATGCCGCGCACCCCTGGGGATTCGCGGCCGGCGAACACACGCAGCGTCTCGGCCTCGGCCCGGAAGCGGATGCACTTGCCGCCGCGGGTGGCGAGCAGGACGTCGTCCCCCTCGCGGCAGGTGGCGACGCCGACGAGGGAGTCGCCCTCCTCGAGCTTCATCGCGATCAGCCCGAAGGGGCGGACGTTGCGGAAGTCCGACAGCCGGTTCCGCCGCACATTCCCCTGCCGCGTGGCGAAGACGAGATGCAGCGCCTCCCACAGCGCCTCCTCCTGCGGCAGCGGCAGCACCGCCGTCACCTCCTCGCCCTCGGCGAGGTTCAGCACCTGCCGCAGAGAGCGCCCGCGCGCCGAGGGGCCCGCCTCCGGCAGTTTCCACACCTTCTCGCGGAAGGCGATCCCGCGGGAGGTGAAGAACAGCACCCACTGGTGGGTGTGCGCGTTGAAGGAGCGGATGACGATGTCGTCCTGCCGCGTGGCCGCCGCCGCCCGGCCCTTGCCGCCGCGCGACTGGGCGCGGAACGTCTCGAGCGGCGTGCGCTTCACGTAGCCGTCGCGCGTGAGGGTCACGACCATCATGCCCGGCTCGATCAGGCTCTCCTCGTCCTGCTCGGCGGCGGCGTCCACGATCTCGGTCGCGCGCGGGGCGGCGATGATCTCGCGCACGGCGCGAAGCTCCTCGGCCATCACCTCCATCCGGCGCGCATGCGAGGCGAGGATGCCGAGCAGGTCGGAGATCCGCGCCCCGACCTCGCGCAGCTCGGCGTCGATCCTCTCGCGCTCGAGCCCCGTCAGGCGCTGCAGGCGCAGCTCCAGGATGCCGCGGGCCTGCGCCTCCGTCAGGCGCACCGTGCCGTCGGCGGCGATCCGGTTGCCCGGCTCGTCCACGAGATCGAGCAGCGCGCCGATGTCGGCGGCCGGCCAGTCGCGCGCCATCAGCGCCGCCCGCGCCTCGGCCGCGTCGCGGCTCGCGCGGATCAGGCGGATCACCTCGTCTATGTTGGCGACCGCGATGGCGAGCCCGATCAGCAGATGCGCCCGTTCCCGCGCCTTCGCCAGCCGGAAGCGGCTGCGCCGCTCGATCACCTCCTCGCGGAAGCGGATGAAGGCGGCAAGCGCCTCCTTGAGGCCCATCTGCCGCGGCCGCCCCTGGTCGAGCGCGAGGAAGTTCACCGCGAAGGAGGTCTGCAGCGGGGTGAAGCGGTAGAGCTGGTTCAGCACCACCTCGGGGGTTGCGTCCTTCTTGAGTTCGATCACGATGCGCATGCCGTCGCGGTCGCTCTCGTCGCGCAGGTCGGAAATGCCCTCGACCTGCTTCGCGCGCACGAGTTCGGCGATCTTCTCGATCAGCGCGGCCTTGTTCACCTGGTAGGGGATCTCGGTCACGACGATCGCCTGGCGCTGGCCGCGCATCTCCTCGATGGCGGTGCGCGCGCGCAGGGTGATGGAGCCGCGCCCCGTCTCGAACGCCGCCCGGATGCCGGCCCGCCCGAGGATCAGCCCGCCGGTCGGGAAGTCCGGCCCGGGGATCGCCCTCATCAGATCGTCGAGGCTCGTCTCCGGATCCTCGATCAGCATCAGCGTCGCGTCGATCACCTCGCCCGGGTTGTGGGTCGGGATGTTCGTCGCCATGCCGACGGCGATTCCCTGCGCGCCGTTCACCAGCAGGTTCGGGAAGGCCGCTGGGAGCACGCGCGGTTCCTCGGCGCTCTCGTCGTAGTTCGGCTGGAAGGGGACGGTGTCCTCCTCGATCCCGTCGAGGAGCGCCGAGGCCGCGCGCGCCAGCCGGCTTTCGGTGTAGCGCATGGCCGCCGGCGGGTCGCCGTCCACGCTGCCGAAATTGCCCTGGCCGTCGATCAGCGGCACGCGCATCGAGAAGGGCTGCGCCATCCGCACCAGCGCATCGTAGATCGCGGCGTCGCCGTGCGGGTGGTACTTGCCCATCACATCGCCGGTGATGCGGGCGGATTTGCGGTGCGGCTTGTCGTGGGTGAAGCCGTTCTCGTGCATCGAGAACAGGATGCGCCGGTGCACCGGCTTCAGCCCGTCGCGCGCATCCGGCAGCGCGCGCGCGACGATCACGCTCATCGCGTAGTCGAGGTAGGAGCGACGCATCTCCTCCTCGAGGGCGACGGGCGGCGTCTCCTCGGGCGGCGTCGGGGCGTCAGGCGTGCTCAAGGCGTCGGTCCGGGCAGGTCATGTGCCGGGGGCGTATGCCATGCCCGGCGCGGGGCGGCCAGTGTCGCGGTCAGAACGGGATGTCGTCGTCGAGGTCCGGGCCCTTGCGGGCATCCCAGCCCTGCTGCCCGCGGCCGGTGCGGGCGGGTGCAGGTTCGCGCTCTGCGGGCCCGCCGCGCGCGGCGTAGTCGCCGCCCTCGCCGCCCCGGGAATCGAGCAGCACCATCTCCGCGCCCACCCGCCCCAGGATCACCTCCGTCGTGTACTTCTCCTGCCCGGACTGGTCCGTCCACTTCCTCGTCTGCAGCGAGCCCTGGACGTAGACCTTGCTGCCCTTCCGCAGGTAGCGCTCGGCGATCTCGGCCAGGTTCTCGTTCATCACCACGACGCGGTGCCACTCCGTCCGCTCCTGCCGCTCGCCCGTGGTGCGGTCCTTCCATGTCTCCGAGGTGGCAAGGCTCAGCTGCACGATCTTCATGCCCGACTGGGTGTTCCGCACCTCCGGGTCCCTTCCCAGATTGCCGATCAGGATCACCTTGTTCACGCTGCCAGCCATCGTCCGAGCCCTGCCACTGGAATCCGCCGCGACCCTACCCCGACGCCCCGCGCCGGACCACCCCCGCGGCGGAGGCGGTGGCGCCGGGCGGGCAAGCATGGCATACGCGAACACAACACGAACATCCCCCGCCCGGAGCCCGCCGACCGATGAGCGAACCCGACCGCTTCCTCCGCATCCGCGGCGCGCGGGAACACAACCTGAAGAACATCGATCTCGACATCCCGAAGAACAGCCTGACGGTGATCACCGGGCTCTCGGGGTCGGGCAAATCCTCCCTCGCCTTCGACACGATCTACGCCGAGGGCCAGCGCCGCTACGTCGAATCGCTCTCGGCCTATGCCCGGCAGTTCCTGCAACTCCAGCAGAAGCCGGATGTGGACCTGATCGAGGGCCTCTCGCCCGCGATCTCGATCGAGCAGAAGACGACCTCCCACAACCCGCGCTCGACCGTCGGCACCGTCACCGAGATCCACGACTACATGCGCCTGCTCTGGGCGCGCGTCGGCGTGCCCTACAGCCCGGCCACGGGCCTGCCGATCGAGGCGCAGACCGTCTCGCAGATGGTGGACCGCGTGCTGGAGATGCCCGAGGGCACGCGGCTGCTGCTGCTCGCCCCGATCGCCCGCGGCCGCAAGGGCGAATGGCGGAAGGAACTCGCCGAACTCCAGCGCCGCGGCTTCGAGCGCGTGAAGATCGACGGCGCGCTGCACCTGATCGCAGAGGCCCCCGCCCTCGACAAGAAGAGGAAGCACGACATCGAGGTGGTGGTGGACCGGATCGTGGTGCGCGAGGGCATCGCCCAGCGCCTCGCCGATTCCTTCGAGACCGCGCTCGCCCTCGCCGAAGGCGTCGCATACGCCGAGAACGCCGGGACCGGCGAGCGCACGGTGTTCAGCCAGAAATTCGCCTGCCCCGTCTCGGGCTTCACGATCGAGGAGATCGAGCCGCGCCTCTTCTCCTTCAACTCGCCGCAGGGCGCCTGCCCCGCCTGCGACGGCCTCGGCACCGAATCCTTCTTCGACCCCGACCTGATCGTGCCTGACGAGGGCCGCAGCCTCGCCGAGGGGGCGATCGCCCCCTGGGCCGGCAGCAGCGCAAGCCCCTATTTCGACCAGACGATCGAGAGCCTCGCCCGCCACTTCAAGGTGCGGCTGACGACGCCCTGGCGCGACCTTCCGGCCGGCGTTCGCCGCGCCATCCTGCACGGCACCGAAGAGACTCCCGTCACGCTCCGCTACAAGGACGGGCTGCGCGCCTACGAGGTCACGAAGCCCTTCCCCGGCGTGATCGCAAGCCTCGAACGCCGCCTGCGGGAGACCGACAACCCTTGGGTGCGCGAGGATCTCGCCCGCTACCGAGCGGAGAAGCCCTGCCACGCCTGCGGCGGCCACCGCCTCAAGCCGGAGGCGCTGTCCGTCAAGGTCGCGGGCCTCCACATCGGCGAGGCCTCGGCGCTCTCCATCCGCAAGGCCGCCGAGTGGTTCGCGAGCGTCGAGGCCTCGCTCACCCCGCAGAAGCGCGAGATCGCCCGGCGCATCCTGCGCGAGATCACCGAGCGGCTGCGGTTCCTGGTGGATGTCGGGCTCGACTATCTCTCGCTCTCCCGCGCCTCGGCCACGCTCTCTGGCGGGGAATCGCAGCGCATACGCCTCGCCTCCCAGATCGGCAGCGGGCTGACCGGCGTGCTCTACGTGCTGGACGAGCCCTCGATCGGCCTGCACCAGCGGGACAACGAACGCCTGCTTGCCACCCTCAAGCGCCTGCGGGACCTGGGCAACACCGTGCTCGTGGTCGAGCACGACGAGGATGCGATCCGCTCCGCCGACCACCTGGTGGACATCGGCCCCGGCGCCGGCGCCGCCGGCGGGCGCATCGTCGCCCAGGGCACGCCCGCCGAGGTGGCCGCGAACCCCGAGAGCCTGACCGGCGCCTACCTCTCCGGCCGGCGCTCCATCCCGCTGCCGGCGAAACGCCGCGCCCCCGATCCCAAGCGCGTGCTGCGCATAGAGGGTGCCTGCGGCAACAACCTCAAGGACATCACCGCCACCATCCCGCTCGGGCTGTTCACCTGCGTCACCGGCGTCTCGGGCGGCGGCAAGTCCACCCTGACGGTCGAGACGCTCTACAAGGCCGCCGCCCGCCGGCTGATGGGCGCGGGCACCGTGCCGGCGCCGCACCGCGCGATCCACGGGCTCGAGCACCTCGACAAGATCATCGACATCGACCAGTCCCCGATCGGCCGCACGCCGCGCTCCAACCCCGCCACCTACACCGGCCTGTTCGCCCCGATCCGCGACTGGTTCGCCGAACTGCCGGAATCCCGCCAGCGCGGCTACAAGCCCGGCCGCTTCAGCTTCAACGTCAAGGGCGGCCGCTGCGAGGCCTGCCAGGGCGACGGCGTCATCAAGATCGAGATGCACTTCCTGCCCGACGTCTACGTTACCTGCGATTCCTGCAAGGGCAAGCGCTACAACCGCGAGACGCTGGAGGTGCGCTTCCGCGGCAAGTCCATCGCCGACGTGCTGGAGATGACGGTGGACGAGGCGCGCGAGTTCTTCTCCGCCGTGCCCGCGATCCGCGAGAAGCTCGATGTGCTCTCGCAGGTCGGGCTCGGCTACATCCATCTCGGCCAGCAGGCCACGACGCTGTCGGGCGGCGAGGCGCAGCGGATCAAGCTCGCAAAGGAACTCTCCCGCCGCGCCACCGGCCGCACCCTCTACATCCTCGATGAGCCGACGACCGGCCTGCACTTCGAGGACGTCCGCCGCCTTCTCGAGGTGCTGCACGCGCTGGTGGACGCCGGCAACAGCGTGGTGGTGATCGAGCACAACCTGGAAGTGATCAAGACCGCCGACTGGATCCTCGACCTCGGGCCGGAAGGCGGCGAAGGCGGCGGCCGCATCGTGGCCGAAGGCACGCCGGAACAGGTGGCCGCCTGCCCGGAGAGCCACACCGGCCGTTTCCTCGCCCCGCTGCTGCCGAAGGTCCCGCCGAGGAGGGCGGCCCGGCGGGCGTGAAGGCGGCCGGCCCGCCGTGGCAGCCCTGCCCCCGGGGGCCGGTCGCGGGCGGCCAGCGCTTCGCATGACGCCGCCGCCTCGGCTGCGCTAGGCTTGCCCCATGCCCTCGCTGCGCGCCTATGCCCTGATCCCCGCCCGCTCGGGCTCGAAGGGCCTGCCGGACAAGAACATCCTGCCGGTGGACGGGCATCCGCTGCTCGCTTAATCGGTGGCCTTCGCCCGCACGATCCCGGTCGAGCGGATCCTGCTTTCCACCGACTCCGAACGCTACGCCGAGATCGGCCGCCGCTACGGCGCCGAGGTGCCGGGCCTGCGCGGCGCGGCCGCGAGCCACGACACGGCGATGGAGGAGGATATCCTGGCCGACCTCCACGCCGCCCTGCCGGCGCGCGGGATCCCGCTGCCCGATCTCTGGGTGTGGCTCAAGCCCACCTGCCCCTTCCGCGATGCCGCCGCCGTGGCCGAGGCGCTCCGGCTGCTGGAGGAACGGTCCGATCTCGATGCCGTGCGCATCGTGAGCGAGGCGGATGCCAGGCTGCATGTCGTCAATGCCGAGGGGTTCCTGGAGCCCCTCCTGCCCGGGTGGGACCCGGCGCGCAGCAAGATGCGCCGCAGCGAGTTCCCGAAGGTCTATCAGCCCTTCAACCTCGAGGTGTTTCGCCACCGGGGGTGGGTGGAGCGCGGGTCGCTCTTCATCGGCCGCCGCGTGGTGCCGATCGTGCTGCCCCGGATCACCGGCCTCGACGTGGACGACCGCGACAGCTTCGAGATCATCAAGGCGCTGATCGAGGCGCGCCCGCGGCCCGAGGTGGTGGCGCGGCACCTGCGCACGCCGGACGCGAGCGCGTGACCGGCGGGCCGGGCACGGAAGGCGTCGGCGGACTCATCGCGCGCTTCCGGGCGGCGCCGCCTCTCGATCGCCCCGGCATTCTCGCGTCGGCGCTCCCCACGCTGCTGCTGACGCGGAACACGGCCGAGAGGATCTGGGACCTGCGCGCCGAGGATCCGTCCGCCTTCGATGCGGGGCTCGACCGCGCCGCCTCCGTCGCGCTGGACCATCGGCTGGTGTTCCAGCTCCTGGCGTGGCGGGAGGTGCGTGCCGAACGCCACGAGCGCGTGAAGGACCTCGCACGCCTGATCCTTCGCCTCGATCCGCGCCGGCATGGCTGGCGGCTCCGCCTCGCGCGCGCGGAACTGCTCTCCCCCACGCGCGACGCGGCGGAGCGGGAGGCGGTGTGGGCGCTTGCGCTGCCGGCCTTTCCGCAAGGGCTGCCGCTCGCGGCGCTGCGCGCCCAGCGCGCCATCTCCCGCGGGCGCGAGCCGGATCTCGGCCGCTTCGAGGTGCTGCTCGCCCGGCAGGCCGCCGCCGCCCTCGCCCTTCCCTCCGCGGAGGCGGCCGGCGGTGCGGACATGGTCGAACGGCTTGCCGCCATCTACCGCAGGCTTCGCGCGGCGCGGGATGTCGCGCTGGTCGGCAACGCCCCCACCCTCTCCGGCTCCGGCGCGGGGCGGGAAATCGACCGGCACGACCTCGTGGTGCGCTGCAACTACCCCCCGATCGCCGGGTTCGAGTCCGATGTCGGCGGCCGGGCGGACCTGATGCTGCTGCACGGCGCGAAGCGCCATGGCCTTGCCGAGCGCCTGCACCGGGATCCGCGCTATCCGAAGCTTCCCGCCCTCTCCTGCGGGCCGGCGAGCCCGCGCGGAGAGCCGCCGCCCCTTCCGCCGGACGACGAGCCCCGGCCGGCGGCGCCCGATGCGCTCGAGCGCCTCGTGGACCAGCTGTGCTACCCGGAATGGACCACCGGCCTGTTCGGCGCGGTGCTGATCGGCCTCGTCTTCGGCCGGCCGCTCCGGCTCTACGGGTTCGATTTCTTCCGCCCCGGCAGCGCGGGCCACTACTACGGCGGCGCCGGGGCGGCACCCCATCACGATGTCGCCTACGAACGCTGGTACCTCACGCGGGTGCTGCCGGCGCTCAGGCCCGGCGTCACGCTGCACGGCAGCGTCGCGCTCAGCGGAACCGCGCCAGCCACTCGAGCAGCAGCGGATTGAACAGCTCGGGCCGCTCCACGTTCGGCAGGTGCCGCGCGCCCGGAATGACGTGGAAGCGCCCGTCCGGCACCAGCCGCGCGATCCGCTCGGCCTCGGCGGGCGGCACGGCGTGGTCCTCCTCCCCGCACAGCACGAGCGCGGGCACGGCAAGCCCCGGCAGACGCGCGACATGGCTGAAGGCGCTGATCGCCTCGGCGCAGGCGGCGTAGCCTTCGGCGTCCGTCGCCGCCACGGTCGCGCGGATCTCTTCCCAGCGCGCCGGCCGGGCGGCGCGGAAGGCGGGCGTCAGCCAGCGCTCCATCGTTCCTTCGGCGAGCGGCGCGACCGACCCGGCCGCCCGCGCCGCGCGGATCCGCGGCCCCCACACCTCCTCGGCGTTCGGCAGCGATTCCGGCAGAGCGTCGCAGATCACGACCGACCGCAGCAGCTCCGGATGGTCGAGCGCGAGCGCCTGCCCGACCATCCCGCCGAGGGACAGCCCGACATAATGCACCGGCGGCAGACAGAGGGCGCGCAGCACCGCCGCCACATCGGCCGCAAGCTCCGCCATGCGGTAGGGCCCGGGTGTGGCGGCGCTGCCGCCATGGCCGCGCAGGTCCACCCGCAGCACGGCGCATCCGGCGGCCAGCAGCACGGGCACCTGCTCGGCCCACAGCCCGGAATCGGCGGCGAGCGCGTGCACGAGGCACACCACCGGCCGGTCCCTCTCGCCGAGCAGATCCGCGTGCAGCCGCCGTCCCTCGTGCATCAGAAGCATCGTCCGCCTCAGTCCTGCTGGATGTTCAACACACGCACGACCTCGCGCCACCGCGCCACCTCGGCCGTGACCAGGGCCTGCGCTGCGGCCAGGTCGCCGCCGATCGGCTCCAGCGCGAGGGCCGCGAGCCTCTCGCGGACCGCCGGCCGCTGCATCACCCGCAGCACGTCGGTGTTGACGCGCTCGAGCACGGCGCGCGGCGTGCCCGCCGGAAGGAACAGCGCGATCCAGGTGATGTCCACGATCGTCTCTGCCCCCGCCTCGGCAAGCGTCGGCACGTCGGGCAGCACCTGGCTCCGGCGGTCGTTCATCACCGCCAGCGCGCGCGCCCGCCCGCTGCCGAGCAGCGGCAGCACCGAGGCCGCCGCCCCCAGCACGACGTCGATGTCGCCGGCCAGCAGCGCCGTCATCGAGGGTGCCGTGCCGGCGTAGGGCACATGGGTCGCCTCGGCGGCTCCGGCGCGCCGGAAGAACAGCTCGCCGGACAAGTGCGGCGCGGTGCCGACGCCGGGCGTGCCGAAGCTCACGGGCCGCCGCCGCGCGGTCTCGAGCAGATCCTGCAGCGTTCGGATCGGGCTGTCGGCGCGCACGATGACCAGCGTCGGCGTGTCGGCAACCACGGCCGCGGGCACGAGATCCTCCGCGACATAGCCCGGGTTGCGCGAGACGCTGAGGTTGATCGCGAAGGAACTGCCGGTCACGAGGGCCGAGTGCCCGTCCGGCGCGGCCCGCGCCACCAGCCGCGTCGCGAGCTGGCCGCCCGCGCCCGGCCGGTTCTCGACCACAACGGGATGCCCCCAGAGCTCCCCGAGCGGTTCGGCCAGCAGCCGCGCCACGAGATCGAGCAGGCCGCCCGCCGCGAGCGAGACGATGAAGCGCACTGGCCGCTGCGGCCACTGGGGGGCCTGCCCGCGGGCGGGGCCGAGAGCTGGCGCGGCCAGCGCGGCACCGATCACCAGGCGGCGTGCGATCATGGGCGGGCCTCCGAGGCGAAGCATGCCAGAGCGCGTGACGCGGCAAGCCGCGGCGCAGGGACGGCCGCCATGCTCGCCAGCCCTCGGGCCGCCCCGCGCGGCAGGGTGCGCCGGCGGCAGCGCGGCGGGCCCGGCTGCGGCTCCCGCCTCACGCCGGCTCGATGCCGAGGGTGCGGACGATGTCGCGCCACTTCGCGATCTCGCTCGCCACGAAGGCCTGGGTGGTCGGCAGGTCGCCGCCGATCGGCTCGAAGCCCGTGGCCGCAAGTCGCTGCTGGAACACCGGGCGCTCCATCACCCGCCCGATGTCGGCGTTAGTGCGCTCGAGCACCGCGCGCGGCGTGGCGGCGGGGAAGAACACCCCGGCCCAGACGATGTCCACAAGCGGCGGCAGCCCCGCTTCCGCCACCGTCGGCACATCCGGCATCACCTGGCTGCGGCGCTCGGCCATCACCGCAAGGCCGCGGGCGCGCCCCGCGCGGATCTGCGCCATGGCGGAGGAGACGGCGGCGGCCGCCACGTCGATGTCGCCGGCGAGCAGCGCCGTCAGCGCCGGCCCTGCGCCGGCATAGGGCACATGCGTCGCGTCGGTGCCGCCCGCGCGGCGGAACAGCAGTTCGGTCAGGAAGTGGTTCGGGCTGCCCACGCCGGGCGTGCCGTAGGTGACGGGGCGCCGCCGCGCCGTCTCCACGAGCTCTGCCAGGGTGCGGATCGGGCTGTCGGCGCGCACCACGAGAAGCTGCGGCGTGCCCGCCACCACCGAGGCGGCGGCGAACTCCTCGGCCGTGTAGCCCGGGTTGCGGAAGGTGCTGAGGTTGGTCGCGAAGGTCGAGGAGTTGACGAGCGCCGTGTAGCCGTCCGGCGCCGCCCGCGCCACCACCTGGGTGCCGAGATTGCCGCCCGCGCCGGGCCGGTTCTCGGCCACCACGGGCTGGCCCCAGAGCTCTCCGAGCTGCTCGGCCAGCAGGCGCGCGATGATGTCCACCACCCCCCCGGGCGCGAAGGCCACCACGAAGCGCACGCTGCGCTGCGGCCATGGCGCCTGGGCGAGCGCGCCGAAGGCGGGCGCGGCGAGCGCTGCGCCGAGCAGAAGGCGGCGTGTCGGCATGGCGGTTCCTCCCTCCGGATCCTGCTTCGCGCGCGAGCCTAGGCCCTTCCCGCCGCGGCTTGAAGCGGGCCTGCCCGCGCGCGTCAGTCGATCTGCACGTTCACCAGGCGCACGACGTCGCGCCACAGCGCGATCTCGCCCGCCACATAGGCCTGGGCGCGGGCGAGGTCCCCGCCGATCGGATCGAACCCCATCGCCGCGAGGCGCTGCTGGAAGGCCGGGCGCGCCATCGCCTGCCGCACCCCTGCATTGACCCTCTCGAGCACTGCCTGGGGCGTGCCGGCGGGGAAGAACACCGCCACCCAGGCGATGTCCACGATCGGCTCGAACCCCGCTTCCGCCACCGTCGGCACCTCGGGCAGCGCCTGGTTGCGGCGGTCGCTCGTCACCGCGATGCCCCTCGCCTGCCCGGCCTGGATCTGCGGCACCGCCGAAGGCAGGGAGGTCGCGACGACGTCTATGTTGCCGGCAAGCAGCGCCAGCATCGCCGGCCCCGCGCCGGAATAGGGCACATGCGTCGCGTCCACCCCGCCAACGCGCTTGAACAGCAATTCTGCCGAGAGGTGCGCGGCGACGCCCACCCCCGCCGTGCCGTAGGTCAGCGGCCGCCGCCGCGCCGTCTCCACCATGTCGCGCAGGGTGCGTATCGGGCTGTCGGCGCGCACGACGAACAGGTTCGGCGTGCCCGCCACCACCGCCGCCGGCACGAACTGCTCGGCCCTGTAGCCCGGGTTGCGCGACAGGCTGAGGTTGATCGCGAAGGCGCCCGAGGTGACGAGCGCGGCGTAGCCGTCGGGCGCCGCCCGCGCCATCTGCTGCGCCGCCACGTTGCCGCCGGCGCCGCCGCGGTTCTCCACCACCACCGTCTGGCCCCAGATCTCGCCGAGATGCTCGGCGAGCAGCCGGCCGATCACGTCGGTGAAGCCGCCTGGGGCGAAGGCGACGACGAAGCGCACGCTGCGCTGCGGCCACTGCGCCTGGGCGAAGGCCGGCGGCGGCAGGGAGGATGCGGCGGGCGCGGCGAGCGCAGCGCCGAGCAGCAGGCGGCGTGTGGTCATGGCGTTCCTTCCCCGGAAGCCGGCGATGCCGGAAACCGTTTTCGGCCCCGACCCTAGGCGCGCCCGCCGCGGCGGGCAAGCCGGGCGCGTCAGGCCGGGCGAAGCGTCTGCGCCATCGCGTCGAGCGCGCGCTGCACGTCATGCGCCTCGGCCGGCGCCGCCATCTTCACCAAGAGGTGCCGCCCGCCGAGATCGAGCCAGATCTCCCGCTGCAGCACGTCGGAGGCGAAGAGGGTGACGCCGAACAGCTTCACCCCCGTCACCTTGTGCGCCACCGCGTAGCTGCGCCAGGGCCCGATCCGCACCTCCGGATCGGCGGAGATGAGCTGGAAGCCGCCGCGCGGCTGGCTCGCCTGTTCGAAGCCCTGCGGCGGCGGGCCGTCCTCGGCCGTCACCTGGAAGGCGCCGCCGCCAGGGCTCAGCATCCGGACGGTGTTGCCGCCCCTGGTGATGGCCTTCACCATCTGCAGGAAGCCGCCGCCGCTCCGGAGCGGGATCTCGTTCGCCATCCCGCCATCCACGCGCGACCAGTCGGCCCGGGCGAAGAAGGCGACGCCGAGCGCAGGCGCGGCGATCTGCCTCGAATCGCCGGCCCGCGCCATCTCCTCGATGCGGCCCTGCTCCCCCGCGTCGGCGAAGCGCGCGGCGAGCTCCGCCGAACGGGCCGCCACCTCCCCCTTCCAGGCCGAGACCCGCGCCGCCACCGCATCCGGCTGCGGCACGCCGAGGAAGCCGACGCGGATCGTCCTGGTGCTGCCGGTCCTGCCGCTGCCGGTCATGCGCGTTTCCGTGCGCCAGTACACGTCGCCATGGGCCGCCCCGGAGGGTGCGATCCTCACCTGCTGCACCTTCTCCGGCCCCTCGGCGCGCCGCAACCTGCTGCCCTGCACGTGCAGGGCGCGGCGGTCGGTCGGGGCGTAGACGGTCTCGCGCGCCTCCTTCCGCTTCATCCACACCGCCAGCACGAGGATGAGGACGACGACCGGCGCGGTGAACACGGGGATGAGGAGCGCGACTTCCTCACCCGCCGCGAAGGCGATGACGAACGGCCCGGCGACGAAGGCCAGCGCCGCGATGACGAGCGGCGCCAGGGACCTCGCCGACATCAGCCCGGCGAACTCCGGCCAGCCCTGCCACAGCACGCGCTCCCCCGGCTCGAGATGGGTAACAAGGCGCGGATCCGGCTCCGCCACCGGCTGCTTGCTGACCATGGGCGTCCGCTCACCCTCCGAGATCCGCCGCGGCGGGCACCTCTCCGGCGGATCGGATCGCCGCCGCCCCGGCCTTCGTCCTTGCGTACCGGGAAGGTTCCGACGCCGCGCGCGCGAACGCAAGCGCCTCAGGGACGCCCGAGACACCAGGCGAGCAGCAGCGCCGCGTGGTCGTCAGTGAGGCGGCGGGGGCGCGGCGGGCGACGGGCGGCAGCACGCGCCAGATCGCGCCGCGCGAAGGCAAGCGGCAGCACGGCCGGCAGCACGGCGCGCGGCAGCCCGGCCAGCGCTGCGCGGATGCCTGGCAGTTCCGCCAGCGCCTCCGCC
>JANWXJ010000010.1 GCA_025055335.1 Acetobacteraceae bacterium
CCTAGTGCTTGTCCTCGCAGGCAACCAGGAAGTCCACGACGGCGGCGTGGAATGCCTCGGGCTGTTCCAGGTTCGCGAGGTGGCCGGCGTTCGGGATCACGACATGGCGGGAGCCGGGCGTTGCGTGATGCATCGCACGCATCGCCTCGACCGGCGCGCCCTGATCTTCCGCACCGCCAAGGAACAGCACCGGCAGCCGGAGGTCCCCGAGGCGGTGGAGATAGTCGAGCCCCCGCAGCGCGGCCGCGCAGCCGGCATAGCCTTCGACCGAGGTGCGGCGGATCATCCGCCGCACGGCCTCCCTGGCGCTCGGGTCGTGACGGCCGAAGGCGGGGGTGAACCAGCGCGAGAGGGTAGGCTCGACGATCGCCTCCATCCCCTCGGCGCGCACCTTCGCGGCGCGATCGGTCCAGGCCGCGCGGTAGTCCGGCGGCGCGACGGCGCGGGCGTCGCAGACGGCAAGGCTGAGCAACCGGCCGGGATGGTTCAGGCCGAGTCCCATCCCGACCATCCCGCCCATGGACAGTCCGACGAAATGCGTCCGCGCGATGCCCAGCGCGTCGAGTAGCCCGATCACGTCCGCGCCGAGCTGCTCGAGCGTGTAATCGCCCGGCGTGGACGGCGTGCGGCCGTGGCCGCGGGCGTCGTAGCGCAGCACGCGCCACCGGCCTGCCAGCACGGCGGCCAGCCCGTCCCACATCGTCAGGTCGGTCGCGAGACCGTGGCTCAAGGTGACGCAGGGTGCTCCCTCCGGCCCTTCCAGGACCACGTTGAAAAGAGCCCCGTTGCTTTCCACCATCATGCGCACCGGTCCTCCCCCCTTCGCCGCCGGTGCCGCCCGCGCCTGCCGCCGCCGGGGCCGGAGCGGCCAAGTGCGCGGAGGGGATACGGCCTACGGACCGCGCTTCGCCGGGCGGGGGCGGGGCCTGCGATCCCTGCTCCTGTCGCCCTGCGGGCGGCCCAGGGGAAGCCGCGCTGATGGCGGGTTGCGATGGCGCCGCAGGCATGGTCGTCGTCCGGCGGGGCTTCGCGCGGGGGCGCCGGGCGGGGGCGCCGGGGGGCAGGCCGGGTGATGTGGGCGGGCGCATGAGCGCCGAGCGCGGCCGCATTCCCCGCAGGCGGACCGACCACCCTGGCGCAGACTGTCATCGCTTGAGCACTTCCTCGGACGCGGCCGATAGCTAGGGGCAGGGTTTGGCGCCCGTGAACGTCCGAAGCCGTCACATCAGAGTTGACACAATGTCACAAGTCGCGCCCGTCTGGGCCAGGCGGCGTAAGGTGACGCTTGGCTCCGGCCGCTGGCGGCGCGAGACCGCGATGTCCGGGCTGCCCGGATCCGATGTGCCCGCCTTGCCCGAAGCCCGGCGGCGGATGGTGGAAGGGAGCCGAATCGGGGCGTGTCGAACCCGAGGGCTTCCGCTGCCGCGCCCGGGCGCGGTCGCCCGAGGGGCGGGGTCGCCTCGCGCCGCGGCCTTTTCTCGCTGCCGGCCATGCCGTCTGCGGTGCCGGATCCGTGCCTCAAGCCGGTGATGGCTGCCGGCTTCCCGCTCCGGCGGCGGCCGGGCCCGCGGTTCCTTTGCTCTGGATGCCGTGGCCGCCGGGATGGCCTTGCGACGATAACCCTTTGAGAAGCATATTTTGCTTTTTTTGGCCTGCCACTTGCAGGTTCTGAGAAAATCCTTCTACACCAATGGGCGTTTCGAGCCTCGGAGACGCCGATGCCCCGACTTCCCCTCCTCTCGCCCGCCGACGCCCCGCCCGCAGTGCGCGAACGCCTGCTCGGCGCGGAACAGGCGAACGGCTTTCTTCCCAACCTCCTGCGCGTGCTCGCAAATGCCCCGGCAGCGCTCGAGGCCTACCAGACCCTGTCGGCCATCAATGCCCGCGCCAGCCTGGCGCTTGCGGAACGCGAGGCGGTTCAGATCACCGCCGCGGCCACCCACGGCTGCGGCTTCTGCGTGGCCGGCCACAGCGCCATCGCCACGAAGAAGGCCGGCCTCTTCGCGGAAGCCGTCGAAGCCCTCCGGAGCCTGGCACCGCCCCCCGATGCCAGGCTGGCGGCGGTGGCCGATTTCACCGCCGCCGTCATCCGCAGCCGCGGCCGGGTGGCCGATGCCGAACTCGCCGCCTTCCGTGCCGCCGGCTTCTCCGACGCCGAGGCGCTCGAGGTCGTGCTCGGCGTGGCGCTCGCCACGCTCTGCAACTTCGCCAACAACCTCGCCGATCCGCCCCTGAACGCCGAGCTCGAGCCCTTCCGCTGGCCCGGCGCACCGCGCCTTGCCGCGGAGTAGGCGGCCGTGAGCGCCAGTCTCGACCCGGCCCTCGCCGGCTGGCTGGAGGCCGCCGCCCCCGGCCTCGACGACGGCTCGGCCGACGCGCGGGATGTGCTGCGGCGGCTCGGCGCTGCCGGGCTCTTCGCGCTCGGCGTGCCGCGGGCCGAAGGCGGCGCCGGCGGCGCGGTGATGCACGCGGTCGAGGCCATCGCCGCCGTCTCCGCCCACTCCATGGCGGCCGGCTTCCTCTTCTGGAGCCAGCGGACCTTCATCGAGTATCTGCTGCAGAGCCCGAACGCCCCGCTGCGGGAGAGGCTGCTGCCCGGGCTGCTGGCGGGCAGGATCGCCGGCGCGACCGGCCTGTCCAACGCGATGAAGTTCCTCTCGGGCCTCGAGGACCTGCAGGTCGCCGCTCGCGCCGAGGGCGCCGGCTGGCGGATCGAAGGCCGCCTGCCGTGGGTGACGAACCTCGTCCCGGGCGGCTTTCATGTCGCTGCCGCCGTGGCGGTGCCGGATGGCGCCCCTTTCGTCGCGGCCCTGCCGCACGACCTTCCGGGGCTGGTCCGCTCGCCCGATCTCGCGCTGATGGGCATGCGCGCCACCGCCACCGCCGCCATCGCACTGCGGGACGCGCCGGTGGAGCCCGCTGCCGTGCTGCATGCGGATGCGCTGCGCTGGCTGCCGCAGGTCCGGCCGGCCTTCCTCGGGCTGCAATGCGGCATGGCGATCGGGCTGGCCCGCCGCGCCCTCGCCGAGGCCGCGGCGCAGGCCGGCCCGGCGCGCGAGGCCCTCCGCCCCGAGCGCGAAGGCCTCGCCGAGAGGCTCGCTGCCGAGGAGCGGGCGCTGCGCGAGGGTCTCGCCCAGGGCCGCTTCCTCCGGGAACCCGCGGCGCTGTTCCGCATCCGCATCGCTTTCGCCGGGATCGTCGCCGAGGCGGCGGGGCTCGAACTCCAGGCTTCCGGAGGACGTGCCTATCTCCGGCCGCAGGGCGAGGGTTTCGCCCGGCGCTGGCGCGAGGCCGCCTTCGTGCCGGTGATCACACCGAGCCTGACGCAACTCAAGGCCGCCCTCGCCGCCGCCGAGGACCGGGCGGAGCGCGCCGCATGAGCACGGCCCTGCGCGCCGAGGGGATCGCACTGCACCGTCCGGGCCGGTCGCAGCCGGTGATCGCCGCCTTCGACCTCGACCTCGCCCGCGGCGAGGTGGTTGCGGTCCTGGGGCCGAGCGGTGTGGGCAAGTCGAGCCTGCTGCGGGCGCTGGCCGGCCTTGCGCAACCCAGTGCCGGGCGCGTGCTGGTCGGCGGCGAGCCGCTGCGCGGCCCGCATCCGCGGCTTGCCATCGCCTTCCAGGATCCCTGCCTGCTGCCCTGGCTCACCCTCGAGGAGAATGTCGCCTTCGGTCTCGATTTCCGCAGCCAGGAGCGGCGCAGCCGGGCGGAACGGCAGGCGCGCGTCGAGGCGGCGATCGCCGCCGTCGGCCTCGCCGCGGCGCGACGCCTCCGCCCGGCCGAGCTCTCGGGCGGCATGGCCAGCCGCGCCGCTCTGGCCCGCTGCCTCGCGCGCGCGCCGGAGGTGCTTCTGCTCGACGAGCCTTTCGCGGCCCTCGACGAGGTGACGCGCGCCGGGATGCAGCTCCTGCTCGCGGAACTCGTCGCCGCCTCCGGCGTCGCCACGCTGCTTGTCACACATGACATCGACGAGGCGCTGCTTCTCGCCGACCGCGTGATCCTGCTCGGCGGCGCGCCCGCCGTGATCGCAGGGAGCTGGGCCGTGGAAATGCCGCGCCCGCGAGAGGGGACGGCCGCCGAACTCGCCGCCCTGCGGCTCGAGATCCTGCGCCGCCTGCGCACCTGCCTGCGCCGCCACTGACAGCCGCCGACCGGAACCATCGCCATGTGCCTTTCCTGCTTCTCGCGTCGCGCCCTGCTCGGCCTGCCGGCGATGCTGGCCGGCGGGGCGGCGCTGCCCCTCGCCCGCCCCGCCCGCGCCGCGGACGCGCCGCTGCGCATCGGCTACCTGCCGATCACCGACGCCGCGCCGCTGCTCGTCGCGCATGCCCGCGGCATGTTCGAGGCCGAGGGCGTCCGTGCCGAGAGGCCCGTTCTCCTGCGGTCCTGGGCGCAGGTGATCGAGGCCTTCGTCGCCGGCCAGGTGGATGTGGTGCATCTCCTCGCGCCGATGGCGATCTGGGCCCGCTTCGGCAGCAGGGTGCCGCTCAAGGTGGTGGCCTGGAACCATGTCGGCGGTTCGGGCCTTGCGGTGGCACCGGACGTGGCGCGGCTCGCCGATCTCGGCGGGCGGACGGTGGCGGTGCCCTTCTGGTATTCGATCCACAACGTCGTTCTGCAGGCGCTTCTGGCCGAGGCAGGACTGACGCCGGCGATCCGCCGTCGGGGCGGCCCGGCGCCCGACGAGGTGGGGCTGGTGGTGATGCCGCCTTCGGACATGCCGCCCGCGCTGGCGGCGCGGCAGATCGGCGGCTACATCGTCGCCGAGCCCTTCGTCGCCGTGGCCGAGGCGATGGGCATTGGCCGCGTCCTGCGCTTCACCGCGGATGTGTGGCGCGCCCATGCCTGCTGCGTGGTGGCCATGCACCAGCGCGACCTCGAGGCCCGGCCCGAGTGGGCGCAAGGAGTGGTGAACGCGATCGTCAAGGCGCAGCTCTGGCTGCGGGAGAACCGCGCCGGCGCGGCGCGGCTGCTCTCGCGCGAGGATCCCAACCGCTACACCCCGCATCCGGCCGCCGTGCTTGCGCGCGTGCTGGCGCCCGATCCGTCGGAACGCGCCGGCTATCTCGCTTCGGGCGCCCTGCGGCACGCGGCCTGGGAGGATGCGCGCATCGATTTCCAGCCCTATCCCTTTCCGAGCTACACGCAGGAACTGGTGCGCCGCCTCAAGTCCACGCTGGTGGAAGGCGAGCGCGGCTTCCTCGCTGGGCTCGATCCGGTGGCGGCGGCGGCCGAACTGGTGGAGGAACGGCCGGTGCGGCATGCGCTCGCGGCCGTCGGCGGGCTTGCCGCCTTCGGCCTCCCCGAGGCCTTCACCCGGCAGGAGACCATCGCACCATGAGCGTGAACATCCTCGCCCAGCGTGCTCCGGGAGGCGTGCGGTGGCGGCTGCAGCCGTCCTGGCCGGCGGCCGCGGTCTGGCGGGCAGGGACGGGGCTGGGTGGGCTCGTGCTGCTGGCACTGCTGTGGTGGGCGGCCATCGCCCTGCTGACCGCACCGGACAGCATCGCGCGTGCCTTCGGGCCGCTCGAGGGGATGGCGGCGCTGTGGCGCCTGCTCCTGGAAGGCGAGGTGCTGGTCCATGCCGCGATCAGCCTGCGCCGCGTGCTGGCCGGGCTCGGCGCGGCGCTGCTCGTCGGCGTGCCGCTCGGCCTGCTGGTCGGGGCTTCGCGGGGCCTAGAGCGGCTGACGGGACCGGCCTTCCAGTTCCTGCGCATGATCTCGCCGCTGTCCTGGATGCCGATCGCGGTGATGGCGTTCGGGGTGGGTGATGCGCCCGTGCATGTGCTGCTGGCCTTCGCCGCGGTCTGGCCGGTGATGCTGAACACGGCGGCCGGCGTGCGCGCGCTCGATCCGCGCTGGCTGATGCTGGCGCGCAGCCTTGCCGCGAGCCGTTCCGAGACGTTGCTGCGCGTGGTGCTGCCCGGGGTGCTCGGCCATGTGCTGACCGGGGTGCGGCTGGCGATCGGGCTGCTCTGGGTGGTGCTGGTGCCCTGCGAGATGCTCGGCGTCTCGGCCGGGCTCGGCTACGCCATCCTCGACGCTCGCGACCGTCTCGCCTACGCGGAGTTGACCGCGCTGGTGATTCTGGTTGGCGCGATCGGCTTCGCCCTCGATGCCGCGGCCAGGGGGCTGTGCGGACGCCGATAGCCGGCACGCGAAGTGCCGGCTCGCGGGCGGCACCGAGCGCCTCGATTGACGTGGGGGCAGGTGCGCCGCAGCCGGGCGGCGGGCGACGAACGCGCGGATCGGGCGGCTTGGTGTCGTTGCCCTGGAGGTTGTCCCTCCGTGGCTGAGGTTGGAGGCCGTGGTTGGCACACCTTTAAGCACCAACCCCGGGCCCCGGCTGGACGCCCATGAGACCGCGGGCACCACGCCGCATCGTCGAATGCTGATCGTCGAGCGGCTGGCGTCGGGCTGGACGGTGGCCGCCGTCGCGGCGGCGCTCGGCACCAGCCCGCGCACCGTGCGCAAATGGTGCGACCGCTTCGCCGCCGAGGGCGAGCCCGGGCTGCGTGACCGCTCCTCCCGTCCACGCCGCAGCCCGACGCGGCTGTCCGCGGCGGCAGAGGCAGAGATCGAGGCACTGCGTCGTCGGCGCCTCTCCGGCCCCGCCATCGCCCGCCAGCTCGGCCGGCCTGTCTCCTCCGTTGGCGTTGCGCTGCGCCGTATCGGCCTCGGCCGACCCGCCGCCCTCGACCTGCCGCGCCAGGTCTGCCGCGCGCTCTCCTGGTCGGGCCGGAGGAAGGCCTGGCGCAGGGCGGCCGAGGCCAAGGATTGCCGGGCGCGGCCGACATGAGCGAGCGCGTTGCGCATCCAATGCACGCCGCAGCGCTGCCAGGTGAC
>JANWXJ010000022.1 GCA_025055335.1 Acetobacteraceae bacterium
CGCCTCGTCCATGCCGGGGCCATCCACCGCCTGCTCGCCGCCGCCGCCGCCGCCCGGCCGGAGGATCCCCTGCACGGCCTGAAGGACCGCCTCTGCCGCCTCGCCCGCCGCGCCATCCGCCTGGGCGGCCTGCCGCTGATCGCCCTGATCCGCCGCCTCGGCCTGACCAAGGCGCTCCCCGCACCGCCGTGGCTGCTGCCCGATCCGGTTTTGTCCGAAACCCTCCGCCGCATCCCCCCGACCATCCCGGGAACCGCCAAGCCCCTCGCCCGCCTCCTCCGCTTCGCCGCCGGACGCAGGCGAATCCCCCGCATCCTCCGCCTGCTGTGGCGGTGAACGCAGCGCGCATCCCGGCCCCGATGCGCCCCGCCCCGCGCAGCCATGCCGCGGCGCGGGCCGCGCCGTCCTTGCAAGGCGCCCCCCGCCCGCGCATGTTGCCGCCCATGGAACGGCAGGCCCAGGAAAGCCGGAAGATCATCCTCCACAGCCCGGAGGAGTTCGCCCCGATGCGCCGCGCGGGGCAGCTCGCCGCGGCCTGCCTCGACATGATCACCCCCCATGTCGTGCCCGGCGTCACCACCGGCGCGCTCGACCGCCTCATCCACGACTGGCTGCTCGATCACGGCGCGACGCCGGCCACCCTCGGCTACCGCGGCTACACGAAGTCCTGCTGCATCTCGGTCAACCACGTCGTCTGCCACGGCATCCCGGGGGAGCGCGTGCTGGCCGAGGGCGACATCCTCAACATCGACGTCACCGCCCTGCTCGACGGCTGGCACGGCGACACCTCCCGCATGTACGCGGTGGGGCAGGTGTCCAGGCGCGCCCAGCTGCTGATGGACGTGACGCACCAGGCGATGATGGCGGGCATCGCCGCGGTGCGCCCCGGCGCGACACTCGGCGATGTCGGCCACGCCATCCAGACGGTGGCGGAGAGGCACCGCTTCAGCGTGGTGCGGGACTTCTGCGGCCACGGCCTCGGGCGGTCCTTCCACGCCCCGCCGAACGTGCTGCACTTCGGCCGCCCCGGCGAAGGCCCAGTGCTCAAGCCCGGCATGTTCTTCACCATCGAGCCGATGATCAACGCCGGCCGCCCCGAGGTGAAGGTGCTCGAGGACGGCTGGACGGCCGTGACGCGCGACCGCAGCCTCTCGGCGCAGTTCGAGCATACCGTCGGCGTCACCGAGACGGGGGTGGAGATCTTCACCCTCTCGCCCAGGGGCTGGCACAAGCCGCCCTACCCCTCGGCCTGAGATGCCCCGGCGCAAGGGCATGGCCGAGGCCGGCGGCTTCCCCTCCCTGCTTCCCGAACCGCCCGCCGCCTCCCGCCCCGCCCCGCCCGCCCCCGGCCCGGAAGGCCACCGCGGGCGCATGCGCCGCAAGCTCCTCGCCGCCGGCCCCGATGCGCTGCTCGACCACGAGCTGCTCGAGATGGTGCTGTTCCTCGCCATCCCCCGCCAGGAAACGAAGCCGCTCGCCAAGGCCTTGATCGCCCGCTTCGGCTCCTTCGCCGCCGCCATCGCCGCCCCGGTCGAGGAGCTGAAGCAGGTCGAGGGCGCGGGCGACTCCGTGATCGCCGCGCTCAAGACCGTGCAGGGCGCGGCGCTCCGGCTGATGCGCGCGGAGGTGAAGGAACGGTCGGTGCTCAACAACTGGCAGCGCCTGACGGAGTATCTCGCCGCCACCCTCTCGCGCGAGCGGATCGAGCAGTTCCGCGTGCTGTTCCTCGATTCCAAGAACCGCCCGATCGCCGACGAGGCGCAGGCCCGCGGCACCGTCAACCACACGCCCGTCTATCCGCGGGAGGTGGCGAAGCGCTGCCTCGAGCTGCAGGCGACCGCCGTCATCCTGGTGCACAACCACCCCTCGGGCGATCCCACCCCCTCGCGCGCCGACATCGAGATGACGGCCGAGATCAAGGCCGCCGTCGGGGTGCTCGGGGTGGTGGTGCACGACCATCTGATCGTCGGCAACGGGCGGCACCTGTCGTTCCGGCGCGAGGGGCTGCTGTGAGGGTCGCCCACGCCCCGCCCGGCTTGCAGGGCCCCCGGCCTGTGCTAGGTACCGGGGCCGAGCGCCGACGCCCGGCCCCTCGGCGGACGTCCCGATGCCGGATCCCGACCCTGCCCTGCCCTCGCCGCCCCGGCGCGCCGGCAACTTCGAGGCGCGGGAGACCGCGATCTCCGGCCCGCTCCTCGTCTCGGCCCGGCGCTTCGCCGATTCCCGCGGCTTCTTCGCGGAAACCTACAGCCGCCGGGACTTCGCCACCCTCGGCATCGGCGAGGAGTTCGTGCAGGACAACCACTCCCTCTCGGCCGAGGCCGGGGTGCTGCGCGGCCTGCATTTCCAGCTGCCGCCCGCGGCGCAGGCCAAGCTCGTGCGCGTGCTGCGCGGGCGGATCCGCGACGTGGTGGTGGATCTGCGGCACGGGTCGCCCACATTCGGCCGCCACCTCCTGCTCGAACTGTCGGCCGAGGATGGCATGCAGCTCTACGTCCCGGTCGGCTTCGCCCACGGCTTCCTGACGCTCGAGCCCGGCACCGAGGTGGCCTACAAGGTGAGCGCGCCCTACGCCCCGGAGTGCGACCGCGGCCTCGCCTGGGACGACCCTGCGCTCGGCATCGCCTGGGGCATCGCGCCAGAGGCCGTGATCCTCTCCGAGAAGGACCGCCGCCACCCTAGGCTCGCCGAGCTCGGGAGGGTGTTCTGATGCGCGTGCTGGTCGCCGGGCGGGAAGGCCAGGTCGCCCGTGCCCTGCTCGCGCGGCTGCCGGCGGAGGGGCACGAGGTGATCGCCCTCGAGCCGCCGGAGCTCGACCTCGCCGACCGCGCCTCGGTGTTCGCCGCCGCCGAGCGCGCCGCACCCGACCTCGTCGTCAACGCCGCCGCCTACACGGCGGTGGACCGCGCCGAGGACGAGCCCGAGCGGGCGCGGGCGGTGAACGCCGAGGGCGCCGGCTGGCTTGCCGCCGCCGCGGCGGCGCGCGGCGCCCCCTTCATCCACTTCTCCACCGACTACGTCTTCGACGGGCTGAAGGGCCGCCCCTACACCGAGGACGACGCCCCCAATCCGGTCGGCGCCTATGGCGCGACGAAGGCGGAAGGCGAGCGCCTCGTGCTCGCCGCGAACCCGCGCAGCGTCGTGCTCCGCACGGCCTGGGTGTGCAGCCCGCACGGCAGCAATTTCGTCAGGACCATCCTGCGCCTCGCGCAGGAGCGGGAGGAGCTCCGCGTCGTGGCCGACCAGCAGGGCGCGCCGACCTTCGCCGAGGATCTCGCCGACGCCGTGGCGCGCATCGCGCCCCGCCTGCCCGGCGCGCCGGAAGGCGATCCGGCCTTCGGCCTGTTCCACCTCTGCGGCGCGCCCCACACCACCTGGCACGGCTTCGCGGACCGGATCCTCGAAGAGGCGGCGCGCCGCGGCCATCCGCGGCCGCGCCTCGTGCCGATCGCCACCGCCGACTATCCGACGCGGGCGAGACGCCCTCCGGACGGCCGGCTCGACTGCGCGCGGATCGGCCGCGTGCACGGCATCGCGCCCGCCGACTGGCGTCTGTCTCTGGCGCGCTGCCTCGATGTCCTGCTCGGCCCTGCGGGGAGGGATGCGCCATGAAGGGGATCCTGCTGGCCGGCGGCGCCGGGACGCGGCTGCATCCGGCCACCCTCGCGGTCTCGAAGCAGCTCCTGCCGGTCTACGACAAGCCGATGGTGTACTACCCGCTGTCGGTGCTGATGCTGGCCGGCATCCGCGAGATCCTGCTGATCTCCACGCCGCACGACCTGCCGCTGTTCCGCCGCCTGCTCGGCGACGGGGCGGCCTGGGGGATCCGCATCGCCTACGCCGAACAGCCGCGGCCCGAGGGGATCGCCCAGGCGCTCGTGCTCGCCGAGGGGTTCCTCGCCGGCAGCCCCTCGATCCTCGTGCTCGGCGACAACCTGTTCCACGGCCACGACCTCGAGGCGCGCCTCAGGGAGGCGCGGGCGGCGGCCGCGTACGGCGCCACCGTGTTCGCCTACCGTGTCGCCGATCCCGAGCGCTACGGCGTCGTGGAGTTCGACGCCGAGGGCCGCGCCCTCTCGATCGAGGAGAAGCCGAAGGCCCCGCGCTCCGACTGGGCGGTGACGGGCCTTTACGTCTATGACGGGCGGGCGCCCGCGATCGCCCGCAGCCTCAAGCCCTCGGCCCGCGGCGAATACGAGATCACCGACGTCAACCGCGCCTATCTTGAGGAGGGGTCGCTCCGCGTCACAAGGCTCGGCCGCGGCTACGCCTGGCTCGACACCGGCACGCACGACAGCCTGCTCGAGGCCGGGGAGTTCGTGCGCGCGATCGAGAAGCGCACCGGCCAGAAGGTGGCCGCGCCGGAGGAGGTGGCCTGGCGCATGGGCTTCATCGGCGATGCGGAGCTCTGCGCCATCGCCGCGCCGCTGCGCAACTCCGGCTACGGGCGCTACCTCGAGGGGCTGCTCGCCCAGGAGGGGCGCGGGGCGGAGGGCGGGCGGCGATGACGGTGCTCGTCACCGGCGGCCTCGGCTTCATCGGCTCGGCGGTGGTGCGGCGGCTCCTGCGCACGACGGAGCGGGTGATCGTCAACCTCGACAAGGAGACCTACGCCGCGAGCCGCGAGGCGGTGGAGGAGGCGCTCGGCCATCCGCGCCACGTCCATATCCGCGCCGACATCTGCGACGCCGAGGCGGTGCGCGCCGCCTTCGCCGCCTGGCGGCCGCAGGTGGTGATGCATCTCGCCGCCGAGAGCCACGTGGACCGCTCGATCGACGGGCCGGCCGAGTTCGTGCGCACGAATGTGGTCGGCACCCAGGTGCTGCTCGAGGCGGCGCGGGCCTACTGGTCCGGGCTGCGGGGGGCGGAGAAGGAGGCGTTCCGCTTCCACCACGTCTCGACCGACGAGGTGTTCGGCGCCCTCGGCCCCGGCGATCCGCCCTTCGACGAGACCACGCCCTACGCCCCGCGCAGCCCCTACAGCGCCTCCAAGGCCGCCTCCGACCACCTGGTGCGCGCCTGGGCCCACACCTACGGGCTGCCCGCCTTCGTCACCAACACCACGAACAACTACGGGCCCTGGCAGTTCCCCGAGAAGCTGATCCCGCTCGTCGCGCTCAACGCCCTCGAGGGGCGGCCGCTGCCCGTCTACGGCGACGGGTCGAACGTGCGAGACTGGATCCATGTGGACGACCACGCCGAGGCGCTCTGCCTCGCCGCGCTCGGCGCCGGCCGCCCGGGCGAGACCTACTGCCTCGGCGCCCGGCAGGAGCGCACGAACCTCTCGGTGGTGAAGGCGATCTGCGCGGTGCTGGACCGGCTGCGCCCCGATCCTGCCGGCCCGCGCGAGCGGCTGATCGCCTTCGTGCCCGACCGCCCGGGCCACGATTTCCGCTACGCGATGGACCCCTCCCGCGCCGAGGCCGCGCTCGGGTGGCGCGCGCGGCGCGACTTCGAGACCGGGCTCGCCGAGACCCTCGCGTGGTATCTCGGCAACGAATGGTGGTGGCGGCCGATCCGCGCCCGCCGCTACGGGGGCGAGCGGCTCGGCCGCGCCGCCGGCTGATCCCGGATCAGGCGCCGAGCAGCTGGGCCTCCGCCTCGGCGGCCGCGAGGCCCGGGGGCAGCAGCCGGACGCCGGGCGGCGCCTCCCCGCCCTCCTCGGCGCAGGCGGCAAGCGGCACCCCGTGCCGCGCGCAGAGCGCG
>JANWXJ010000091.1 GCA_025055335.1 Acetobacteraceae bacterium
GCCCCTCGGGCCGGGCCACGGCCAGCGCCAGCCGGGCCGCAGCGCGTCCGCCTCAGGCGCCGACAAGCGCGTCGAAGCGGCGCAGCACCGCCTCGCCCTCGGCGGCGGCGCGGGCGGTGTCGAAGGGGAACAGCCGCACGCTCGCCGGATCGGGGAAGCCTGGCGGCGGCGCGACGCGCGGATCGGCCGGCAGGAAGCCCTGCCGCGCCGCCAGGTCCTGCCCGGCGCGCGAGAGCAGGAACTCCACGAAGGCGATCGCCGCAGGCAGGTTGCGCGCCGTGTTCAGGATCGCGACCGGCTGGGTGATGGCGGCGAGCCCCTCCTCCGGCGCGACGAAGCGGATCGGCGCGCCGCGCTCCGCCTCGCGGATCGCGAGGTAGTCGATGACGAAGCCGTAGGCCCGCTCGGCCCCGGCGACCGCCTGCATCACCGCCCCGTTGTTGCCGCGGACCTGCAGGCCGTTCCGCACCAGCGCCTCGAGGTGCGGCCAGCCGAGCCCCGGCTGCTGCGCCACCGCCTGGATGTGCACCGCCGCCGCGCCCGAGACGCGCGGCGAGGGCATCGCCGCGAGGTTGCGCGCCTCCGGCCGCGTGAGGTCGGCCCAGCGCCTCGGCTGCAGGGGCGCGCGGCGGTTCACGGCAAGCCCGGTGGTGATCAGCTTGGTGCCGAAGAACATCCGCTCTGCGTCATGGATGGCGGCAGGGGTGTTGCCGGTGTCGGCCTCCGGCGTCGGGCGCAGCCGGCCTTCCGCCTTCAGCCCCTCGAGGGAAAGGCTGTCGGCCAGCAGCAGCACGTCGGCGCGCGGGCTGCCCGCGGCGATCTCGGCGCGCAGCCGCGGCAGGATCTGGTTGGTGCCGCCGCGGATCCACTCTACCTGCACGCCGGGGTGGGCGGCGCGGAACGCCTCCACCGTGCCGGCGGCGTCCTCCTGCAACTGGCTGGTGTAGAGCACGAGCGTGCCGGAGACGCGCTGCGCCAGCGCAGGCGCGGCGAGGGCGCCGGCGGCGGCGCCGAGCAGGGTGCGACGAAGCATCTGCAGCCCTCCGGGAGGATCAGCCCGTTCAGCCGCCGACGAGCTGCGCGAAGCGGCGCAGGTTGGCCTCGCCCTCGGCCGCGGCGCGCGCGGCGTCGAAGGGCATGAGGCGGATGCTCTGCGGCGGCGGGAAGCCGGCGGGCGGCGCGACCGCCGGGTCGGCCGGCAGGAAGCCCTGGCGGGAGGCGAGCTCCTGCCCCTCGCGCGACAGCAGGAAGGTCACGAACGCCACCGCCGCCGGCACGTTGCGCGCGGTGGAGAGGATCGCCGCCGGCTCGGTGATGGCGGAGACGCCTTCCTCGGGGAAGATGAAGCGCACCGGCGCGCCGCGCTGGGCCTCGCGGATCGGCAGGTAGTCGATGACGATGCCGAAGGCGCGCTCCCCGCCCGAGACCGCCTGCATCACCTGCCCGTTGCCGCCGCGCGGCTGCAGCCCCTGCTGCACGAGGCGCTCGATGTAGGGCCAGCCGAGCTCCGGATGCTGCGCCCAGGCTTGCACATGGATGGCGGCGGCGCCGGAGACGGCGGGAGAGGGCATCGCCACCTGGCCGCGCGCCTCGGGGCGCAGCAGGTCGGTCCAGCGCGCCGGGGCGAAGGGCGCGCGGACATTCATCATGATGCCGGTGGTGATCAGCTTGGTGCCGAAATAGGTGCGGCCGGCGTCATGCCGGTCGGCCGGGGTGCCGCCGATCGCGACCTCCGGGCTCGGGCGCAGGCGGCCCTCGGCCTTCAGCCCCTCGAAGGTTAGGCTGTCAGCCAGCAAGAGCACGTCGGGGCGGGGGCTGCCGGCGGCGATCTCGGCGCGCAGGCGGCTGATGATCTGCGGCGTGCCGCCGCGGATCCACTCGACGTTCACCTGCGGGTGCAGGCGGCGGAAGGCCTCGACCGTGCCGGCGGCGTCCGGCTCGAGCTGGCTGGTGTAGAGCACGAGGCTGCCGCCGATCGCTCCCTGGCCGCGCGCCACGAAGGGCGCGGCCAGCAGGACGGAGGCCGCACCGAGAACTTGCCTGCGCCGCATCTGTCGCTCTCCGGCTGGTTGTCCGCGCGGAGAAGTATGACAGAGGCCGCCCGCCGGGCAGGGGGAGGGCGTGAAGTTTCCATGACGCCCAGGCCGCCGGTCAGGGCAGTTCCATGAAGTTGGCGGAGGCGGTCGCGCGGCCGAGGAGGGCCTGCATGGCCGGGTTCTCCGCCCCGTCCTCGGCCGTCAGGACTTCCATCGGGCAGAAGTATTCGTGCGGCTGCGGGATCTGGGTTCGCGCGAAGCCCTCGTAGTGCCGCGCGCGCAGGCCATAGACGACGCGCACGTCGCGCACCGGCAGGATCAGCGGCCCGGAGGGCTCGGCCGTCAGCAGCCGGATCAGCTTCCAGCGCGGCGTCGGGTCGTTCGGCTGCACCCTGTCCAGCAGCCAGGAGAGCGGGCAGCAGACCAGGGTCGAGGTGGTGGAGGGGGCGAAGCGGGAGCGCTTGTCGAGCAGGTTGGGCAGCGAGGAGCACGCCTCGATGCAGAGGATGTCGCACCAGGGGTCGGCCGGGTCGGTGCCGAAATGCAGCCACATCCCGTCCGGCAGGGTGCGGAAGGTGCTCGAGCCGGGCAGCTTGAGGAAGGGCTGGGCGCTGCCGTTGGCGTCGCCCGGGCGGGCGCGCAGCCAGGTGCCCGGCTGCTTCGGCGAGGGGCGCACCCCCGGAGGATGTTGCGGCCATTTCCTGAGACGCGCGCGCACGATCGCGTCGGAGGAGCCTTCGTAGCGGTGCTGGATCGGCAGTTCGGGCATCGGAGCTCCGCACAGGGCACAACCTATGCGGGCAATGAATCAACTCTTACGCATTGAATCAAGGGGTGGCGCGAAAAGGCTGACGACTTCTCTCGCCTGGGTTGTATCCACCCGTCGCGCGGGTCATCCGGATCATCCGCCGGCGCGGCCGAACAAGTCTCTTTCCCGATACTTGCCAGACCACCTTCAC
>JANWXJ010000083.1 GCA_025055335.1 Acetobacteraceae bacterium
CGGCGGCGCAACGCCGTCCTGCCGGCGGAGGGAAGAGGCCCCGCAGCCGGCAGGGCCGGGCGGAGGCCGGCCCTACCCCCCGCCCGCCGCAGCCGCCAGCGCCTCCTGCCAGACGGCGAGGACGCCCGCGCAGAAGCCGGCCTCGCTGAAGTCGCGCCGCACCCGCTCGCGCGCCGCAGCGCCGAGCGCCTCGGCCCGCGGCGGATCGTCGAGCAGGGCGGAGATCGCGACCGCAAGCGCGCCCGGATCGCCCGGGGGAACCGTCAGCCCCTCGCGCCCGTCGCGCGCCACCCAGGGCACGGCCGTGGGCAGTGCGGTGTTCACCACCGGCAGACCGCAGGCCATCGCCTCGAGCTGGGCGATGCCGAAGGCCTCGGCCACCGAGACGGAGGGGAAGGCGAACACCCGCGCCGCGTGGAGAAGCCGCCGGAGCGCCGGCCGTTCGAGCCGCCCCGCAAGCTCCACCCGCCCCGACAGCCCGAGCGCGGCGATGCGCGCGGCAAGCCGCGGCCGCAGCGGCCCCTCGCCCACGATCGCGAGCTGGCCGCGCACGGTGGCGAAGGCCTCGATCAGCCCCTCGAACCCCTTGTAGGGCACGAGCCTGCCGACGGCCACGACGAGCCTCGGCCGCTCCTGCCGCAGCGCCTGCACGATCGGCGCATCCTCGGGCGGCAGGGTTGCCCAAGCCTCGGCGTCCACCCCGTAGGGCACCACCCGGCACTTGCCCCGCAGCGGCGAGAGCCAGGGCGAGGCCTCGACGATCCCGGGATGCGAAACGACGATCCGCCCCGCCCGGGCCAGGGTGGCGCGGATCGCCGGCGCCACCAGGGCCCGCGCCAGCCGCCGCCCCACGATCTCGGCATGCCAGTGCACGACAAGCGGCAGGCCCTTCGGCAGCCCGGCCAGCACGCCGAGATCGGCGAGCGGAAAGGGCGCATGCAGGGCGAGCAGATCCGCCCCCCGCGCGAGGGCCCGGAGCCGCAGCGGATAGAGCGGCGCAAGCGGCAGCGAGAAGGCGGAGCCCAAGGCCAGAGCGCGGTCCACCGCCACCCCGTCCACCCGCACCTGCCGCGGCGCGCCGGGGCGGCGGGTGGCGAGCACCCGGCTCTCGCACCCGGGCGAGAGGCCGGCGGCCAGGCTGCGGATGGCGGCGGGGATGCCGCCCTCCGTCTCGGGCAGGTAGGTCTTGTAGGCGTGCAGCACGTGCAGCGGCCGGTGCGCCGCCATCGGCTCAGCCCTGCTGCGGGGGCGGGCTCATGCGCGTGAACACCCAGCGGACGACGCCCCCGCCCTGGTCGGCGTGCAGCGCGACCTGGAGGGACCGGCGCGGCTCGCCCGACTGGTGCACCGTCTCCTCGAGCGAGAGCCGCGCGCCCGCGGCGCGCATGCGCCACCCCGCGCCGGAAGGCAGGCGGAGCAGCACGCCCGCATCCTCCTCGAGCAGGCTTGCCGCCACCTCGGGATGGAGGTGGAAGCGGACGGTGAAGGCAGGCGGATTGCCGCCTTCCAGCACGTCCTCGCCGCGCAGGTCGTCGCCCGATTCGGAGAGGTAGAGGCGGCGGCGGTGGATCACGCCGAAGCGCTTGAGGTAGCCGTCATGGCTGGCTTCCAGCCATTGCGCGCCGGAAGCCTCATGGCGTTCCACCTCGACGCGTTCGGGGCGGCGGGGGCCGATCCCCTCGTCCCGAAGCTCGGCCGAGTTGGTGTCGGCCGCCGTCAAGGTGGAATGCGCAGCGGTGGAGCGGAGCGCGTCGCGCCAGGGCGCCTCGGCCGCCGGGGCGGCGCCGCAGTTCACCACCACCCGGTCGCGCCCGACCGAAAGCTCGAAGGAGAGCGTGCCGGCGTGGTGGAAACGGTCCGCCCCGCGCGGCAGGCCGTTCGGATCCCGCGCGCGGGCGGGCGGCGGCGCGCCGCACTCGGCGATGAGGAGGGTGCGCCCCGCCTGCAGCCGGTGGAAGCCGCCATCGGGCAGCGCGGCCGGCGCGCGGCCCCGCGCTTGCCCCTGCGTCAGCACGAGGTCGAGCAGGGACGCCCCCTCCTCCCGCGTGCCGTTGAAGGCGGCAAGCCCCCCGTCGCCGTGGCGGAACAGCCGGAGCGCTGGGCCGGCGCGGTCGAGCAGCGCGGCGAGCTCCTCCGGCGCCTCGATCCCCGCCCCGTGCAGCAGGTTGCGGATCTCGATCAGGTCCTGCAGCGCCGCCATGTGCTGGGCCGGGCTGCGCTCGACATGGCAACCGTCGGGCAGGAACTGGCGGGCGAGCTCGGCCGGCAGGAAGCGCACGCAGCGCGACAGCCACCCCTCCTCCTCGAGCGCGACGGAGGCCGCCATGGCGCCCTTGAGCGCCACGAGCGCCCCGCGATGCGCCGCTTCCGCCGGCAGGCCGGCGACCAGCGCGCGGGCGTCCTGGGCAAGCCGCATCATCAGCGCGCGGCGGAAGCCGTCCTCGGCGGTGGCGGCGAGGAAGTCGTAGTGCCCGAGCCAGGCGGAAATGCGGGCGCCTGCCACCTCCGGCGCGGCGGCGAGGCTGTCGTTCCCGCCGCGGGCGAGCCAGTCGCTCGTCAGGCGCCGCGCGAGCAGCCGCGCCGAATCGGTGCCGAGGGCGCGCAGATCCCGCAGCCACGCGAAGCCGTGCACGCCCGCGCGCCAGAGGACGGAGCCGGAGCCGGGGCCCCACCCCTCCCCGCCCTCCTCGGCCGGGCGGAGCGGGCGGGCCGTGCCGGCGATCTCGCATTCGCCCCGCAGCAGCCGGGCGCCGCGCGCGGCATCGCCGGGCCAGAGGTCGCGGAAGGCACGCGCCGGGGCGGGAGGCACCTTCACGGGCTTGAGGCCCGCCACCATCTGCCGCGCCCGGCGGAGCCAGTCCTCCATCTCAGCCGCCTCCGCCCCGGATGGCGGCGATGGCGGCGGCGTAGTCGGGCGCGCCGAACACGGCGGTGCCGGCGACCAGCACATCCGCCCCCGCCTCGAGGACGGCCGCGGCCGTCTCGGGCGTCACGCCGCCGTCCACCTCGAGGCGGATATCGCGGCCGGAGGCGTCGATCATCGCCCGCAGCGCGGCGATCTTCGGCAGCATCGAGGGCAGGAAGGACTGGCCGCCGAAGCCCGGGTTCACGGTCATCACCAGGATCAGGTCGCAGAGGTCGAGCACCGGCTCGACGGCCGAGGCCGGGGTGCCGGGGTTCAGCACCACGCCGGCCCGCCTGCCGAGCGCGCGGATGGTCTGCAGGCTGCGGTGCAGATGCGGCCCCGCCTCGGGGTGCAGGGTGATGAGGTCGGCACCCGCGTCGGCGAAGGCGGCAAGATAGGGGTCGGCCGGGGCGATCATCAGGTGCACGTCGAAGGGCAGCGGGCAGTGGCTGCGCAGCGCCTTCACCACCGCCGGCCCGAAGGAGATGTTCGGCACGAAATGGCCGTCCATGATGTCGAGGTGCAGCCAGTCGGCGCCGGCGGCGGTGACGGCGCGGACCTCCTCGCCGAGGCGGGCGAAGTCGGCGGCGAGCAGCGAGGGGGCGACCAGAGTCGGGCGTCTCACGCCCGTGCTTGTGCCAGCGCCGCGCCAGGGCGGCAACCGCCGCTGCGGGCGGCAACGGCCGCTGCGGGCGGCAACCGCCGCAGGCCACCGCGCGGCGCGAAGCCCGAAACGCGCCGCCGGCCGGGCCGCCACCCTGGCCGGCCGCGGGCCCCGCCGCCATGCTGCGCGGAAGTCCTGCCGAGGCCTTCGCCCATGCGCCTGACCGACCCCGCCCTGCTGCACCGACTGACCGCCGCCCTGTTCGCCGCCGAAGGCGTGCCCGAGGCCGATTCGGCCTGGATCGCCGAGACCCTCGTGGCCGCCGACCTGTGGGGCCACCCCTCGCACGGGGTGATGCGGGCGCCGTGGTATCTCGCCCGGCTCCGTTCCGGCGCCATGCGGCGCAGGACCGCCCCGGAGTGGCCGGTGGATGCCGGGGCCGTCGCGCTGATGGACGCGAAGGAGGGCATCGGACAGGTGGCCGCCGCCGAGGCGATGCGCTCGGCCATCCGGCGCGCCAAGGCGCACGGGGTCGGCGTCGTGTCGGTGCGGAACTCGAACCACCACGGGGCGCTCGGCTGCTACACGCGCATGGCGGCCGCGGCCGGCTGCATCGGGATGCTCGCCACCAACGCCTCTCCGGCCATGCCGCCCTGGGGTGGGCGGGCGAAGCTCGTCGGCAACAACCCCTGGTCCGTCGCCGCACCCGCCGGGCGGCATCCGCCCTTCGTGCTCGATCTCGCGAACACCGCCGTCGCGCGGGGGAAGATCTTCGACGCGCGGCAGAAGGGCCTGCCGATCCCCGAGGGCTGGGCGCTCGACCCCGAGGGCCGCCCGACGACCGACCCGCTCGCCGCGCTTTCGGGCGTGCTGCTGCCGATGGCCGGGCACAAGGGCTACGGCATCGCGCTGGCGATGGAGGTGCTGGCGGGCGTGCTGTCGGGGGCGGGGCTGCTCGACGAGGTGGCCGGGCCCTACCAGGCCGAGCGGCGGAGCGGCTGCGGGCATTTCGTGCTGGCGCTCGACATCTCCCGCTTCGCCGCGCCGGAAGACTTCGCCGCGCGCATGGAGGGCTGGATCGCGCGGCTGAAGGCCGCACCCCTTGCCGCGGGCGCGCGCGAGATCCTCTACCCCGGCGAGGGCGAGGCGCGCGCCGAGGCGCGGCACCGCGCCGAGGGCATCCCGCTTGCCGAGGCGACGCGCGCGGCGCTGGAGGCCGAGGCCTCGGCGCTCGGCGTGGCGCTGCCTGAGGGGTGGTAGGCGGAGGCGGAGGCCGCCCGAGGGCCGGCGAGCGCAAGCAGGCGCCGATCCCCACGCTGCCGCAAGCGGCCGATGCGGCCCCCGCCCGCCTTCAGCCGCGCGGCAGCCGGGCGCGGATCGCCGCCGCCATCGCCTCCGGATCGGTGTTCGGGCGGAAGATCGCACGCGCCCGGAAATCCGGGCCGACCAGGTAGATGAAGGAGGAGTGGTCCATCAGGTACTCGGTCGAATCCGGAGGGTGGACGCGGGCGTAGAACACGCGGAAGCGCCGGGCGATCTCGGCCACCTCGGACTCGCTGCCGGTCAGCCCGACAAGCCGCGGATGGAAGCGGGAGACATAGTCGGCGAGCTGGGCGGGCGTGTCCCGCGCGGGGTCTATCGTGACGAGGATGGGGGTGATGCGCGACGCCGCCTCCCCGAGCAGATCGAGCGCCGCCGCCATGGTGCCGAGCTCGGTCGGGCACACGTCCGGGCAGTAGGTGAAGCCGAAATACACGAGCGAGAAGCCGCCGGCGAAATCCGCCTCCGTCACCGCCCGGCCGGTGTGGTCCGTCAGGCGGAAGGGGCCGCCGAGGCTGACACCCTCGGGCAAAGCGAGCACCCCGGCCGAGGGCGGGGCAGGCGCAGCCCCGGTGAGGGTGCCGGCGTGGCGCATCAGCGCCTCGATCACCGGCTCCCCCGGCTGGCGGCCGAACCACGCCACGGCCCACAGCAGAACGAAAGGCACCATCAGCAGCAGGGCGGTGAAGCGGATCAGGCGCAGCATGGGGCGGGAGATAGGCCGCGGCGCGGAAGCCGGGAAGGGCGGGCCGCCTCAGCCGCCCGGGGCGCGGAAGCGGGCGGCGAAGAAGCCGTCCATCCCGCCCCTCTCGGCCCACATGTCCGGGCGGGTCCGGAGGTGGCCCGCAGCGGTGACGGCTTCGGGAAGCCCGGGAAGCTCCTCGGGGCGGATCGGATCGGGCAGAAGGCCGGCGGCGCGCGCCGCCTCGGCCTGCGCCTCGCCCTCTTCCGGCTGCAGCGAGCAGGTGGCGAAGAGGAGCCGCCCGCCCGGCTTCACCAGCGCCGCCGCGGCCGCGATCAGGCGGGACTGGAGTGCGGCGAGATTCGCCACGTCGGCCGGACGCTTGAGGTGGGGGATGTCGGGGTGGCGGCGGATGGTGCCGGTCGCGCTGCAGGGGGCATCGAGCAGAACGGCGTCGAACCGGGCTTCGGGGCGCCAGCCCAGCACATCGGACACGACGATCTCGGCCGCAAGCCCCAGCCGCGCGAGGTTCTCGCCGATCCGGGCGGCGCGGCGCGGATCGCGCTCCACCGCGACGACCCGGGCGCCTGCGGCGGCAAGCTGCGCCGTCTTGCCGCCCGGCGCCGCGCAGAGGTCGGCGATGCGTTCGCCCGCGCGCGGGGCGAGCAGCCGGGCGGGAAGTGCGGCGGCGGCGTCCTGCGCCCAGAAGCCGCCCGCGGCGAAGCCGGGCAGTTCGGTGATTCGCGTGCCGGGCGGGAAGCGGAGCGTGCCGGTCGGCAGCGCCTCTCCGCCGGGGGGCGGGGCGGCGCCCGGGGCGAGGGTGAGGTCGAGCGGGGCGGGGCGCTGGTGCGCCTCGGCGATCGCCCGCACGGCCGGGCCCCAGGCGGCGTGCCAGGAGGCCCAGAGCCAGGCGGGGGTGTCGAGGCGCGGCGAATCGAGGCCCTCGAGCGCGCCTGCCCCCGCCTCGGCCAGCCGCCGCAGAACGGCGTTGACGAGGCCGGCGAAGGGCCGCGGCACGAGGCCGACGGCGGAGGCCACCGCGGCATGCGCCGGCGTGCCGAGCAGGAGCAGTTCGGCCGCCCCGATGCGCAGCGCCTGCCGCGCAACGGGCGGCGGTTCCCGCCGCAGGAAGGGCTCGAGCACGGCATCGAGCGTGCCGAGCCGGCGCAGCACGGCCGAGGCGATGCGATGCGCCGCGGCGCGGTCGCGCGGGTCGGCGGGGGGGAGGGAGTCGAGCGCCTCCTCGAGCGGGCGGCGGCGTTCCAGCACGGCGGAGAGGAGCGCGAGCGCGGCCTGCCGCGTCGGGGTGCCGGGCCCCGGCATCAGCGGCGGAGGTCCATCGTGATCGGCCCCTCCCGCTCGCCGCGGGCGAACTGGTCCACGAGCGGGTTGCCGCTGTTGCCGAGCGCCTTCGCCGGGCCGGTCCAGACGATGCGGCCCTTGTGGATCATCGCCGCATGGTCGCCGATGCGACGCGCGCTCGCCATGTCGTGGGTGATGGAGACGGCGGTGGCGCCGAGGCGCTTGACCACGTCCACGATCAGCCCGTCGATCACCGCCGCCATGATGGGATCGAGGCCGGTGGTCGGCTCGTCGAAGAAGATCAGGTCGGGCCCGGCGGCGATGGCGCGGGCCAGCGCCACGCGCTTCTGCATCCCGCCCGAGAGCTCGGCCGGCCAGAGATCGCACACCTCGGGCCCGAGGCCGACCTGCGCCAGCACCTCGGCCGCCTTGTCGCGCGCGGCGCGGCGGGGGATGCGCTTCTGCGCCAGCAGCTTGAAGCACACGTTCTCCCACACCGGCAGGCTGTCGAACAGCGCGCCGTTCTGGAACAGCATCCCCGTCCGGTCGAGCACGGCGGCGCGCTCCGCCCGCGGAAGGGCAGCGAGATCGCGCCCGTCTATCTCGATCCGGCCGCCGTCGGGCTCGATCAGGCCGAGGACGCACTTGACCGTGACCGACTTGCCGGAGCCGGAGCCGCCGAGGATCACCATCGAGGAGCCGCGCGGCACCTCGAGGTCCACCCCGTCCAGCACCACCTTGGCGCCGAAGGCCTTGCGCAGCCCGACAAGGCGCAGTTTCGGAACCGCGCTCATCGGGCGAAGAACAGTTCCGTCAGCACGTAGTTCGACGCCAGGATGAGGATGGAGGAGGACACCACCGCCTGCGTCGTCGCCGCACCCACGCCCTCGGCGCCGCCGCGGCTCGTGTAGCCGCACCAGCAGCCCATCAGCGCCACGAAGAAGCCGAACACGGCGGCCTTCACGAGGCCGGAGACCACGTCCATCGCCTGCAGGAAATCGACGGTGGCGCGGAGATAGCCGGCGGCGGTGAAGTCGAGCTTGCCGGTGCCGATCAGGAACCCCCCCGCGACGCCGAGGATGTCCGCCACCAGCACGAGCAGCGGCAGCGCGAGCGTGGTGGCGGCGATGCGGGGCGTGACGAGGTAGCGCATCGGGTCGGTGGAGAGGGTGGAAAGCGCGTCGATCTGGTCGGTGACGCGCATGGTCCCGATCTCGGCGGCGAAGGCGGCGCCGATGCGGCCGGCGATCATCAGGGCGGCGATCACCGGCCCGAGTTCGCGGGTGATGGAGAGCACCACCACATTCGCCACCGCCCCTTCGGCGTTGAAGCGGGCGAAGCCCGTGTAGGACTGCAGCGCCAGCGCCATGCCGGTGAACAGCGCGGTGAGGCCGACGACGGGCAGCGAGAAATACGCCACCTCTGCGAAGGCGCGGGCGAAGTTGCGCGCGTGGAAGGGCGGGCGCAGCAGGCCGGAGAGGGCGACGGCGGCGAACACCGCGACCGCGCCCACGCTGCGGCAGAGGCCGAGCGAGAGCCGCCCGAGCGCGGCGACGGCGTCGAGGAGGCGATCCATGCCGGGGTGATGCCACACTCCGCGCCCGAGCGCACCGCCCCGGGGCGGATCAGGCGTGGATCCGGCGGTAGCGCGGGCCGAGGGAGGTCAGGATCTCGTAGCCGATGGTGCCTGCGGCGGCGGCAAGCTCGTCGGGCGTGATGCCATCCCCGATCAGCGTGACGTGGCGGCCCGGCGCGGCGGCCGGGGCGTCGGTGACGTCGAAGGTGAGGAGGTCCATCGAGACCCGGCCGACGAGCGGGATCTCCGCCCCGTCCAGCACGGCGCGGGAGCGGCCGGAGAGGGCGCGGAGATAGCCGTCGGCGTAGCCGGCGGCGACGGTTGCGATGCGGCTCGGGCGGGTTGCGGTGAAGGAGGCGCCGTAGCCGACCGATTCGCCGGCCGCGATCTCGCGCAGCTGCAGGATGGGGGCGGTAAGGCGCACCACCTGCCGCATCGGGTTCGGCCGCCCGGGTGTCGGATTGATGCCGTAGAGCGCGGCCCCGGGCCGGGCGAGGTCGGAGGCGAAGGCGGGGCCGAGGAAGATCCCGGAGGAGTTGGCGACCGACCGGCGGGCGGCGGGCAGCCTGTCGGCGAGGCCGGCGAAGCGCGCGGCCTGGGCGGCGTTCAGGGGGTGGTCGGGCTCGTCGGCGCAGGCGAGATGCGTCATCACGTAGCGGAGATCGAGCGGCACGAGCGGCCAGGGGTCCTGGATCAGGCGCTCCGCCTCCCGCGAATCGAGGCCGAGCCGGGCCATGCCGGTATCGAGGTGCAGCAGCACCTTGTGGCGCATCCCGTGCACCCGGGCGGAATCCGCCCAGGCCTCGACATCGGCGAGCGAGTTCAGCGCCGGCCACAGCGCCGCGTCCTCGTCGGCGCCGGGGCGGAAGCCGTTCAGCACCACGATCGCCGGGCCGTGGCCGAGCGCCTGCCGCAGCGCCATGCCTTCCGCCAGATGGGCGACGAAGAAGGTGCGGCAGCCGGCATCGCGCAGCGCCCGCCCGACCGGCGCGGCGCCGAGGCCGTAGGCGTCGGCCTTCACCACCGCCGCCACCTCGCCGCCCTGGTGGCGTTCGCGCAGCAGTCGCCAGTTGGCCACCACGGCGGAGAGGTCCACCGAAAGCAGCCCGGCGCGGGCGTCAGTCGCCATGGTGGGTGTCGAGATCGGCGAAGCGGGTGAACTCGGCCTCGAAGAACAGCGGCACGGTGCCGGTCGGGCCGTGGCGCTGCTTGGCGATGATCAGGTCGGCGCGGTTGTGGGCCTCGGCCATGCGCTGCTTCCACGCATCATGCGCGGCCTCGAACTTCGCCATGCGGTCGGCCTCGTCGCGGCCCTCGATGGCGGCGGGCTTCGGCTCGCGCTGCGCGAGGTAGTATTCGTCCCGGTAGATGAACAGCACCACGTCGGCATCCTGCTCGATCGAGCCGGATTCCCGCAGGTCGGCGAGCTGCGGGCGCTTGTCCTCGCGGCTCTCGACGGCGCGGCTGAGCTGGGAGAGCGCCAGCACGGGAACCGAGAGCTCCTTGGCGATCGCCTTCAGGCCCTGGGTGATCTGGCTGATCTCCAGCACGCGGCTTTCCGGCCTGGTGCCGGGCGATGGCCGCATGAGCTGGAGGTAGTCCACCACGATCAGGTCGAGACCCTTGGTGCGCTTGAGGCGCCGGCAGCGGGTGCGCAGCGCCGAGAGGGTGATGGCGGGCGTGTCGTCGATGAAGATCGGCAGCGCCTGGAGCTCGCGGCTCACCTCCAGGAAGCGGTCGAACTCCTTCTGTCCGATCTCGCCGCGGCGGATCCTGTCGCCCGAGACGCGGGATTCCTCGGCGAGCAGGCGGGTGGCGAGCTGCTCGGCGCTCATCTCGAGGGAGAACACGGCGACGCCGCCCTTCGGCACGGCGTTCGGGTCGGCCTCGCGCGCCTCGCGCAGGATGGCGCGCGCGGCGCCGAAGGCGATCTTGGTGGCGAGCGCGGTCTTCCCCATGCCCGGCCGGCCGGCGAGGATGACGAGGTCGGAGGGATGGAGCCCGCCCAGACGCTCGTCGAGCGAGCGGAGCCCGGTGGAGAGGCCCGAGACGCCCGCGCCGCGGGTGAAGGCGCGCTCCGCCGCCTCGACCGCCTGCTGCAGGGCGCGTTCGAAGCCGATGAAGCCGCCCTGGGCCGCGTTCTCCTTCGACAGCTCGAACAGCGCCTGCTCGGCCGCCTCGAGCTGCTCGCGCGCATCCAGCACCTCCTCGCCAGGGCCGCCGAAGGCGCGGTTCACCACCGTCTCGCCGATCTCGATGAGCTGGCGGCGGAGCCACGCGTCGTGGATCACGCGGCCGTATTCGCCGGCGTTGATCACCCCCACCATGGCGGTGAGGAGCTGGGCGAGATAGGCGGTGCCGCCCACCTCCTCTAGCAGGCCCGAATGCTCGAACTCGGCCTTCAGCGTGACGGCGTCCGCGAGCTGCCCGGCCTCGATCCGGCGGGCGATGGCGGCGTAGATGCGGCCGTGCACGGGATCGGCGAAGTGTTCGGGGGCGAGGAACTCCGACACCCGCTCATAGGCGCGGTTGTTGGCCAGGATGGCGCCGAGCAGCGCCTGCTCGGCCTGGAGATTGGCTGGCGGCAGGCGCTGCGACAGGCCGAGCAGCCCGCCCCCTTCCCCACCTTGGAACGGCGTGTTCATCGCCGCGCAGACTAGAGCGATTCGGCCCCGTCCCGCTCCTGTGGATGGCTGTGGAACCCGTGGATGGAACGCCGCTGGGCGGTGCTCAGGCCGAAACGGTGCGGCGCTCGGCCTCCACCATGTAGTCCCGCGTCAGCGGCAGGGTGTCCACGCGGCGGGCGAGCTGCATCTGCCAGTTCATGTGGCCCATGCGGCGGAAGGCGAGCTCGGAACCGGCGAGGTAGAACTCGAACATGCGGCAGAAGCGCTCGTCGTAGAGGCTCGCGATCGCGTCGCGGTTGCCGGCGAAGCGGCTGCGCCAATGGCGAAGCGTCTCGGCGTAGTGCAGGCGGAGGATCTCGATGTCGGTCACCCACAGCCCCGATTTCTCGACCGCCGGCAGCACCTCGGACAGGGCGGGCGAATAGCCGCCCGGGAAGATGTACTTGGCGAGCCAGGGGTTGGTCGCGCCCGGCCCGTCGGAACGGCCGATGGCGTGGATGAGGGCGACGCCGTCCTCCCGCAGGGTGTTGCGCACGACGCGGAAGAAGCTGCGGTAGTGCGCGAGCCCGACATGCTCGAACATGCCGACCGACACGATGCGGTCCACCGGCCGGTTCCAGGCGCGGTAGTCCATCAGTTCGAAGCGGACGCGGTCGGCAAGCCCCGCCTCGGCGGCGCGGGCGCGGGCGACCTCGAGCTGCTCGGTGGAGAGCGTGATGCCGGTGACGCGGGCGCCGAAATCCCGGGCGAGGGTGAGGGCCATGCCGCCCCAGCCGGAGCCGATGTCGAGCACCTCGAGCCCCGGGCGGTCGAGCCGGAGCTTCGCGGCGATGTGGCGCTTCTTGGCGGCCTGCGCCTCCTCGAGGCTCTCCTGCCCGGTCGGGAAATAGGCGCAGGAATACTGGCGGTCGCGGTCGAGGAAGAGGGCGTAGAGCCGGCCGTTCAGGTCGTAGTGGTGGGCCGCGTTGCGGCGGGCGCGGGGCGCGGGGTTGAGCTGGTCGAGCCGGCGCTTCAGGACCCGCCACGCGTGGAGCAGCCTCTCGCCGGGATGCGAGCCGCCCTCCGCCAGGTTCAGCGTCAGCAGGTCCAGCAGTTCGTACAGAGTGCAGCCGAGCGGCTCGACCTCGCCGTCCATGTAGCATTCGCCGAGGGCGAGCGAGGGATCGAGAAGAAGCCGGCGGACGGCCCGCCGGGTGTTGATGGCAATACCGGCCGAGGGACCGGGCTTGCCCCCGCGCAGCTCGTGAACGCGGCCGTCCGGCATGCGGACGGCAAGTGTCCCGCAGCGGATGAAGCGGGACAGGATGGCGATCAGCATGGCCAGAACCCCCCCCGCCTTGCAGTATCGGAAACCGGGCGGGCCGAAACAAGGCCCGCCCGCGCCGGCCGCTACTGCCCGATCCGCACGAAGCGCAGCGGGAAGACGTTGTCCGCCTGCTGCTGCAGCGTCACGTTCTGACGCGCCGCCCACACCACGGTCTGCTGATGCAGGGGCAGGTGGCCGACCTGCTCGGCGTGGATCCGCATCGCCCGGTCGATCATCGCCTGGCGTTCGGCAGGGTTGGTCTCGACGGCGATGCGGTCCACGAGCTCGTCGAACTCGGGGTTGCTCCAGCCGCCGACATTGAACAGCCCGCGCGCCCCCTGGCGGGAGGCCATGAGGTTGAACAGCGCGTTGTGCGCATCGTAGGTCGCCGGGGTCCAGCCGAGCAGGTAGAAGGAGGTGTTGTAGCCGGGCCCCAGGATCTCGGCGAAGTAGCGCGCCCGCGTCTGGGCGTTGACGTTCACGCGGATGCCGATCCGCGCCAGCATGGCGGCCACCGCGGTGCAGATCGCCTCGTCGTTCACGTAGCGGTCGTTCGGGCAGTCCATCGTCACGCCGAAGCCGCTCGGGTAGCCGGCCTCCGCCAGCAGGGCGCGGGCGCGGGCGAGGTCGGGGCGGGTCACGCGGTCGGCGGCCTCGGTCCAGCCGTTGATGCCGGGGCCGATCATCAGCCCGGTGGGGCGCGCCTGGCCGCGCATGACGGTGCGCACGATCGCCTCGCGGTCGATCGCAAGGTCGAAGGCCTGGCGCACGCGCAGATCCCGGAACGGGTTGCGGCCGCGAACGTCGGACTTCAGAAGCTCCTCGCGCAGCTGGTCGAAGCCGAGGAAGATGGTGCGCAGTTCCGGCATCTGGTGGATGCGGATGCCGGGGGCGCGGGAGAGGCGGTCGGTGTCCTGGGGCGGCACGGTGTAGATCATGTCCACCTCGCCCGAGAGCAGGGCGGCAACCCGCGTCGCGTCGTTGGCGATGACGTTGAACTCGACGCGCGTCAGGTTGTGCTCGGGCCTGTCCCACCAGCCCGGGTTCGGCACCAGCACGGTGCGGCGGTCGGGTTCGCGCAGCTCGAGGCGGAAGGGGCCGGTGCCCATGGCGTTGCGGGTGGCGTAGTTCTCCTGCCGCTGCGTCAGGTCGGCGGTGCGCGCGGCGTTGTGGGCGGTGGCCCAGGCGCGGGACATGATGCCGAAGTTGGTGATCTCCTCGAGGAAGATCGGGTTCGGCTGGCGGGTGATCACGTCCACCGTCATCGGGTCCACGAGACGCACCTCGGCGACCGAGGCGAAATAGGCCTGGATGTTGGACCCTTGCGCGCGCGCGCGCTCGATCGAGAACACCACGTCGTCGCCCGTCAGCGGCGTGCCGTCGGAGAAGCGGACGTTGGGGCGGATGTGGAAGCGCCAGGTGGTGGGGTTCGGGTTCTCCCACCGCACCGCCAGCGCGGGTTCGATCCGCAGGTTGCGGTCGCGGCGGATCAGCGGCTCGTAGATGTTCGCCATGAACGAGAGCAGGAAGGTCTCGTTCCGGGCGTAGGGGTCCATCGAGTTGACGTCGCCGTCATTCGCCCAGCGGAAGGTGTTGGCCTCGGCGCCGAGGGCGGTGGAGGCCAGAAGCAGGGCGGAAAGGGCGAGGCGGCGCATGGCGAAGGCTCCCTGGGTTGTCCCGGGGGAGCCTACGCGAAGACGGTGCGGCAGCGGAAGCGCCGCCGCGGCTCAGGCGGCGGAGCGGAAGGCGCGCGGGATGTCGGCCACAGCGCGGTCGATGCGGGCGGCCTCCTCGGCCGGGTCCAGCATGTCGCGCAGCACGGCGGCGGCGGCGGCGGCGGCGACCTCGGCGGCGGCGGCGCGGACCTCGGCGATGGCGGCGGCCTCGGCGGCGGCGATGCGGTCCATCGCCATCTTCTCCCGCGCCTTCGCCTGCGCCTCCACCTCGGCGGCGGTGCGGGCGGCGACGCGTTCGGCCTCGGCCTGGGCGCGGGAGATCATGTCCTCCGCCTCGGCCAGGGCGGCGGCGCGCTCGGCCTCGGCGGCCTTCAGCAACGCCACGGCCTCGGCGCGGAGGCGGGCGGCCACGGCCCGTTCCGTGCGGACCCGCTCGGCGCGGGCATCGAGCGCCCTGGTCGCGATGCGCCAGCCGATCCGCGCCACCAGGGCGACGAAGATCAGGAAGGAGATCGCGACCCAGACCTTCGGATCGCTCATCACAGCGCCCTCCCCGCCCGCGCGGCGATCTCGGCGTTCACCGCCGCGGCGATGCGCGCGCGGTCGGCGCGGCCTGCGAGCCGGCTGACCAGGGCGGCGGCGGTGTCGGTGGCCACCTCTGCCAGCGCGCCCATCGCCTGGTTGCGTGCGCCGGTGATGCGGCGGTCCGCCTCCCGGAGCGTTTCGTTGAACCTCGCCAGGATGGCGTCGGTGCGGGCGTTCTGTTCGGCCTCGGCCTTGGCCACCGCCTCGGCGACCTTGGCCTGCGCCTCGGCCCGCGCGCGGCGCGTCGCCTCGCGATAGGCCTCGATGGCGCGGTCGGCCTCCTGCTTCGCCTTCTGCGCGGCGTCGAGGTCGGCGGCGATGCGGGCCTCCCGCGCCTCGATCACCGCGTCCACCCGCGGCAGCACGATGCGCGACAGCGCCCAGTAGAGCCCGCCGAAGATGACCAGCAGCCAGACGACCTGCGCCAGCAGCAGCGGGTTGCCGAAGGCGAGCTGGGGCATGCCCTCGCTGCTTCCCCCCGCGGCGTGCGCCGCGGCGGGCGGCAGGAGCAGCACCGGCAGAACAAGGCGCAACATCCTCACCCCCATCCAGCGCTCGGGGCGGCGCCCGGGCCGCCCCGGACGGCTCAGGCGAACAGGATGAGGAAGGCGATCAGCAGCGCGAACAGCGCCACCGCTTCCGTGAGCGCGAAACCCAGGATGCCGATCGGGAACACCGAGTCGCGGGCGGCCGGGTTGCGGCCGACCGTCGCGATCAGCGTCGAGAAGATGTTGCCGATGCCGAGCCCCACGCCGAACAGCGCGATGACGGCGATACCGGCCCCAAGAGCCTTCGCGGCGGCCACTTCCATTGTCTCTTTCCTTCCGTGTCTCTCTGGGAGGTCCGTGGTGATCCCGCGCGGCTCAGTGCAGGTGCACCGCGTCGTGCAGGTAGATGCAGGTGAGGATCGCGAACACGTAGGCCTGGAGGAACGCGACCAGCACCTCGAAGCCGACGAGCGCGACGTTCACCGCGAGCGGCAGCACCGCGATGAACGGCCCGACCGCGCCGAGGCCGCCCAGCAGCACGACGAAGGTGGCGAACACCTTCAGCATGACGTGGCCGGCGACCATGTTCGCGAACAGGCGGATCGACAGGCTGACCGGCCGGGACAGGTAGGACACGATCTCGACCGGGATGATGATGGGCGCAAGCCAGATCGGCGCGCCCTCCGGGAAGAAATACCCGAGGAACTTCTTCCCGTGCAGCGAGACGGCAACCACCGTGATCAGCACGAACACGATCATCGCCAGCGTGAAGGTCACCGCGATGTGGCTCGTGAAGGTGAAGGCGAAGGGCAAGAGCCCCAGCATGTTGCCGAACAGGATGAACATGAACAGCGTGAACACGAAAGGGAAGAAGCGGCGGCCCTCGGGGCCGACCTGCTCCACCACCAGGTTCCGCGCGAACTCGTGGAACGTCTCCGCCAGCGCCTGCAGACGGCCCGGCACCACGGCGGCGGGGCGCATGCCGTAATGCATGAGCGCGAGGATCAGACCCGCCGCGATCAGCATGAACAGGTTCGACTGGGTGAAGTTGACCGAAGCGCCGATCGGCCCGAGCGCAGGCGCCAGTTCGAACTGGCTCAGCGCGTCAATCGTCTTGCCCTCGGCCGCCACCGGTCCTGCTCCCGTCCTTCGACCCAGCCTCGGCGCCCGCATCCGGGGGCGCGCCGGGGCGCGTTCGGGGGTTGAACAGGCGGTAGACGTTCAGCACCCCGGCAGCGCCGCCAATCAGGAAGAACACCAGGAAGAGCCAGGGGAAGGTGCCGAGCCACCGGTCGAGCAGCCAGCCGATGCCGACGCCGACGATCAGGGCCGAGACGACCTCGACCCCGGCGCGGAACCCGATCGCGGCCGCCCCGGGGAGCGCGCCCTGCCGAGAGGTCCCCCGGTCGAGGCCTTGCCTCTCGCGGGCCTTTCGCAGGCGCTCGTCGAAGCCGTCGCGCGTGTCCACCTGGACTTCCTTGGGGAACCCCCCGGAAGGCAGGGCGGCGGATACGGTGGCCGGCCTACCCTGTCAAGCGTGCGGCGGCGCAGCAATCAGTCTCCGGCTTCGCGCAGCGCGGGCGGCCAGCGGCGGCCCCAGCGCCCTGGCAGCGCGCCGGCCAAGCGGGCCGCCATGGCGCGGCCGAACAGGTGGCCCTGCACCTCGTCGCAGGCGAGACGGCGGATGGCGGCGAACTCCTCCTCGGTCTCGACGCCCTCGGCCACCACCCGCGCGCCGAGCCCGTGGGCCAGCCGCACGATGCCGCCCACGACCTCCGCCCCGCGGCCGCCGGGAAGGCCGGAGGCGCCGCGCAGGGCGGAGACGAAGGTGCGGTCGATCTTCAGCGAATCGAAAGGCAGCCGCAGCAGGTAGGACAGCGAGGAGAAGCCGGCGCCGAAATCGTCGAGCGCGACCCGCACGCCGAGCGCGCGCAAGCCCGCAACCGCCCGTTCCGCCGCCTCGGCGTTGCGGAGGAACACGCTCTCCGTCACCTCGATCTCGAGCAGATGGGCCGGCGCGCCGGTCCCGGCCAGCGCCTCTCGCACCAGCTCCACCGCCGCGTCGGTGAGAAGGTGGCCGGCCGAGAGGTTGACCGCCACGGGCACCGGCCGCCCGGCCGACGCCCACTCGGCCAGTTGCCGGCAGGCGGCGAGAGCGACGGTGCGCGACAGCCGCCAGGCGAGCCCCGTCTCCTCGGCGATCGGCACGAACAGCGCGGGCGGCACCGCGCCGCGCACCGGGTGCGTCCAGCGCGCCAGCGCCTCGAAGCCGGTCAGCCGCAGGTCCGCGACCGCGTATTTCGGCTGGAAGGCGACGCTGAAGGCGCCCTCGTCCAGGGCCTCGCGCAGATCGCCCTCGAGCGCGCGGCGCAGCGCCAACGCCTCCGCCATCACGGGGGCGAAGCCGACGGCGCGCGAGCCCCCCTCCCCCTTCGCGGCGTACATGGCGATGTCGGCGTGCTGCAGCGCGCGCTCGGGCGTCGAGGCCTGGGCCGGGGCGAGGACGTAGCCGACCGAGCCCGCGGTGCGGACCGAGATGCCGCCGATGCGGAACGGCTCGGCCAGGGCCGCGACGATGCGGCGGCCGAGCCGCAGCGCCTCGGCGGCGCCTGCGCCCGGCTGGATCACCGCGAACTCGGCGCCGCCGAGACGGGCGAGCAGATCCTCCGGCCCCAGCACCGCCTGCACCCGGGCCGCGACCGCGAGCAGCAGCCGGTCGCCGAAGGCGTGGCCGTGCGTGTCGTTCACCTCCTTGAAGCGGTCGAGGTCGAAGCACTGCAGCGCGCAGCCGCCCGAGGCCATCGCCTGCTCGAGCCTTGCGGCGAACAGCGCGCGGTTGGGCAGGCCGGTCAGCGCGTCGTGCTCGGCCATGTGGCGCAGCCGCGCGTCGGCCTCCCGGCGCTCGGTGATGTCGAGGGCGACATGCACGGTGCGCGCGCGGGCGGGCCTGTCGTCCGGCACCGGGGCGGCGAGGTGCAGCAGCGCGCGCCTGCGGCCGGCGGCGTCGGTCGCCTCGGCCTCGAGCGGCGGGGCGGGGGCGCGCGCCTCGGCGGCGCGGCGCAGTTGCGTCGCGATCTCGGGCGGCAGGCCGAGCTCCGACAGCAGGCGGCCTTCCGCCGAGCCTTCGGCGAGGCCCCAGAAGCGCTCCTGCGCGGCGTTGACGAGCAGCACCCGACCGTCGGCGTCGCAGGCCGTCACCATCGCGGGCATCGCGTCCACCACGGTGCGGAGCAGCCTGTCGGCCTCTCGCGCCTCGGCGGCCGCGGCCTCGGCGCGGCGGAGCGAGGCGCGGGCGCGGCTCGCCTCCCGCCGCAGCAGCAGGGCGAGCAGCAGCGCCGCGACCGCGAGGCCAAGGGCAAAGACGGCCAGCAGCCCGCCGGACGCATCCGGCCATGGCCAGGAGAGGCTCACGGCGCGGGGCCCGGCGCCGGTGGCGGAAGGCGGGGCGGCACGGCCTGCATCGGGCGGTCCGTCGGGGTGGCCCTCCAGCCTCCCTCGGCGCCGCTTGCCGCGGCGTTAACGCGCGGGCGGCGGCTCTGCCATGCCGACGGCCTGCGAGAGATCCACGCTGAGAATCCGCGAGACTCCGCGTTCGGCCATCGTCACGCCGTAGAGGCGGTGCATCCGCGCCATCGTCAGCGGGTGGTGGGTGACGACGAGGAAGCGCGTGCCGGCATCCTCCACCATCGCGTCCAGCAGGTCGCAGAGGCGTTCGACATTGGCGTCATCCAGCGGGGCGTCCACCTCGTCGAGCACGCAGACGGGGGCGGGGTGGCAGCGGAAGACGGCGAAGATGAGGGAGAGCGCCGTCAGCGCCTGCTCGCCGCCCGAGAGCAGCGAGAGCGCCGCGAGCTTCTTGCCCGGCGGCTCGGCGTAGATCTCGAGCCCCGCCTCGAGCGGATCCTCGCTGCCCACCAGCGCGAGATGCGCCCGCCCGCCGCCGAACAGCCGGGCGAAGAGGGCGCGGAACTCGGCGTCCACGCGGTCGAAGGCGGCGCGCAGGCGCTCGCGCCCCTCGCGGTTGAGATGGCCGATCGAGCCGCGCAGCTTGGCGATGGCGCCCCCGACCTCCTCGCGTTCGGCATCGAGCGAGGCGAGGCGGGCCTCGATCTCGGCGAGTTCCGCCTCGGCGCGGAGATTGACGGGGCCGATCTGCTCGCGTTCGCGCGACAGGCGCTCGGCCCTGCGGCGGGCGCGCTCCTCGGCGGCCTCGGAGGGCGGCTCGTCGGGGATCGGCACATCCGCGTGCTCGCCGAGGCGCTCCACGATGCGGGCGCGGGCGTCCTCGGCGCGGGCGCGGGCGGCCTCGCGGGCGGCGGCGGCCTTCACCTCTGCCTCGCGGGCGGCGGCGAAACGGGCCTCGGCGTCGCGGCGGGCGGCTGCAGCCTCGCGCGCGGCGATCTCGGCGGCCTCAAGGGCGGATCGGGCGGCCTTCCAGGCGGCCTCCG
>JANWXJ010000126.1 GCA_025055335.1 Acetobacteraceae bacterium
CCGCGGCGCGTGGACGACCGGCGGGTGATCAGCGGCATCGTGCACCGCTTCCGCGAAGGCTGCCGCTGGCGCGCCCTGCCGGCGGCATACGGGCCGTACACGACGGTCTTCAACCGCTGGAACCGCTGAGCCGGAGGCAACGCCCGCAGGGCGGTAAGCCAGCGCGGCCTGTGGCAGGGCATCTTCGCGGCTCCCGTCGCCTGCGCTGAGCCGCCGCAGGTCACGATGATCGACAGTTCCGGTGTGAAGGCGCATCGCTCGGCGGCTGGCGCGAAAAGGGGGGTGAAGGCGACGCCTGCAACCAGGCGATCGGCCGCTCGCGCGGTGGGCGCACCACCAAGGTCCACGCGCTTTGCGACGACCAGGGCCGCCCGCAGGCGATCCTGCTGACCGGCGGCAACATCGCCGACATCACCGCCGCCGCCACGCTGGTTTCGGCCGTGACGCCGCCCCGCGAACTCGTCGGCGACAAGGGCTACGACGCCAACCTCCTGCGTCGCTTCCTCGCCGAGCGCGGAACCGCCGCGATCATTCCGAGCACCCGTTCCCGCAAGGTTGCCATCCCTCACCACGCCGAACGCTACCGGCTGCGCAACGTCATCGCGCGGACCTTCTCTCGGATCACGGATTTCCGCCGCATCGCCACACGTTACGACAAGACCGCCCGCAACTTCCTCGCCGCCGTCTGCCTCGTCTCAGCCATCACCTACTGGGCGTGATTGAGGCCAGGCCCTAGGAGGTGGTTGTTTTCACAGGAACCCGCTCGAACCCGTCACATTTCCAGTCTCACGCAGCCAGCCCATTCAATTCGGTCTGTCAACAACACCGCCATGGAGTCTGTCCACAACACCGCCATGGAGCCGATCATCTACACCCTGGTGCGCAGGGCCGACTGGGCGGAGGCCGAGCGCCTCGGCGAATACCGCGGCAGCGCGGAGGACTCACGCGACGGCTACCTGCACTTCTCCACCGCCGCGCAGCTGCGGGCGAGCGCCGCGAAGCACCGCGCCGGCGTGCCCGACCTGCTGCCGGTCGAGGCCGATGCCGCCGCGCTCGGCGCGGCGCTGCGGTGGGAACCAGCCGCGGGCGGCAGGCGGCCCGGGCTGTTCCCGCACCTCTACGGCGCGCTGCCGCTGTCGGCCGTGCGCTCCGTCACGCCGCTGCCGCTCGGGCCCGACGGGGCGCATCTGTTCCCGGAAGGCATCCCGTAGCCCTCATCGCCCCCGGTGGGCGGCCCGCTCCGCCATCACGCAGGCCAGCACCACGAGCGCCATGCCGGCCACCACCCAGGGCCCGGGCAGCAGGTGCCAGATCACGAGGTCGAAGCCGAAGGCGTAGAGCAGGGCGGTGTATTCCAGCGCGGCGAGGCGCGAGGCGGGCGCGAGGCCGAAGGCCACCGTCAGCGCGTAGGTGGCGGCCCCGGCGAGCACGCCGTTCACGATCAGCAGCGCCCATTCCCAAGGCGCCGGCGGCACCCAGACCGACAGGGCCAAGGGCGCGAGCACGACGGAGGCCGGCACCGCCGACCACAGGAGCAGCATCGCAAGCCCCCGTTCGGCCTTGAGCCGCCGCGACACCGTCAGCACCACCGCATAGCCGACCGACCCGGCCGCTCCGGCGGCGTAGCCGAGCAGCGTTCCCTCCGCGGTGATGCCGGGGGCGAGCGCCACCACGATCCCGAGGAAGCCGAGGCTCGCCCACAGCAGCGCCGCAGGCGGGGCGGGCTCGCGCAGGAAGGCCGCCGCCAGCCCGAGCGTGACGAGCGGGGCGGTGAAGAACACGAGATACGCTTCCGCGAGCGTCAGGTTGCGCAGCGCGAAATACATGGCGAAGCCGCAGGCCACCATCGCCGCCGCGCGCAGCAGGTGCAGATGCGGCACGCGCGTGCGCACCGGCCCGCCGAAGCCCGGGACGACGGCGCGCACCGCCAGGATGAGCACGGCAAGCGTCGCGTAGCGCAGCCACACGAGCTGCTCGGCCGGGATCGTCGCCGTCAGGATCTTGGTGTTGACGTCGAGCACCGCCCACAGCCCGTGCGCGAGGATCACGAGCAGCGGCGCGAGCAGGCGCGTGTCGGTGGCCATCCGGGGCTTCTCCGGGCGCGGCGCCGGATGGTCAAGCCTCTTGCCCGGGGGCGCGCAGGGCACACATGCGCCGCTGCCCCTTCCTCCCGCGCCGCCGCCGAGGCACATCCGCCCCCAAGCATGACTCCCCGCCTCGCCTCGGCCGCGATGCCCCTCCTCCGCGCCCTCGACGCCGAGACGGCGCATCGCGCCGCGCTCTGCGCGCTGCGGGCCGGCCTCGCCGGGGCCGACCGGCGGCCCGATCCGCCGGTGCTCGCGGCGCGGCTGTTCGGGCGGGCGCTCTCCAACCCGGTCGGGCTCGCGGCCGGGTTCGACAAGGACGCGCTGGCCCTCGTGCCCCTGTTCCGGCTCGGCTTCGGGCTGGTGGAAGCCGGCACCGCCACGCCGCGCCCGCAAGCGGGCAACCCGCGCCCGCGCCTCTTCCGCCTGCCCGAGGACCGCGCGGTGATCAACCGGATGGGGATGAACAACCGCGGGATCGCGGCCTTCGCCGCGCGGCTTTCCGCCCTGCCGCGGCCGCTGCCCGGGCTGCTCGGCGCCAATGTCGGCATCAACAAGGACGGCGCCGACCCGGAGCGCGACTACCCCGACCTCTACGAGGCGGTGGCGCCGCATGCCGACTATGTGGCCCTCAACCTCTCCTCCCCCAACACGCCGGGCCTGCGGGACTTGCAGGCCGAGGCGCGGATGGCGGCGATCCTCTCGGCGGTGGCGGAACGCCGCGCGCGGCTGCCGAGGCGGCCGCCGGTCGCGGTGAAGATCGCCCCCGACCTCGCCCCCGAGGCGCTGGCCCCGATCGTCGAGACCTGCATCGCGCATGGCGTGGCGGCGCTGATCGTCTCCAACTCCACCATCGCGCGCGATCCCTCGCTCCGCTCTGCCGCCAGGGGCGAGCCAGGCGGCCTCTCCGGCCGGCCCCTCTTCGCGCCCTCGACCGACCTGCTGCGCCGCGCCCATGCGCTCGCGCGCGGGCGGCTCGAGCTGATCGGCTGCGGCGGCGTCGAGGACGGTGCGACCGCCTACGCCAAGCTGCGCGCCGGCGCCTCCGCCGTGCAGCTCTACAGCGCCCTCGCCTACGAGGGGCCGGCGCTCCTCCGCCGCATCAAGGACGAGCTCGCCGCACTGCTCGCCCGCGACGGCTTCGCCACCGCCGCCGACGCCGTCGGCGCCGACCTTCGCTGAAGGGGCCGCGATGCGCCTGCTCTCCGGCCTGTCCGAGATCGCCCCCGACTACGACGGCTTCATCCTCGACCTCTGGGGCGTGGTGCATGACGGGCGCGCGCCCTTCCCCGGCACGCTGCCGGTGCTGCGGGCGCTCAAGGCCGCGGGCAAGCCGGTCGTGTTCCTCACCAACGCGCCCCGCCGCGCCCATGTCATCGAGGCGCAGCTCTCCGCCATGGGCATCCCGCGCGACCTCTACGCCGCCGTGGTCTCGAGCGGCGAGGTGGCGCGCGCCCTGCTGCGCGACCGCAGGCACCCGTTCTTCGCGCCGCTGCCGCCGCGCGCCTTCCACATCGGGCCGGAGCGGGACCTCACCGTGCTCGAGGGCCTGCCGGACGAGCTCGTCGCGCACCCCTCCGAGGCCGGCTATGTGCTCAACACCGGCCCCGAGCCGCGGCTCGGCCAGACCGGCCTCGCCGGCTACCTGCCGCTGCTCTCCGCCGCCCGCGCCGCCGGGCTGCCGATGGTGTGCGTGAACCCGGACCGGCACGTGGTGGTCGGCGGAGAGACGATCATCGCCGCCGGCACCCTCGCCGACGCCTATCTCGATCTCGGCGGCCGCGTGTTCGAGGTCGGCAAGCCAGACCCGATGGTCTACGGCCCGGCGGTGGCCGCCCTCGGCCTGCCGCCGGGCGCGCGGGTGCTCGCACTCGGCGACGGGCCGCGCACCGACCTGCCGGGTGCCGCGCGCGCCGGGCTCGATTGCGTGTGGGTGCTGGAAGGCCTTGCCGCCGCCCATGCGCGGGGCGGGGATCGGGCGGCGATGGAGGCCGAGGCCACCGCCCATGGCGGGCGGCCCTTCGCGGCGATCCCGGGCCTCATCTGGTGATGCCGCGGGTGCCGCCGCCGCTGTGGCTGCTCGTCGCGGTCACCGGCCTCGGCCCCTTCGCCATGCAGGTGCTGATCCCGGCACTGCCGGTGATCGGGCGGGATCTCGGCGTCTCCTCCGCCTCGGCGCAGCTCGTGCTCACGCTCTATCTCGCCGGGGTGGCGGTCGGGCAGCTCATCTACGGGCCGCTTGCCGACCGCTTCGGGCGGCGGCCTCTGATGGTCGGCGGCATGGTGTTGTTCCTCGCGGGCACTGTGGCGGCGGCGGTCGCGCCCTCGCTCGGCTGGCTGCTCGCGGCGCGGATCGCGCAGTCGCTCGGCGGCTGCGCCGGCATGGTGCTCTCCCGCGCCATCATCCGCGACTGCCACGACCGAGAGCAGTCCGCCTCCCGCATCGGCTACCTGATCATGGGCATGAGCGTGATGCCGATGATGGCGCCGCTCGCCGGCGCGCTGCTCGAGGAGGCCTTCGGCTGGCGCGCGGCGCTGTGGGCCACCGCGGCGATGATCGCCCCGCTCCTTGCGGTGGTGCTGCGCGCGCTGCCCGAGACCCTGCCCGCCCCGCAGCCGCTGCCCGGAGTGCGCGGCATGGCGGAAAGCTGGCTCGCCCTGCTCCGCATCCCCGTGTTCCGCGCCCAGGCGGCGGTGTCCTTCTGCTCCTCGGGCGTGTTCTTCGCCTTCATGGCCGGCGCGCCCTTCGCGGTGGTGCAGGGCATGGGCGAGAGCCCGCGGACCTACGCGATCTGGTTCATCGCCGTCTCCTTCGCCTTCCTCGCCGGATCCTTCGCCGCCGGGCGCTTCACCCTGCGGCTTGGCATGCGGCGGATGCTGCTGGTCGGGCTGTGGGCCACGGCGTCGGGTGCGGTGCTGCAGGCGGTGCTGGTGCTGGCCTTCCCGCCCTCGCTCTGGCTGTTCTTTCTGCCGATGGGGCTGACGGCCTTCGGCAACGGCGCGGCGCAGCCCTCGGCGGTGGCGGGCGCGGTGTCGGTGCGGCCGCAGCTTGCCGGCACGGCCTCGGGGCTGGTCGGTTCGGCGCAGATGGGCTTCGGCGCGCTGATGACGCTGCTCGTCGGCCTGACCGAACACGGCGCCGGGCTCGGCACGGCGCTGACGATGGCCGGCTGCGGGATCGGCGCGCTGCTCGCGCTGCGCGGGGCCCGGGCGAGGGGGTGAGCCGGACGCTCGCGCGCCGGCTGTTCCTTCCCCCCCTTGCGCGACCATGGCGTACAGCCCCACTTCTCCCGCGTGAGTCTCGACCTCGCCGTCCTCGACAGCCTGAAGCAGAGCATTCCCGCCGCCGATCTGCCGGCGATCTACCGGGCCTTCGCCGCCGATCTCGCCCGCCTGTCGGCCGAGTTCTCGGCCCACACCGCGGCCGGCCGGGACGAGGCCGCCCGCTGCGCCGCCCATGCGCTGGCCGGCACGGCGGCCGGAGTCGGGGCGAAGGCGCTCGAGGCGCTGGCGCGGCGGACGCTGCAGCCCGGCGCGCCCTCCGTCCCGGCGGACGCCGCCGCCGCGATCGCCGCCGAGACGGAGTCCGTCGTCGCGCAGTTGAACGCGCTGGCGGGCGGCTAGGGCGGTTTCCGCCGGCGCCAGCGCCCGAGACGACGGCGCCGTCCGGGCGCCCGCGCCGTCCGGATCGCCGCCCCGGCTCAGCCGATCCGCATCAGGGAGGGGCCGTGCTCGCGCAGCCACCGCTGCGCCGCCTCGCGGTGCGGCGTCAGGCGGGCGACCTCCGCCCAGAACCTCTCGGAGTGGTTCATCTCGGCGAGGTGAGCGACCTCGTGCGCCACCACGTAGTCCAGCACGAAGGCCGGCGCCATGACGAGCCGCCAGGAGAAGGCGAGGGTGCGGTCCGGCGCGCAGGAGCCCCAGCGCGAGGAGGGATCCTTGATCCGCACGGCACGGGCCCGCACCCCGAGCCGCGCCGTGTGCTGCGCGACGAGGGCGCCGATCCGCCGCCGCGCCTCCGCCTTCAGGCAGTCCGCGACGCGGCGGGGCAGGAAGGCCGGGTCGCCGGCGACGAGGATCGCCCCGTCCTCGATCCAGGCGCCGCCGCGCGCCTCCGGCAGATGGCGGATGACATGCGGCACGCCGCCGACCGGCACCTCGGCGCCGGGGGCGAAGCGCGTCCCGGGCGCCAGCGCGGCCAGCCGCTGCGTGACCCAGGCCGCATGCGTCATCAGCAGAGCGAGCCCCGCCCGCCGCCCGGCGCGCGGCGGCAGGGTCACCACGACCTCGCCCGCGCGGTTGTCTATCCGCAGCGACACGCGACGCGCCCGCGCGCTGCGCTTCCAGCGCACGACGCAACGGGCGGGCGGCAGCAGCGGATCCGGCGAGAGGTGCAGCGACTCGGGCTCGTCAGGCAGCATGGCCGGACCCTGCCCCGGCTGCCGCGCTGCTTTCAACCGTCGCCGCGCTGGCGTAACGTGTCGAGGTCGGAAGCGCGGAGGCGACCATGGCGTCCTATGCGGCGATCCCCCCGGTCGGACAGATCGACGGCATGTCCTGCTGGGCGGCCTGCCTCGCCTGGTGGCTGAAGGCGGTCGGCGGCGGGCGGCCCGCCTGGAACCAGCTCAGGATCATCAGCGAATACGACAAGCACACCGATCCCGACGGCGGCTTCGCGCCGACGAAGATCCTGGAGGTCTGGCCGGCCGACACGCGGCTCAGGATCTCGGGCGGCATCTTCAAGAGCCAGCACTACTGGGGCCGCGGCCTGCCGATCGGAGAGGCGCCGGCGATGATCGCCTTCCGCCACCCGCAGGCCGGCACGCACATGAACGTCGTGTTCAACCAGCATGGCCGCACCGTGACGGCGATGGAGCCCTACTTCCCCTACCCGGGCCAGGACGGGAAGCGCACCGGGCAGATCCTGGACCGGAGCGTGGATTTCTACGTCAAGGACAACTACGACAAGAGCCGGGAGATCATCCTGTTCTGGCCGACGGTCTCGATGTAGGGGGGGCGCCGCCCTCACTCGCCGATCGTCAGCAGCGCGCCGCGTTCCCGCGCGGCCTCGAACTGGGCAAGGAAGAGCCGCCCGAGGGCGGCCATCCAGGCGAGGTTGAGCGCGAGCGCGGCGGCCAGATGCTCCCACGCCGTGCGCCCCTCGAGCAGCGCCGCGCGCAGCCCTTCGAACACATGCGCCGCCGGCAGGGCGAGCGAGACGAACTGCATCGGCCCCGGCAGCACCGAGACCGGGTAGAACACCGCGGCGAAGGGCGTCACGCCGAACAGCACGCCCCAGGCCAGCGCCTCCGCGCCCGCGCCGTGGCGCAGGATCAGCGCCGTCACGCCGAGGGCGACGGCCCAGCCCATCATCAGCAGCAGCGCGAAGAAGGCGACGACGACGGGCCCCGCGTCGAACAGGCCGAAGCCGTAGAACAGCCACGCGAGCCCCGCCGCCGGCAGCACGCCGGCGAGCGTCCGCAGCAGGCTCATGGCGATCAGCGCGGCCACGAGTTCCTCGGGGCGGATGGGGCTGACGAACACATGCCCGAGGTTGCGCGACCAGATCTCCTCGAGGAAGGAGATGGCGAAGCCCATCTGGCTGCGCAGCGCGACCTCCCACAGCAGCACGCCCCCGAGCAGCACGCCGGCGGCGAAGGGGCCGGCACCCGGCCCGAGGCTCGCGAGCCAGGCCGAGACGAAGCCCCACACCAGCATCTGGAGGGAGGGCCAGTACATCAGCTCGAACACCCGCGGCCAGGAACGGCGGTAGAGAGCGAGGTGGCGATAGACGATCGCCCAGACGCGCCGCGCGGCCGAAGCGCTCATGCCGCCCGCCGCCCGCGCGCGATGTCGAGGAACACCTCCTCGAGGTCCTCCCGCCCGTATCGGCGGATCAGCTCGGCGGGCGAGCCCTGGTCCACGATCCGGCCCTGCTTCAGCATCAGCACATGCGAACACAGCCGCTCCACCTCGCCCATGTTGTGGCTGGCGAGCAGGATGGAGGCGCCGGTCTCGGCCCGCGCCTCCTCGAGGCGCGAGCGCACCCAGTCTGCGGTGTCGGGGTCGAGGCTTGCGGTCGGCTCGTCGAGCAGCAGCAGTTCGGGGCGGTTAATCAGCGCCTTGGCGATGGCCACCCGCGTCTTCTGCCCGGCCGAGAGCTGGCCGGCCGGGCGGTCGAGGAAGTCCGAGAGCTCGAAGGCGCGGGCGAGTTCGGCGATCCGCGCCTCGAGCCGCGAAACACCGTAGAGATGGCCGTAGACGCGCAGGTTCTCGGCGACGCTGAGCCGCTGCGGCAGCGCCACATAGGGCGAGGAGAAGTTCATCCGCGCCAGCGCCGCGAAGCGGTCTGTCGCCATGTCGTGGCCGAGGGCGAGCACGCGGCCCGCGCTCGGCACCAGGAGGCCGAGCAGCATGGCGATGGTGGTCGTCTTGCCGGCGCCGTTGCCGCCGAGCAGGCCCCAGACTGCGCCGCGCGGCATGGTGAAGGAGATGCCGTCCACCGCCGCAACGTCGCCAAAACGTTTCGTCAGATGCTCGACGACGAGGGCGGGGGGAGGGGACATGGGCGGAGGCCACATAGGCCCCTCCCGCCCGGCCGCCAAGCGGCAGGACGGCCGGGGGCCGGCCGCCCGGCCGTCACGCCCGCGCTTGGCGCGCTTGGCCGTTCAGCG
>JANWXJ010000129.1 GCA_025055335.1 Acetobacteraceae bacterium
CGGCCCGCCACGCCGCCGCCGCCCGCGCCGCCACCGGCCCCGCGCCCCGCCCCGCCCAGGCATGTCAGCCGAGCCGGCGCCCGGTCCTGCTCCTGGCCGATCGGCGAACCAGGCACCCGCGGCTTCCATTTCTGCGGCTGCGAAGCCCTTCCCGGGAAGCCGTATTGCGCGGAGCACGCGGCCGTCGCCTATGTGAAGGTGCGCGACCGGCGGGAGGACGCGGCCTGAGGCGGGATACGCCTCACATCGAGCGGATGCAGTCGAGGAAGACGTTGGATACCTGCCGCGTGCCGCGCAGGTCGGCGGTCCAGGAGTCGAGCCGGCTGCCCGGGAAGGTTACGCGCATGGTGTTGCCGGCGGCGAAGGCCTCGACAAAAGGTCATGAAGTTGTTCCAGGCTCCGAGGTAGGAGGCCTCGATCCGCGTCGGGTAGGAGGTGCCGGTCCAGGAGAGTTCCGCGCGCCGGTTGTCGAGGAACACGACGATCTGCCCGCGGTTGTCGCGCGGCACGGACCAGCTCTGGTCGCTCACGTGGATGTAGCCGTGGAGGTCGCCGCGCAGGCGCTCGACGCGCATCCAGAAGGCGCGGCCCATGGTGTTGGCGTCCGTGCCCATCGAGCAGATCGGGCCCGAGGCGGAGGGCGACACCGTAACCCGCCAACCGTTGGTCTCGATCAGGGTGACGATCCGCCCCTGCGCGACAGCAGGGCCGGACAGGGCGAGCAGCAGCGCCAGCGCGGCGAGAAGACGTCGGTTCCCGGGGCCTCCCGTGGTTCCGGGCCGAGTGCCTCCCACCGGCCCCAGGATACGTTACGCATCCGGACCTGTTGGCGCAAGCCCCGCGCCGTTCACTCCGCCGCGAGTGCCGCCTCCTCCATCGGGCGGGGCAGGAAGCGGGCGTATTCCTTCGGCACGATGTGCCAGAAGCGCCCGCGCGCGTTCTCCCAGTCGTTCAGCAGGCGCGCGGCGTGGCGGCTGCCCGTCTCCTGCACATGGCGGGCGATGAGGCCGCGCAGCACGCCTTCCCAGTAGGCGGAGGCGAGGCGCTTGACCAGGATCGTGTCGGGATTGACGCGCGCCTCGAAGGCGCCGTCGGCGTCGTACACGAAGGCCATGCCGCCGGTGAAGCCGGCGCCGAAATTGTCGCCGACGGGCCCGAGGATCACCACCGTCCCGCCCGTCATGTATTCGCAGGCGTTGGCCCCCGTGCCCTCCACCACCGCGACGGCGCCCGAGTTGCGCACGGCGAAGCGCTCGCCCGCCTGGCCCGCGGCGAAGAGCTCGCCGCCGGTCGCGCCATAGAGCACGGTGTTGCCGATGATGGTGTTCTCGTTCCACACGAGGGTGGAGGAGGGCGCCGGCCGCACCACGATGGTGGCGCCCGACAGGCCCTTGCCGACATAGTCGTTGGCATCCCCGAACACCTCGAGCTTGAGGCCGCGCACCCCGAAGGCGCCGAGCGACTGCCCGGCGCTGCCCCGCAGCCGCACCGTGAGGTGCCCGGGCTGCAGGCCGCTCATGCCGAACTGCCGCACGATGCGCGAGGACACCTTGGTGCCGATCGCCCGGTGCGTGTTCCGGATGTTGTAGGCAAGCTGCATCTTCTCGCCGTGCTCGAACAGCGCGGCGGCGTCGCGCAGCATCTCGGCGTCCAGCGTCTCCGGCACCTCGTTGCGGCCCGAGAGCGTGCAGTAGGGTGGGTAGGGCCCGCCGTCCGCCTGCACCAGCAGGGGATTGAGGTCGAGGTCGTCGAGGTCGGAGGCGCCGCGGCTGACCTGCTTCAGGAGGTCCGTCCGCCCGACGATGTCCTCAAGCCGCCGGAACCCGAGGGAGGCGAGGATCTCCCGCACCTCCTCGGCGATGAAGGAGAACAGGTTGATCACCTTCTCCGGCGTGCCGGCGAACTTCTGCCGAAGCTTCTCGTCCTGCGTGCACACCCCGACGGGGCAGGTGTTGGAGTGGCACTGCCGCACCATGATGCAGCCCATGGCGACGAGCGAGGCGGTGCCGATGCCGAACTCCTCCGCCCCCAGCAAGGCGGCGATCACCACGTCCCGCCCGGTCTTGATGCCGCCGTCGGTGCGCAGCTTCACCGAATGGCGCAGGCGGTTGAGGCGCAGCACCTGGTGCGTCTCGGACAGCCCCATCTCCCACGGCAGGCCGGCATACTTGATCGAGGACTGCGGGCTGGCGCCCGTGCCGCCCGAATGGCCCGAGATCAGGATCGCGTCCGCCTTCGCCTTGGCCACCCCGGCGGCGATGGTGCCGATGCCGGAGCGCGAGACGAGCTTCACGCACACCGTCGCGTCCGGGTTGATCTGCTTCAGGTCGTAGATGAGCTGCGCGAGATCCTCGATCGAGTAGATGTCGTGGTGCGGCGGCGGGCTGATCAGCGTGACGCCGGGGGTGGAGTGGCGCAGCCGCGCGATCAGCTCCGTCACCTTGAAGCCGGGAAGCTGCCCGCCCTCGCCGGGCTTGGCGCCCTGGGCGATCTTGATCTCGATCTCGCGGCAGTTGTTGAGGTACTCGGCCGTCACGCCGAAGCGCCCCGAGGCGATCTGCTTGATGGCGCTGTTCGCGTTGTCGCCGTTCGGGCGCGGCTTCGCCCGCGCGGGGTCCTCGCCGCCCTCGCCCGAGTCGCTGCGCGCGCCGATGCGGTTCATGGCGATCGACAGCGTCTCGTGCGCCTCGGGGCTGAGGGCGCCGAGCGAGATCCCCGGGGCCACCAGCCGCTTGCGGATCTCGGTGATGCTCTCGACCTCCTCGAGGGGGATCGGCGCCGCCTTCTCGGTGCGGAAGTCGAGCAGGTCGCGCAGCGCGACGGGCGGCAGGGCCCGCACCGCCTCGGAATAGCGCTTGAAGGTCTGGTAGCTGTCAGTCTCCACCGCCTTCTGCAGCATGTGGATCAGGGTGCCGTCGAAGGCGTGCGCCTCGCCGCGGCGGCGGAGCTTGTACAGCCCGCCGACCGGCAGCGTGACCACGGCGGAATCCCACGCCTTGCGGTGCAGCGCCAGCACGCGGCGGGCGATGCCGGTAAGCCCGATGCCCGAGATGCGCGAGGGCGTGCCGGGGAAGAACTCGGCCACCAGCGCGCGAGAGAGCCCGATCGCCTCGAAGTTCATCCCGCCCCGGTAGGAGGAGAGGACGGAGATGCCCATCTTCGACATGATCTTGAGCAGCCCCTTGTCCACCGCCTTCTTGTAGCGGGCGATGCATTCCTCGAGCGTGAGGCCCGGGAACAGCCCCCGCCGGTGCCGGTCGGCGATGCTCTCCTGCGCCAGATAGGCGTTCACCGTGGTGGCGCCGGCGCCGATCAGCACGGCGAAGTAGTGCACATCGAGGCATTCCGCCGAGCGGACGTTGAGGCTCGTGAAGGTGCGGAGCGAAGTGCGCACGAGGTGGGTGTGCACCGCGCCGACGGCCAGGATCATCGGGATCGCCGCGCGCTCCTGCCCCTGCGCCTCGTCGGTCAGGATCACATGCGCGCAGCCGGAGCGCACGCCCTCCTCGGCCTCGCGGCGGATGCGCTCGATGGCGCGGCGCAGCCCGGCCTCGCCTTCCTGCGCGGGGAAGGTGCAGTCCACGACGCGAACGGACTCGCCCATGTATTCCCGCATCGCCGCGAACTCGGCGTTCGACAGCACGGGGGAATCGAGCATCAGCATGTCGCACTGCGTCGGGTCCTCGTCGAGGATGTTGCCGAGGTTGCCGAGGCGCGTCTTCAGCGTCATCACCCGCGTCTCGCGCAGGGAGTCGATCGGCGGGTTGGTCACCTGGCTGAAGCTCTGGCGGAAGAAATGGTGCAGGCCGCGGTAGTGCTCGGAGAGCACGGCGATCGGCGTGTCGTCGCCCATCGAGCCGACGGCCTCCTGCGCGTCCTCCACCATCGGGTGGAGGATCTGCTCCATCTCCTCGAGCGTGAAGCCCATGGCGAGCTGGCGGCGGCGCAGCTCCTCCGCCCCGTAGCGCGCCTCCTCGTCGCGGTTGCGGCGGACGATCCCGTCTATCCGCGTGGTGCGGCTGGTCCACTGGCCCCAGGGCTTGCGCGCGGCCAGCATGTCCTTGACCTGCCGGTCGTCCATGAAGCGGCCGGAGGCGAGCTCGACCGCGATGCACTGGCCGGGCCCGACGCGGCCCTTGGCCAGGATTCGGTCCTCCGCCAGCTTCACCATGCCGGTCTCGCTGCCCACGATCAGCAGCTTCCCGTCGGTGATGGTGTAGCGCATGGGCCTCAGGCCGTTGCGGTCGAGCCCGGCGATCGCCCAGCGCCCGTCGGTCGCGCAGATCGCCGCCGGCCCGTCCCAGGGCTCCATCACCGCGTTGCAGTAGAGGAACAGGTCGCGGTGCGCCTGCGGCATGGTGGCGTTGTTGCCGATGCTTTCCGGGATCAGCAGCGCCTTCGCCATCGGCGCGTCGCGCCCTGCGCGCACCAGCAGCTCGAACACGTTGTCGAGGATCGCGGTGTCGGAGCCGCCCGCTTGCACCACCGGCTTGATGTCGTCCATGAAGGGGTCGAGCAGCGGGTGCGAGAGGCGCGTCTCGTGCGCCTTCATCCAGTTGATGTTGCCGGAGAGGGTGTTGATCTCCCCGTTGTGGGCGAGCATGCGGAAGGGCTGCGCCAGCCGCCAGGTGGGGAAGGTGTTCGTGCTGTAGCGCTGGTGGTAGATGGCGAAGCGGCTGACGAAGCGCGGATCGAGCAGGTCGGGGTAGAAGTCCGTCAGGTGCTCGGCGAGGAACATGCCCTTGTAGATCACCGACCGGCAGGACAGCGAGCAGAGATAGAGCTCCGGGATCTGCGCCGCGATCGCCTGCTTCTCGATCCGCCGGCGGATCACGTAGAGGTCGCGCTCGTAGAGCGCCTCCTCGCGCTGCTCCGGATCCCAGATCAGGATCTGCTCGATCTCCGGCCGCGTCGCGTTCGCCTTCTCGCCGATGCAGGAGATGTCGATCGGCACCTGCCGCCAGCCGTAGATGCGGTAACCGGCGTTCAGCACCTCGGTCTCGACGATCTGGCGGCAGCGTTCCTGCGCGGAGAGGTCGGTCTTCGGCAGGAACACCATGCCCACCGCGATGCGGCCGGGCTGCACCGTATCGCCCCCGTTGCGCACGGCTTCGGCGAAGAAGTCCTGCGGGATCTCGACATGGATGCCGGCGCCGTCGCCGGTCTTGCCGTCGGCGTCCACGGCGCCGCGATGCCACACGGCGCGCAGCGCGTCGATGCCGGCCTGCACCACCTCGCGCCGCGCCGTCCCGTCGAGCGCGCAGACGAGGCCGACGCCGCAGGAATCGTGCTCCGTAAGGTCGATCTGCGCGACCGAGGAGAGGGCGGCCGCCCCGAGCGTGTAGCGCCGCGCGAACTCGGCTCCGGATTCCCGCATGGCCATGCCCTTCACTCCGCCGCCATCGCCGGCGCCGCCTTGTGCGCCAGCACCCAGGATTCGATCTGTTCCGCCGCGTCGCGCCCGTCGCGGATCGCCCACACCACGAGCGAGGCGCCGCGCACGATGTCCCCGGCGGCGAACACGCCGGGAAGCGCCGTCATCATCGTGCGGTGGTCCACCTTGATCGTGCCCCAGCGCGAGACGGCGAGGGCCGGTTCGCCGAAGGCCGCCGGCAGGTCCTCCGGATCGAAGCCGAGCGCCTTGATCACGAGATCGGCCTTCCGCTCGAAGGAGGAGCCCGGGATCGGCTCGACCGACTGCCGCCCCGAGGCGTCCGGCAGGCCGAGATGCATGCGCACCGCCCGCACCGCGCGCACCCTGTTGTCGCCGAGGAAGGCCTCGGGCGCCGAGAGCCAGACGAAGCCCACCCCCTCCTCCTCGGCGTTCGCCACCTCGCGCATGGAGCCCGGCATGTTCGCCCTGTCGCGCCGATAGAGGCAGGAGACGGAGGCCGCGCCCTGGCGGACGGCGGTGCGCACGCAGTCCATCGCCGTGTCGCCGCCGCCGATCACCACCACATGCTTGCCGGCAGCATCCAAAGCGCCGCTCTCGTAGTCCGGCACATGGTCGCCGAGGCCGATGCGGTTCGCGGCCGTCAGGTAGTCGAGCGCAGCCACCACGCCGGGGAGATCCGCGCCCGGCACCGCGATGTCGCGCGCCTTGTACACGCCGGTCGCGATCAGCACGGCGTCGTGCCGCGCGCGGAGCTCGGCGAAGGGGATGTCGCGCCCCACCTCGCAGTTCAGCACGAAGCGGATGCCCGCCTCCTCGAACTGCCGCCAGCGGCGCAGAACCACCTCCTTCTCCAGCTTGAAGTTCGGGATGCCGTAGATCAGCAGGCCGCCCACACGGTCGTAGCGGTCATAGACCGTCACCTGCCAGCCGCGGCTGCGCAGCTGGTCGGCAGCCGCGAGGCCGGCCGGCCCGGCGCCGATGATGCCGACGGAGTGCGGCAGCTCGCGCGGCGGGCGGGCAGGCTTCACCCAGCCCCTCTCCCAGGCGGTGTCCACGATGTACTTCTCGACCGCGCCGATGGTGACCGACTCGAAGCCCTTCTCGATCACGCAGTTGCCTTCGCACAGCCGGTCCTGCGGGCAGACGCGGCCGCAGATCTCGGGGAAGGTGTTGGTTGCGGAGGCGACCTCGTAGGCTTCTTCCAGCCGCCCCTCGGCGGTCAGCTTCAGCCAGTCGGGGATGTTGTTGTTGAGCGGGCAGTGCACCTGGCAGAAGGGCACGCCGCACTGGCTGCAGCGGGAGGCCTGCTCGGCCGCCTTCTCCGGGCGGAAGCGGTCGTAGATCTCGCGGAAATCGTGCTTCCGCACCTCGGCCGCGCGCTTCACCGGCGTCTGTTGCGGGACGCGGACGAATTGCAGCATGCGTTCGGCCATGGCGGTCTCCTGTGGTGCTCCGGGCGCCGAGCGGGCACGGGCGGGGCGGTAAAGCACAGCCACGCCGCGATGGCGAGGGGCTTTTTCGCATATAGGACAGATATATTGTCGTGAATGGCGCGGGCTGTTGCGCTAGCCACCCGAGCGGAGCCGGGCGACAAGCGAAAAAATGTCCGTTCCGGACCTATAGGCCGCCCGACCAGCGGGTCAGGGACTTGAACCACCGCCGGCAAGGCGCAAAACACTCCCCGCCCGGGCCCACCCGTCGCCGGGCCGGAGGACGCCGCCATGACCTGCCTTCGCCTGCCCAGGCGCGCCGCGCTGCTCGCCCTGCCCGCCCTCGCGCTCCGCCCCGCCGCGGCCCAGCCCGCCCGCGGCGAGCCCGTCCGCATCGGCGAACTCAACTCCTACGCCCGCATGGCCGCCTTCGCGGTGCCCTACCGCAATGCCATCCAGATGGCGCAGGAGGAGGTGAACGCCGAAGGCGGCGTGCTCGGCGGCCGGCCGCTCGAGTTCGTCTTCCGCGACGACGGCGCCACCCCGTCCGACGGCGCCCGCGTGGCCGAGGATCTGCTGACGCGCGAGAACGTCGCCTTCATCGCCGGCACCTTCCTCTCCAATGTCGGGCTCGCGGTCGCCGACGTCGCCGCCCGCCGCCGGCGCCTGTTCCTGGCGACGGAGCCGCTGACCGATGCGCTGACGATGGCGCAGGGCAACCCCTACACCTTCCGCATCCGCCCGAGCACCTTCATGCAGACCCGCATGCTGGCCGAGGCGGTGCGCGGGCGGCCGGTGCGGCGCTGGGCGATCGTCGCCCCCAACTACGAATACGGCCAGTCGGCCGCCGCCGCCTTCAAGCGGCTGATCGCGGAGGCGATCCCGGGCGCCGAGATCGTGGCCGAGCAGTACCCGGCGCTCGGCCGCCCCGACGCCGGCCCGACCGTCGGCGCCCTCTCCCGCGCCCGGCCCGAGGGCATCTTCAACGTGCTGTTCGGCGCCGACCTCATCCCCTTCGTGCGCGAAGGCCAGATCCGCGGCCTGTTCGAGAACCGCACCGTGCTCTCGCTGCTGACCGGCGAGCCGGAATACCTCCTGCCGCTCGGCGCCGAGGCGCCGGGGGGCTGGATCGTCACCGGATATCCGGCCGAGCAGATCGAGCTTCCGGCCCATCGCCGCTTCTTCGACGCCTACCGCGCCCGCTTCCAGGACACGCCGCGGCTCGGCAGCCTGCTCGGCTACGTCACGGTGCAGATGGTGAAGGCGATGCTGGACCGCGCCCGCTCCACCGACACCGATGCGATGATCGCGGCGCTCCGCGGCCTCGTGACCGAGACGATCGTCGGGCCGGTGACGATGCGCGTGCTCGACCAGCAATCCACCCTCGGCGCCTGGGTGGGCGAGATCGCGCTCGAGGGCGGCCGCGGCGTGATGCGCAACTGGCGCTACGAGGACGGCGCCAACCACATGTTCCCCGAAGCCGAGGTGCGCGCCGCAAGGCGGCTCTGATGGAGTGGGGCTTCTGGCTGGCGCAGGCGGTCTCGGGCCTCGCCGGCGCCTCGGCCCTGTTCCTCACCGCCGCCGGCCTCACGCTGGTGTTCGGCGTCTGCCGCATCGTCAACTTCGCCCACGGCTCCTTCGCCATGGTCGGGGCCTATGTGGCCGTCACGCTGCTGCCGCCGCTGCTCGCGTGGTCGCCTTCTCTCTCCGTCTTCCTGCTCGGCGCCGTGCTGTCGGCGCTCGCGGTCGCCGCCCTCGGCGCGGCGGTCGAGCTGCTGCTGCTGCGGCGGATCTACCGCGTGCCGGAACTGTTCCAGCTGCTCGCCACCTTCGGCCTCGTGCTCGTCATCCAGGACGGGGTGCTGCAGCTCTGGGGGCCGGAGGACATCCCGGGCCCGCGCGCGCCCGGCCTCGGCCACGGCGTGGCGATCCTCGGCGAACGCATCCCGGCCTATGACCTGTTCCTGATCGCCGTCGGGCCGGTGGTGCTCGCCCTCCTCACGCTGCTTTTGCGCGCGACCCGCTTCGGCCTGCTGATCCAGGCGGCGACGCGGGACCGCGAGATGGTGGCGGCGCTCGGGGTGAACCAGGCGCTGCTGTTCACCGGCGTCTTCGCGCTCGGCGCCTTCCTCGCCGGGCTCGGGGGCGCGCTGCAGGTGCCGCGCATCCCGGCCTCGGGCGGGATGGATCTGCCGATCATCGCCGAGGCCTTCGTCGTCACCGTCGTCGGCGGCATGGGCTCGGTGCCGGGCGCCTTCCTCGCCTCGGTGCTGATCGGGCTGCTGCAGGCCTTCGGCATCCTGGCCTTCCCGAAGATCACGCTCGTGCTCGTGTTCCTGGTGATGGCGGCGGTGCTGATGCTGCGGCCGCAGGGGCTGCTCGGCCGGCCGGAGCCGCCGGCGCGCGGGGCGATCGAGGGGCTCGCCGCACTCCCCCCGCCCTCGCCGCCGCTGCGCGCGCTGGCGGTGGCGGCGATCCTCGCCGTGGCCTTCCTGTCGGACGACTATCTGCGCAAGGTGGCGACCGAGATGCTGGTGCTCGCGATCGCCGCCTTCTCGCTCGGCTTCCTCATCGCCAATGCCGGCATCGTCTCCTTCGGCCATGCCGCCTTCCTCGGCGCGGGCGCCTATGCCGCCGCGCTGCTTTCGGTGCGCGCGGGCTGGCCGATGGAGGCGGCGCTGGCGGCCGGGCCGCTGTTCGCGGGAACGCTTGCGCTGCTGTTCGGCGCGGCGCTTGCGCGCATGGGCGGCATCTACCTTGCCATGCTGACGCTCGCCTTCGCGCAGATCACCCACGCCGTCGCCTTCCAGTGGGTGGAGCTGACGGGCGGAGACAACGGCATCGTCGGCGTGCGGCCGGCGTGGTGGGCGAGCGACCGCGCGTCCTACCTGCTGCTTGCCGCGGCGCTGGTCCTCCCGGCGATCTGGGCGCTGCGCCGCGTCCTCTCGGCCCCCTTCGGCGTGCTGCTCCGCGCGGCGCGGGATTCCGAGCCGCGGGCGCTCGCGCTCGGCCTGCCTGTCGTGGCCATGCGGGTTGCCGCCTTCGCGCTCGCCGGCGCGCTGGCCGGGCTCGGCGGGGCGGTGTTCGCCTTCAGCCGCGGCTCGGTGGACCCGACGCTGCTCGCCATCCCGCAATCGGTGGATCTGCTCGCCATGCTGCTGCTCGGCGGCGTGCAGGCGGTGGCCGGGCCGCTCCTCGGCGCGGTCGCGCTGCACGGCCTGAAGGACGCGGTGATGCCGCTTACGGATCTGTGGCGGCTGTTCCTCGGCCTTGCCATCCTGCTGCTCGTGCTTGCCTTCCCGCGCGGCCTCGCCGGCGCCTGGCGGCGGGCATGACGATTCTTCTGGTCGAGAACGTCTCGAAGCGCTTCGGCGGCGTGCAGGCCGTGGCGGGCGTGTCGCTCTCGCTCGCCCCCCAAGAGATGCTGGCGGTGATCGGCCCGAACGGCGCCGGCAAATCCACCTTGTTCAACCTGATCGGCGGGCAGCTTCCGCCCGATTCCGGCCGCGTCGTCATCGCCGGGCGGGAGGCGACGCGGCTGCCGGTCGCCGCGCGCGCCCGGCTCGGCATGGGGCGCACCTTCCAGATCGCCGAGACCTTCCGCTCCTTCACCGCCCAGCAGGCGGTGGAGGCGGCGCTGCTCGCCGCGCGCGGCGCGCCCTTCCGCCTCTTCGCGCGGGCCTTCGGCCCCCATGCCGCAGAGGCGCGGGCGCTGCTCGCCGAGGTCGGGATGGAGGAAGCGGCGGCTACACCCGTCTCCACCCTCGCCTACGGGGACGTGAAGCGGGTCGAACTCGCCCTCGCGCTCGCCGCCGCGCCGCGGCTTCTGCTGATGGACGAGCCGACCGCCGGCATGGCCCCGGCCGAACGCGGGGCGCTGATGCGGCTCGTGCGCGGCCTCGCGCGCGGGCGCGGCATGGGCGTGCTGTTCACCGAACACGACATGGATTCGGTCTTCGCCTTCGCCGACCGGATCCTGGTGATGGTGCGCGGGGCGGTGATCGCAGCCGGCGCGCCCGAGGCCGTGCGCGCCGATCCCGCGGTGCGCGAGGCCTATCTCGGCAAGGCCGGGCTTGCCGCCGCGCTGCGCGCGCGCCGCCATGGCTGAGCCGCTGCTCGCCATCGAGGGGCTGGAGGCGGGCTACGGCCCGGCGCCGGTGCTGTTCGGCGTCTCCCTCACGCTCGCCCCGGGGGAGGTGGTGGCGCTGCTCGGCCGCAACGGCGCGGGCAAGTCCACGCTGATCAAGGCGGCGATGGGGCTCCTGCCGCCGCGCGCCGGGCGGCTCCGCTTCGCCGGGCAGGACATCTCGGGCGAGGCGCCGTGGCGAATCGCCCGCGCGGGCATCGGCTATGTGCCGGAGGACCGCCGCGTCTTCCCCGACCTGACGGTGGCCGAGAACCTCGCCGTCGGCCGCCGCCCGCCGCGCGAGGGGCTGCCGGAGTGGACCGATTCGCGGCTGTTCGCCCTGTTCCCGCCGCTTGCGCCGCTGTCGCGCCGCCGCGCCGGCCTGCTGTCGGGCGGCGAGCAGCAGATGCTGGCGATCGCCCGGACTCTCGCCGGCAATCCGCGCGCGGTGCTGCTCGACGAGCCGGCAGAGGGCCTCGCCCCCGTCCTGCTCGAGCCGCTGGCCGGGGCGATCCTCGAGATGGCGAAGGCCGGGGTGGCGGTGCTGCTGGCGGAGCAGAACCTCGACTTCGCCGCCGCCGTGGCCGATCGTGCGGTGCTTCTCGCCCGCGGGGCGGTGGCCTTCGACGGGCCGATGGCGCGGGTGATGGCGGATGCGTCGCTGCGCGAGTCGGTGCTCGGGGTGTCGGCATGAGGGGCCTTCTTCAGGGCCGGGTGGCGGCGGTGACGGGCGGGGCGCGCGGCCTCGGTGCCGCGATCTGCGCCGAGTTCCGGGCCGCCGGCGCGGTCGCCCATGCGCTCGATCTCGACGGACCCGACCCCTGCGACGTGACGGAGGAGGCGAGCATCGCCGCGGCCCTTGCCCGCATCGCCGCGGCCGAAGGCCGGCTCGACATCGTGGTGTGCAACGCCGGCGTGGTGCCGCCCTGGCGCGGGATCGAGGCGCTGGACTTGGCGGAGTGGGACCGCGTGTTCGCGGTGAATGTGCGCGGCGTGGCGGCGACGATGAAGGCCGCCGTGCCGCACCTGAAGGCGCGCGGCGGCGCGATCCTCGCCATGTGCTCGATCATGGGCTATCGCGCGCATCCCGCCCAGGCGGCCTATGTGGCCTCGAAGCACGCGGTGCTCGGGCTCGTGCGGGCGGCCGCACTCGATCTCGGGCGCCACGGCATCCGGGTGAACGCGATCGGGCCGGGGCCGGTCGCGACCGGGGCGCTGCTCTCCCGCATGGCCGCGCGCGCCGCGGCGGGAATCGCCCCGCCGGTCCCCGAGGCGCTCGAGGCCGCCGCGAAGGAGACGGCGCTCGGGCGGATGGTGACGGAGCAGGACGTGGCGCGCACCGCGCTCTACCTCGCCTCCGATCTCGCCTCCGGCGTGACGGGGCAGATCGTGCCGGTGGAGGGCGGCCTCGCCTGAGGCGGCCTCAGCCGGTGCCGATGTAGAAGAGCGTGCCGGTGAAGGCGAAGGCGCCGGCGCCGAGCCCGCCCTGGACCTGCGGAAGATCCAGCAGCGCGCGGCCGACCTGCGGCAGGTTGCGCGGCACCGCGATCCGCGTGGTGAACAGGGTGCGGCTCGACCTGAACAGGCTGATGTCCGTGCATTGCACGTCGGCGTACTGCGCGCCGACGGCGATGGCCGATGCGGTGGCCTGGAGGAAGTCTATGCTCTCGCGCTGGATGTCCTGGCAGGAGAAGGTGCCGACCAGGTCGGAATAGCCGTAGTCCTCCACCGGAGGGCGGAAGTTCGGGTTGATGAGCTGCCGCACCACGTCCGACCACGGGATCGAGACGCTGCTTCCCACCGACCCGCCCATCCCGAGGCCGGCGGCCACGGCGACGAAGACGGGCTTCACCGGGATGCTGGCGGACTTGAACATCAGGAAGAACGCCCCGGCCCCGAAGCCCGCCGCGCCGCCGACCTGAGCGACGACGACCATCTTCCAGTTCGAGGCGCGTTGTTCCCACCAGCCCATGGACGCCCCCGCCGGGTTCGGGTTCGCGGCGCCACCGGCCGGGCGCCGCGCGAAAGAAAGGGGCCGGCTGGAGCGATCCAGCCGGCCCAAGAGGCCGCTCTTGGGGCGGCCACCGCAGCGCGGCCTGCCGGGAAGAGGCCGCACCCGGATGCCGGCGCCGGCGAACCGGCACCGCACACGCGCAGGTTGCCTCGGCCGGCCTCGCCGCAGGATGGGGAAAATCCTGAAACCTTCGTAAGGTTCACGCCGCCTCGTTCAGGTGGCAGGCGCTGCGGTGTCCGGGGGCGATCTCGCGCAGGGCGGGGCGTTCCTCGCGGCAGCGGGGTATCGCGTGCGGGCAGCGCGGGTGGAAGTGGCAGCCGGGCGGCGGGTTGAGCGGCGAGGGGATCTCGCCCCGCACCGGATGGAAGGCGCGCTTGCGCGCCTCGATCCGCGGCACGCTGTCGAGGAGGGAGCGCGTGTAGGGGTGGTTCGCGCGGCGGAACACCGTCTCGGTGTCGGCCTCCTCCACCACCCGGCCGAGATACATGATCACCACGCGGTCCGAGAGGTGCTCGACCACCCCGAGATCGTGGCTGATGAAGAGGTAGGTGAGGTCGAGGTCGCGCCGCAGGTCGAGGAACAGGTTCAGGATCTGCGCCTGGATCGAGACGTCGAGCGCCGCCACCGCCTCGTCGCACACCAGGAAATCCGGCTGCACGGCGAGCGCGCGGGCGATCCCGATCCGCTGCCTCTGCCCGCCCGAGAACTGGTGCGGGTAGCGGCGCTTCAGCGACGGGTCGAGCCCGGCGCGGCGGAACTGCTCGTCCACGTAGGAGTCGAGATCGCTCCGCCCGACGATGCCGTGCACGAGCGGCGCCTCGCCCACGATGTCGGCCACGCGCATGCGCGGAGTGAGCGAGGCGTAGGGGTCCTGGAAGATCATCTGCGTCTTGAGCTTCGCCTCGCGAAGCACCGCGGCGTCGGCCTCCGGCGCGCCGCCGGCGCGGGCGATCACCACTCCGTTGCGGCGTATCTCGCCCGCCGACAGCGGCAGGATGCCGGCCACCATGCGGCCGAGGGTGGATTTGCCGCAGCCGGATTCGCCGACGAGGCCGACCACCTCGCCCCGCCCGATCGTCAGGTCCACGCCGTCCACCGCGTGCACCACCTCGTCGCGCAGCTTCGCCCCCAGGCTGCGGGCGATCCTGCCGGCGACATCGAGCCGCTTCTCGAAGCGCTTCGAGACGCCGCGCAGCTCGAAGATCGGCTCGCGCGCGGCGCTCATGCCTCGGCCGGCAGCAGCGGGTGGATGCAGCGGGCGTTCCGCCCGGGGGCGAGTTCGCGCATCGGCGGATCGGCCTCGCAGGCAGGGGAGGCGCGGTCGCAGCGGCTGCGGAAGGCGCAGCCCGGCGGCAGGTTGAGGAGGGAGGGCGTCATGCCCGGGATCTGCTTAAGCCGCGCCCCGCGCGCGTTGCGCGAGGGCACGCTGCCGATCAGCCCCGCGGTGTAGGGATGGAGCGGGGAATCGAGCACGGCCGAGACCTCGCCGTGCTCCACCACCTTGCCCGCATACATCACCGCGATCTCGTCGGCGAGGCCGGCGACGACCGAGAGATCGTGCGTGATCCAGATGAGCGAGGTGCCGGTCTCGGCCGCGAGCTTCTGCACCTCGGCCAGGATCTGCCCCTGGATCGTCACGTCAAGCGCGGTGGTCGGCTCGTCGGCGATGATCAGGTCGGGCCGGTGCAGCAGCGCGATGGCGATGGCGACGCGCTGGCGCATGCCGCCCGAGAACTGGTGCGGGTAGGCGGAAAGCCGCTCCTCGGGAGAGGGGATGCCGACCATGCCGAGCGCGTCGCGCGCGCGGGCACGCGCTTCCTCGCGGCTGACCTTCGCATGCGCCAGTACCGTCTCGATCATCTGGGTGTCGATCCGGAGCACCGGATTGAGCGTCATCATCGGGTCCTGGAAGATCATGGCGATGCGGTTGCCGCGGAGCTGCCGCATCTCCTCCTCCGGAAGCCGCGTCAGGTCGCGGCCCCGGAACAGGATCTCGCCCGAGACGATCCGCCCCGGCGGATCCACGAGGCCGATGATCGAGAAGCCCGTGACGCTCTTGCCCGAGCCGGATTCGCCGACCAGCCCGAGCACCCTGCCGCGGGCGACGGAGAAGGACACGTCGTCCACCGCCTTCACCACGCCCGCGCGGGTGAAGAAATGCGTCCGCAGGCCGCGCACCTCGAGCGTCAGGCTCATCGCTTCAGCCGTGGGTTCAGCACGTCGCGCAGATGGTCGCCGACGAGGTTGATCGAGACGATCGTGATCAGCAGCGCGATGCCGGGATAGAAGCTGATCCAGTAGTGGCCCGAGAGCATGTACTGGTAGCCGTTGGCGATCAGCAGCCCGAGCGAGGGCTCGGTGATCGGCACGCCGAGGCCGAGGAAGGAGAGCGTGGCCTCGAGCGCGATCGCGCGCGCCACCTGCATGGTGGCCACGACGATCAGCGGCGGCAGGCAGTTCGGCAGCAGGTGGCGGAAGAGGATGCGGTGCGTGGGAAGGGCGAGGCAATGCGCCGCCTCGATGTATTCGCGCCTGCGTTCCACCAGCGCCGACCCGCGCACGGTGCGCGCATAATAGGCCCATTCCACGATCACCAGCGCCAGCACAACGTTCAGGATGCCCTTGCCGAGGAAGGCGAGGATCATCAGCGCGACCAGGATCGCCGGGAAGGAGAGCTGGAGATCCACAAGCCGCATGATCGCCGAATCGGTCCGCCCGCCGGCATAGGCGGCGATCAGCCCGAGAGAGGCGCCGACCATCGCCGCGATCAGCGCCGACCCCGCGCCGACCAGAAGCGAGATCCTGAGCCCGTAGAGGATGGCGGAGAACATGTCCCGCCCCTGGTCGTCGGTGCCGAGCCAGAAGGTGAAGCCCGCCCCCCCCGAGGTGCCGGGCGGCTGCCGCCCGTCCATGATGTCGATCTGCATCAGGTCGTAGGGGTTCTGCGGCGTGATCCAGGGCGCGAAGAGGGCGCCGAGCGCGATCAGCACGAACACCACGAGGCCGCCCACCGCGATGCGGCTTTCCGCGAACTCGGCCGCGAAGCGGCGGAGCGGCGTCTCGACGCGCGGCGGCGGCGCGGTGGTCGTGCTCATGCCGCCTTGCCCTCGATCCGCACGCGCGGATCGAGCACGGTGTAGAGGATGTCCACCAGCAGGTTGATCACCACGAACATCAGCACGATGATCATGAGGTAGGCGACCATCACCGGGCGATCGAGCCGGTTGATCGAATCGATGATCAGCTTGCCCATCCCCGGCCAGGAGAACACCGTCTCCGTCACCACCGAGAAGGCGATGGTGCCGCCGAGTTCGAGCCCGGTGACGGTGACGACCGGGATCAGGATGTTCTTCAGCACATGCACGAAGGTGACGCGCCGCGGCGAGAGGCCCTTGGCGCGGGCGAACTTCACGTAGTCCATCAGCATCGCCTCGCGCACGCCCGCGCGCGTGAGGCGTATCACCAGGCTGATCTTGAACAGCGCCAGGTTGAACGCGGGCATCGCCAGGTGGGCAAGCCCGTTGGCGGTGAGGAACGACCACTGCACGCCGAGGAACTCGGCCGTCGCGCCGCGCCCGTTCGAGGGCAGCCAGCCGAGATGCACGGCGAACAGCATGATCAGCATCAGCCCGACCCAGAAGGTCGGCAGCGAGAAGCCGAGGATCGAGCCCGCCATGATCGCCTTCGAGGCCGGGCTGTGCGGATGCAGCCCGGCATAGAGGCCAAGCGGCAGCCCGATCGCCACGGCCAGGATCATCGCCGCGAAGGCAAGCTCGAGGGTGGCGGGCATGCGCTGCAGGATGAGCTGCAGCGCCGGCTCGTTGTAGGCGAAGGACCGCCCGAGGTCGCCCTGCAGCGCGTTGGCGACGAACCAGACATACTGCTCCCACAGCGGCCGGTCGAGCCCGAGCGCGCGGATCGCCCGCTCGCGCTCCATCTGGTCGGCGTCCGGGGAGATCAGGATGTCGACAGGGTTGCCGATGCCGTAGACGCCGACGAACACCAGCACCGACATCGCGACGACGACGCCGAAGGCCTGGAACAGGCGGCGCAGCAGATAGACGGTCATGCGCCGCCCCTCTCGGCCGTCAGTTCGCCGGGCGGAAGTCCTGCGGCCGCGTCAGCTCGTCGGCGCGCGCGACATGCGCGATCCCCCGCCGCATCGCCCAGATGTTCTTCTGGATGTGGATCGGGATGATGCCGACATCCTCGAACACCACGCGGATCGCCTGCTGCAGGATGCGCTCGCGCGCGGCGTCGTCCACCGTGCGCAGCGCCTCTTCCAGAAGCCGGTCCACCTCCGGGTTGGAGTAGCGGCCGCGGTTCGAGGGGCCCATGCCGCGCTCGCGGTTGAAGGTGGCGACCAGCGCGCGCAGCGGCGAGGAGGGCTCGCCCGAGGCCGAGCCCCAGCCGTAGAGGAAGGCGCTGAACTCCTGCCGGTCGGAGCGGGGGACATAGGCCGTCCAGGGCATGGCCTCGACGGCGGTGCGCACCCCGGCGCGAGTCCACATCTGGCCGATCGCCTGGATGATGCGCGCGTCGTTCACGTAGCGGTCGTTCGGGCCGGCCAGCGTGATGCGGAAGCCGTTCGGGTAGCCCGCCTCGGCCAGCAGCCGCCGCGCGCCCTCGAGGTCGAAGGGGGTGGGGCGCAGCTCCGGCACATAGGCGTAGGTGCCCTCGGGCAGGAACTGGCCGGCCGGGATGGAGGTGCCCTCCATCACCCGCTGGCTGATCGCGGCGCGGTCGATCGCCATGGACAGCGCCCGGCGCACCCGCACGTCGCGCAGCGGGTTGCGGTCGGTGATCGGGCGGCCCTCGGCGTCCTGGATGCCGGGGCTGTTGGCGTCACGGCTGTGGTCGAGCGCGAGGTAGATCAGCCGCACGCTGTCGGCTTCCGAGATGACGAAGCGCTGGTCGGCGCGCAGCCGCGCGAGATCGGAGGTCGGCACCGCCGCGATCGCGTCCACGTCGCCGGCGAGAAGCGCCGCCGTGCGCGCCGCGTTGTTGGTGATCATCCGCAGGGTGGCGCGCTGGTAGGCCGGGCGTTCGCCCCAGTAGCCGTCGAAGCGCTCGAGCTCCACGCGGTCGCCCTGCCGGAACGCCACCAGCCGGTAGGGCCCGGCGCCGATCGCAACACGGCCGGAGTTGAAGTCCTCGGTCGTCGCGCCCTCGTGCGTCGCGCGGTTCAGGATGCGCACGCTGGCCAGATCGGTGACGATCAGCGGATAGGGCGCGGCGGTGCGGAAGCGGATCGTCAGCGGATCGAGGATCTCGACGCCCACGATCGGGCGGGTGAAGGTGGCGAAGGAGGAGGGGCTGTTCGGCACCGTCGGCACGCGGGCCAGCGTGAAGGCCACATCCTCGGCGGTGAAGGGGTTGCCGTTGTGGAAGCGCACGCTCGGGCGCAGGCGGAACTCCCACGTCGTGTCGTCCACCGCCCGCCAGGACACCGCAAGCCCCGGCTGCGGCCGCACCCGCTCGTCGTAGTTGACGAGGGCGCCGAAGATCACGTCGGCCAGGCCGTTGTTCGGCGACAGGTTGTGGAAGTGCGGATCGACCGAGGTGATCGGCGCCTCGACCGCGATGGTGATGCTCTGCGCCTGGGCGGCGCCGGCGGCGCCGAGGGCAAGTGCCGGAACCGCGGCGAGCGCGGCCTTGCGGAGCGAGAACCTCATCGCTTGTCTCTCCCTTGCGCGAGCGAAGCGTCCCTCGGCAAGGCCTAGCATGCGCGCTGCCCCGGTGCCAGCGGGCGGGGTGGCCTTCAGTCCTCGGGCGGGGCGGGGGCCACCGGCAGGATGCCGGTTTCCTTCACGGTGGCCAGCCCGACCAGCACCTCCGTCGCGTCCACCCCGGGGATCGCGCGGATCTCCCCGGCGACGAAGGCCTCCGCCTCGGCCAGGCCGGGGAAGCGGGCCTTCAGGAGATAGCCGGCCGGGCCCGTCACGGCGTGGCATTCCAGCACCTGCGGCATCCGCTTCACCGCCTTGCGGAACCCGGACTCGTCACGGCCCGGGCGGAGGGTGACGCGCAGGAACACGAGCAGCGGGCAGCCGACCGAGGCCGGGTCGAGATCGGCGCGCCAGCCGCGGATCACGCCGCGTTCCTCGAGGCGCTTGACCCGTTCGGCGGTGGCGGAGACGGACAGCCCCGAGACCTTGGCGAGCTCGGCGAGGCCGGCCGCGCCATCCTCCTGCAGGGCGACGAGGATGTTCCGGTCTATCGCGTCCATCGCCAGAGCCTATCCGGCAATGCGCCGCCCCCACAAGAAGAACCGCGCGCCCCCGTGCCGGGAACGCGCGGCCCGCCTTGCGGCAGCCGGTTCAGACGTAGTGTTCGGCGAGCGGGGCGAAGCCGTTGAAGCCCTGGCTCGCGTAGGTGGTGACGTAGGCGCCGGTCGAGAGCAGCTCGACCCGGTCGCCGGCCTTCAGCGCGAGCGGCAGGCGGTAGTTCGACTTCTCGTACAGCGTGTCGGCGGAATCGCAGGTGGGGCCCGCGATCGTCACCGGCCCGTCGGGCTGCCCGTCATGCGGGGTGCGGATGGCGTAGCGGATCGCCTCCCCCTCGGTCTCGGCAAGGCCGCCGAAGCGGCCGATGTCGAGGTAGACCCAGCGCACCGGATCGTCCTCGGCCTTGCGCGAGACGAGCACCACCTCGGACGCGACGACGCCCGCATCCCCCACGAGGAAGCGCCCGGGCTCGATCACCATCTCCGGCAGGTCGTTGCCGAAATGCTCGGCCATCGCCGCCATGATGGCGGCGCCGAAATCGCCGATCTCGGGCACCTCGGTGCGGTAGCGGACGGGATAGCCGCCGCCCAGGTTGACCATGCGCACCTTCACCCCCGATTCGCGCAGGTCGGTGAAGAGCATCGCCACCTTGCCGATCGCCGCCTGGTAGGCGGCGGTGTCGGTCTGCTGGCTGCCGACGTGGAAGGAGAGGCCGTAGGGATCGAGCCCGAGTTCGCCCGCGCGGATCATCAGCCGCCGGGCCATCGCCACCTCGCAGCCGAACTTGCGCGACAGCGGCCATTCCGCCCCGGCGTTCTCGACCAGGATGCGGCAATAGACGCGCGCGCCCGGGGCCGAGCGGGCGAGCTTCCCGAGCTCCTCCTCGCTGTCGAAGGCGAACATCGTCACGCCCTCGGCGAAGGCGGCGGCGATGTCGCGCTCCTTCTTCACGGTGTTGCCGAAGCTGATCGCCGAAGGCGCGGCGCCGGCGGCAAGGCAGGCCTTCACCTCGTTGAAGGAGGCGGCGTCGAAGGAGGAGCCGAGGGCGACCAGCCGCGCAAGGATCGGCGCGGCCGGGTTCGCCTTCACGGCGTAGTAGATGCGGGCGAGCGGCATCGCCGCGCGCAGCCGCGCGTAGTTCTCGGCCACCCGGTCCACGTCGAGCACGAGGCACGGCGTGGCTGGCGCCTTCTCCGCCAGGAAGCGAGCGACCTTCGGGGTCATCGCGCCACCCTCCCACAGTTGCGGGACGATCCCGCAGCCGGCGGGGCGCCCCGAAGTCGACGAACGGTCGAACGAACCAGCGACCAGAAGAAAACCGCCGAAGACCGCCCCTTGCGGAGCCGCCCACGGCGGGGTGCCAGAACGCTTGACGTCGTTGCGTAAACCTTGCGCCCGGGAAGCGGAACTCGCTGGCCGGGGCCTGGGGCCAGAGGCACGTGCGTACTGCGTCTGCGCGGCACATAGCCCCGGCGGCGGGGCCGCGCAAGGGAAATCCCGCCGCCAACGATGAAATTTTGCGGGATCGGCCATGCGCGTCCGAAACCCCGCCGGGGCTTGCAGAGCGCAGCGGGCGAATCCGCGCGCCGCCCCCGGGGGACGGCCGGAGAATCGCCGGCGCTAGCCGGCGTAGGCCACCAGAGTCCCGTCCTCGGTCAGCATCACGAGCCGCCCGCCGGCCACCGCCATCGGTTGCAGCACCGGGCCCGGCAGCCGCAGCGTGCCGGCCAGCGTGCCGTCCGCCGGGTCGAGCAGCAGCGCAAGCGAATCGGTGCCCGGCACGATCAGACGCCCGCCGGCGAGCAGCGGGGCGGCGCGCACCGCGCCTCGGCCACCCCCGGCCGGGTCGGCAACCCAGCGAATCCGCCCGGTCTGCCGCTCGACGCACAGAAGGCGCGAGGGCTCGGCCACCAGGAACGCCCAGTCCCCGGCGACGGCGGGCGTCGAGCCGGTGCTCGCCTCGCGTTCCCACAGGCGCCGGCCGGAACGCAGATCCACCGCGATGGCCAACCCCGACAGTCCGGCGACATGCACAACCCCGTCGCGGATCCCGGGGGCAGCGCGGATCCCGCCGATGTCGGCGATGGTGCCGCGCGCCGCGCCGGCCACCGTCTCGGTCCAGAGCAGCCGCCCCTCGGGCGCCCGCAACGCCGCCAGTTCCCCGGACGGGAACCCCGCCACCACGATCTCCCCCTCGACCGCGGGTGTTGCGAGGCCGAGCGACATGGCGGTGACCGGCGAGGCGCGATGCACCCAGAGCTGCCGCCCCTCCTCCGCCGACAGCGCGACAAGGCGGTTCTCGAGCGTGACGACGAACACCCTCCCGCCTGCCACCGCCGGTGCGCCGCGCGCCGGGGCGCCGACCCGGACGCGCCAGCGCGGCGCGCCCGTCGCGGGATCCAGGGCCAGCACCTCGCCCATGCCGGTTGCGACGTAGAGCGTCCCGCCATCCGCCGCGCAGCCGCCGCCGAGCGCCCCGGTCGGCTCGTCCTCGGGGCGGGTGTCGAAGGACCACAGGCGCGTGCCGCGGTCGAGCGAGAAGGCGCTCGCGCTGCCGAAGGCGTCCACCACGAACACGACTCCGCCCGACACCACCGGCCCGGCGGTGATCCGGCCGGCGCCGCCGAAGAGCCCGCCGCCGCCCCCGACGCCCGCCCGCCAGACCTCCCGCAGATCCCCGGGAAGCGCGACGTGCCCCGGCGCATGGGCGGCCGAGCCGCCGGGCTGCGGCCAGTCCGACACCGCCACCGGCGGCGGCAGCGTGACGGGCCGGGCGGCAAGGCCCGGATCAGGCGTGGCCTCCGGCGGAGACGACAGGACCGCCTGCCGCACGCCGGGCAGCGGCGCCGGACGGCCGGAGACGAGATCGTCGAGGGTGGAGCAGCCGCCCAGCAGGCCGGCCGCGCCGAGCAGCACGCCGCGACGGGAGACCATCAGGACGCGAGCCTCGCCGCGATCCGCGCCGCGCGGCTGCGGATGCCTTCCGGCGTTTCGGCATCCTCC
>JANWXJ010000102.1 GCA_025055335.1 Acetobacteraceae bacterium
CGTAGGGGGCGGCTAGCGGCGCGGGAGGAGGCCGGGCGGCGGCGGGGCGAGGCCGGCCGCCCAGGCCGTGACGGCGTCGGCGCGGTCCGGCCGCGTGGCCGCCACCGCCACCCCGAGCCCGAGCAGGGGCCCGAACTTGAAGCCGTGGCCGGAGAAGCCGCTCATCACGACGCCGCGCGCCCCGAGGGGGCGCAGGATGAAGCGTTCCTCCGGCGCCACGTCGTAGTGGCAGGCGCGGGCGGCGAGCACGCGGTAGCGCTGCAGCCCGGCGATCCGCGGCGCGGCGAGGGCGAGGATGGCGTCGGCTTCCGCGGGGCTCGCCGCGGGCGGGCCGTCGGGGTCGCCGTCGGGCGCGAAGCGATGGTCGCCGATCTTGAGCGGCGTGCCCGCCACCGGGGGCACGGCGTAGAAGCCGGCCCCGGGGTCGATCTCGAGCAGCATGGGCGCCTGGGCCCAGGCGGGGCGGTGTTCGGGCGGCGGCTCGAGCTCCACCACGATCTGGCGGGTGGGGCGGACGGGAAGGATGCCGGGCAGCAGGCGGGGCGCCCAGGGGCCGGCGGCGAGCACGAGGAGGTCCGCCTCTGCCGTGCCGCCATCGGCCAGCGTCAGCCGGCCGCGTTCGGGATCGGCCTCCCGCGCCTCGGCGCGCCGGAAAGAGACCCCGCGCACGGCAAGGCGGCGCGCGAGCGCAGCCAGGATCCGGCGGGCGAGCAGCACCCCGCCCTCGCGCATGGCGAAGGCCTCCGACAGCCCCTCGGCGCGGAGGAAGGGGAAGCGGGCGGCGACGGCGGCGGGCGGCAGGTCCTCGACCGCGAAGCCCTCCGCCAGAAGCGCGGCGCGGCTCTCCGCAAGCCACCCCCCGCCCGCGGCCGACAATGCCAGCACGCCGGTCGGCACGAGAAGGCGCTCGCCCGTCTCGTCGAACAGCGCCTCCCAGGCGGCGAAGGCGTCCGACACCATGCGCATGTAGCCCGCCTCGGCGCCGTAGGCGTGGCGGATCAGGCGGTGGTTGTCGGCCGAGGCGCCGCGCGGGTTGGGCGGCAGGGCGCGGTCGAGCACGGTGACGGAGAAGCCCGCGCGGGAAAGGCCCCAGGCGGCGGAGAGGCCCATGATCCCGGCCCCGAGGACGAGCGCTGTCGGCATGGGCGGAAGCATCGCCGCGCGCCGCGCCGCCGTCCACGGGCTTGCCTCTGCGCCGGCGGCGGGCTGTGCTAGGCGGCATGCGGTGGCTGGTGCTCGGCGCGGGCGCGCTCGGGCTGATCTTCGGCGGGCGGGCGGCGGAGGCGGGGCATGACGTCGCCTTCCTCTGCCGCGCGGCAACGGCGGCGCGGCTCGCGGCGGAAGGCATCCGCGTGCAGAGCCCCTTCGGCGACATCGCCCGCCCCGCGCGCGTGCTGGACCGGGCGACGCCCGGCTTCGACGCCGTGCTGCTCGCCTGCAAGGCCTACGACCTCGAGGGCGCGGTGGCGGCGATCGCCCCGGCGGTCGAGGGCGGTGCGGTGGTGGTGCCGGTGCTGAACGGCATCGCGCATATCGAGCGGCTGTGGGCGGCCTTCGGCGCCGAGCGGGTGCTTGGCGGGCTTGCGCGCATCCAGGCGACGCGGCTGCCGGACGGCACGGCGGTGCAGCTCAACGAGTGGCGGAGCCTCGTCCTCGGGGAGCTTGCCGGCGGCGTGTCGGAGCGGGCGCGGGCGCTCGCGGCCTGCTTCCCGGCGCCCGCCGTGCTGGCCGAGGCGGTGCCCGACATCCGCGCGCGGATGTGGCAGAAGCTCGTGCATCTCGGCACGGTGGCGGCGGCGACGCTGCTGTTCCGCGCCACTATCGGCGAGATCGTGCGCGCCGGCGGGGCCGAGGTGCTGCTTGGGCTGCTCGAGACGAACGCGGCGATCGCGGCGGCCGAGGGGTTTCCGGTGGGGGAGGCGTTCCTTGCCGAATACCGCGCGGTGGTGGGGGATCCGCGCTCGGCCTATGCGGCCTCCATGCTGCGCGACGCCGAGGCCGGGCTGCCGACCGAGGCCGAGCACGTGATCGGCACGCTGGCGCGCGCCGGGGAGCGGGCGGGGCTCGATGTCTCGCTGCACCGGCTGGCGCTGCTGCACGCGGCGGCGCATGAGGAGCGGCGGCGGGCGGGGCGGCTGCCCTATCCCCGTCGCGGCAGCAGCTGCTCCACGAGCGTCGCCCAGTAGGAGGCGCCGATCGGCAGCACCTCGTCGTTGAAGTCGTAGCGCGGGTGGTGCACCTGCGGGTCGTCCGGGCCCTTGCCCGAACCCAGCATGATGTAGCTGCCCTGCTTGGCGTTCAGCATATAGGCGAAATCCTCCCCGCCCATGGTCGGCTTCGGCATCTCGATCACCCGCGCCTCGCCGGCCACGGCCTGGGCGGCGCGGACCGTCAGCGCCGTCGCCTCCGGGTCGTTCACGGTGGCGGGGTAGGCGCGGTCGAAGCGCGCTTCGGCCTCGGCGCCGAAGGCGGCGGCGATGCCGGTGGCGAGCGCCTTCACGCGCTCCTCGAGCAGATCGCCGATCTCGGGGCGGAACCAGCGCGCCGTGCCGCGCATCCGCACGACGGAGGGGATGACGTTCCAGGTGTCCCCGCCCTCGATGTGGCCGATGGTGACGACGCCGGCCTCCACCGGTTCGATGTTGCGGGCGACGATGGACTGCAGCGCCGAGACGATCTGCGCCGCGATCACGATCGGGTCGGTGCCCTGGTGGGGCATGGCGCCATGCGCGCCCTTGCCGCGCACCACGATCTCGATGTTGGCGACCGCCGCCATGATGGGGCCCGCCTTCCAGATGAAGGTGCCGGCGGGCGCGCCCGGCCAGTTGTGCAGGCCGAACACCATCTCCATCGGGAAGCGCTCGAACAGGCCTTCCTCCACCATCTTCTGCCCGCCGGCGAGGTTCTCCTCCGCGGGCTGGAAGATGACGTAGGCGGTGCCGTCGAAGTTGCGGGTCTCGGCCAGGTAGCGGGCGGCGCCGAGCAGCATGGCGGTGTGCCCGTCATGGCCGCAGGCGTGCATCCGCCCCGGGATGGCCGAGGCCCAGGGGACGTCGTTCTCCTCGGTGATGGGCAGCGCGTCCATGTCGGCGCGCAGCCCGATGGCGCGCCCGCTGTCGCCGCGGCCGCGGATCGCCCCCACCACGCCGGTGCCGGCGATGCCGGTCACCACCTCGTCCACCCCGAAGGCGCGCAGCCGTTCGGCGACGAGGGCGGCGGTGCGGTGCTCCTCCAGGCCGAGTTCGGGATAGCGGTGGAAGTCGCGCCGCCACTCCGTCATCTCGGCGTGGAACTCGGCGATGCGGTTCAGGACGGGCATGTCTCGATCTCCCGCGGGTCGCTCCTCAGCGGCCGAGGATGCCGCGGATCGCGGCCAGTGTCTCCTCGATCATGCCGGCCGTCACGTCGAGGTGGGTGCAGGCGCGCACCCGTCCGGCCAGCACGCTCATCAGGATCCCCTGCCGGCGCAGGGCGGCGCAGAGGTCCTCGCCCGCCATCCCGGCGCCGGAGGGGTCGAAGAACACGAGATTGGTCTCGGGCGGCTCCACCGCCACCCCCTCGATCTGCGCAAGCCCGCGGGCGAGGGCGGCGGCGTTGGCGTGGTCGTCCGCGAGGCGCTCGACATGGTGATCGAGCGCGAAGAGGCAGGCGGCGGCGCAGACCCCGGCCTGGCGCATGGCGCCGCCGAGGCGCTGCTTCCACCGCCACGCCTCGTCGATGAAGGCGCGGCTGCCGGCCAGCACGGCGCCGAGCGGCGCGCCGAGGCCCTTGGTGAAGTCGAGCCACACGCTGTCGCAGTGGCGGGCCATCTCGGCCGCGGGGATGCCGGTGGCCACCACCGCGTTCATCAGCCGCGCCCCGTCCATGTGGGTGGCAAGCCCCGCCTCCTTCGCGATCGAGAGCACGGCATCGAGTCGCGCCTCAGGCCAGATGGTGCCGCCGCCGAGATTGGCCGTCTGCTCGACGCAGAGGAGCGTCTGCGGCGGGGCGTAGCGCGAGCGGCCGCGCAGCGCCGCCTTCAGCGCCGTCTCGTCGAACTGGCCGCGCGGGCCCTTGAGCGGCAGGATGCCGAAGCCGCCCAGGGCGGCATGCGCCCCGTGCTCGCTCGTCAGGATGTGGGCGCTCTCGTGCGCCAGGATCTCGTCGCCCGGGCGGCAGTGCACGAGGGTGGCCACCACGTTGCACATGGTGCCGGAGGGGAGGAACACCGCCGCCTCCTTGCCGAGGAGTTCGGCCATGCGGTCGCACAGCGCCCAGACGGTCGGGTCCAGCCCGGCCTGCTCGTCGCCCACCTCGGCCGCCATCATCGCCGCCTTCATCGCCGGGGTCGGGCGCGTCTGGGTGTCGGAATGGAGGTTGATCCGCACCGGGGGCAGGGACGGGTCTGGGCGGGGCGGGGCGTAGCCCGCGGCGGCGCGGGCGGAGCGGAGATCGGCCATGCGGCGCCTATAGGCCGGATGCGCCGTGGCGTCAGCCCGGGTGCTTGACCGGGTGGGCGACGGGCCTCAGATGCGGAGAAGGGCTCAACCGGGAGGACCAGGATGACGATCATCGCCCGCCGCCTCGTGCTCGCGCTGCCCGCGGCGCTGCTTGCCGCGCCCGCGCTGGCGCAGGGCTTTCCGACCCAGCCGATCACCATGGTCATCCCCTTCGCGGCCGGCGGCCCGACCGACACGGTCGGGCGACTGATCGCCGAGGCGATGGCGCGCGACCTCGGGCAGAGCGTGATCGTCGTCAATGTCGGCGGGGCGGGCGGCACGCTCGGCGCGCAGCGCGTGGCGCAGGCGCGGCCCGACGGCCACACCATCCTCTTGCACCACATCGGCATGGCGACGATCCCGACCCTCTACCGCCGCCTCGCCTATGATCCGGTGAACGGGTTCGAGACCATCGGCATGGTGACGGAAGTGCCGATGACGCTGGTCGCGCGGCGGGATTTCCCGGCGCAGACCCTGCAGGAGCTGGTGGCGCATGTCCGGCGGGAGCGGGACCGCATCAACCTCGCGAATGCCGGCATCGGCGCGGCGAGCCACCTCTGCGGCCTGCTGCTGCAGTCCACGCTCAACGTGCAGATGACGACGGTGCCCTACAACGGCACGGGCCCCGCGATGAACGACCTGGTCGGCGGCCGGGTGGACCTGATGTGCGACCAGACCACCAACACCACCGAGCACATCCGCGCCGGTACCATCCGCGCCTATGCCGCCACGACGCCCGCACGTGTCGCCAGCCTGCCCGACCTGCCCACCGCCGCCGAGGCCGGGCTGCCCGGCTTCGAGGTGAGCGTCTGGCACGGGCTCTATGCGCCCCGCGGCACCCCGGCGCCGGTGATCGAGCGGCTGTCGCGCGCGCTGCAGGTTGCGCTGCGGGACGAGCGCGTGGTGTCGCGCTTCCGAGACCTCGGCACCGAGCCGGTTCCGGCCGAGCGCGCCACCCCCGGCTATCACCGCCGCTTCTGGGAGGCCGACATCGCGAAGTGGCGGCCGATCATCCAGGCCGCCGGCACCTTCGCCGACTGATCCGCAGGCCGGGGCGGCGATGACGGATCCGCCCGCCGCCCCGGCGCCGGCCGCCGCGATCACCTGGCTCTATTCCGACGACCTCGCGGCGCACGCGGCGTTCTACCGCGAGGTGATGGGCCTTTCCCCGGTGCTCGAGCAGCGGAGCGAGGCCGGGGGCTGCGTGCTGTTCCGGGTGGCGGAGGGCGCCTTCCTCGGCCTGTGCGACCTGCGGCACCGCCCGCGCGGCACGGCGGGGGTTCTCGTCACCCTCGTGGTGCCGGAGCTTGCCGCGGCCATGGCCGGGCTTGCCGCGCGCGGCGCGGCTTTCGAGGGCGGCGTGGTGGAGGGGCCCGGCCACCGCTCGGCCTTCCTGCGCGACCCGGCGGGCTACCTGCTCGAGCTGCAGGAGTTCGCCGATCCGCGCTTCGCCGCGGCCTGCCGCCCCGCGCCCGACCCGGCCTGAGGGGGAGGGGCGGGGCAGGCCGCCCCGCCCGCCGGCGCCGCCTGCCGCGCGGTTGCCTCGCGCGCGAAGGGCGGGGATGCTCCGCCGCGCGAACCGAGGAGCCAGCATGCACGATCCCGACCTGCACGGCGTGCCCGAGACGCGGAGCTTCGCCACCCACCTCGAATGCTCGATGACGGGCGAGCGCTATCCCGCCGATGTGCCGCACAACCTCTCGCGCGCCGGGCGGCCGCTGCTGGTGCGCTACGACCTCGAGGCGCTCAGCGGGCGGCTGACGAAGGAGGTTCTTGCTGCCCGCGCGCCGACTCTGTGGAAGTGGCGGGAACTGCTGCCGGTGCGCCGGCGCGAGAACGTGGTCACGCTCGGCGAGGTCGTGACGCCGCTCGTCTCCTGCCCGAGGCTCGCGGCGCGGCACGGGGCGCGGACGCTGCTGGTGAAGGACGAGGGGCGGCTGCCCACCGGCTCCTTCAAGGCGCGCGGGCTCGTGATGGCGGTCTCGATGGCGAAGGAGTTCGGCATCCGCCGCATGGCGATGCCGAGCAACGGCAATGCAGGGGCGGCGCTGGCGGCGTACTGCGCCCGCGCGGGGATCGAGAGCTACGTGTTCTGCCCGGAGGACACGCCGGAGGTGAACCTGCGCGAGATCGCGCTGCAGGGCGCCAAGGTGTGGCGGGTGAACGGCTACATCGACGAGTGCGGCCGGATCGTCGCCGCGGGCAGGGAGGAGATGGGGTGGTTCGACGTCTCCACCCTCAAGGAGCCCTACCGCCTGGAAGGCAAGAAGACGATGGGGCTCGAGCTCGCCGAGCAGCTCGGGTGGGAGGTTCCGGACGTGATCCTCTATCCGACCGGCGGCGGCACCGGGCTGATCGGCATGTGGAAGGGCTTCGCCGAGCTCGAGGCGATCGGGCTGATCGGGCGGAAGCGCCCGCGCATGGTGGCGGTGCAGGCCGCCGGCTGCGCGCCGATGGTGAAGGCCTGGCAGGAGGGGGCCGAGCACGCGACGCGGTGGGAGAACGCGCGCACCATCGCGATGGGTGTGCGCGTGCCGCAGGCGGTCGGGGATTTCCTGATCCTGCGCGCGGTGCGGGACTCCGGGGGCTATGCGGTGGCGGTGGAGGACGAGGCGATCCTTGCCGCCGGGGCCGAGATGGCGCGCGAGGAGGGGCTGCTGCTCTGCCCCGAGGGTGCCGCCACCTACGCCGCCTGGAAGCAGGGGCTGGCGGATGGGCGGATCGGGCGCGAGGAGCGCTGCGTGCTGTTCAACTGCGCGAGCGGGCTGAAATACCCGATGCCGGAGATGACCCGCCGGCTGGACCGGACGCAGCCGATCGACTGGGCGGCGCTGCGCGCGGCTTGACGCTTCGGCCCCGAACTGGATACGGTTTCCCCCGTGTCCAGGGAGGGGCTGTTGCGCGCGCTGTCGCCCGAGATCGAGGCGGAGGGCGGGATTTCCAGGCCGGAAAGCCTGCGCGAGCGCATCTACCTCGATCTCCGGCGGCGTCTCCAGCGCTCGGAGATCGGGCCGGACGACCGGCTGGTGGATACGGAAATCGCCGCCGCCTACGGCGCAAGCCGCATGCCGGCGCGGGAGGCGCTGATGCGCCTCGTGCACGAGGGCTACCTCAAGGGCTCCACCCGCGGCTTCGTCGTGCCCGCGCTCTCGCTCTCGGACGTGCTCGAGATCTTCGAGATCCGCCGGCTTCTCGAGCCCCGCGCCGCCGCGCTCGCCGCGCGCGACCTGACGGAGCCCGCCGCCGCGGCGCTCTCGGCCGCGCTTGCCGAGGCCCGCGCCGCCGAATCCGGGGGCGATGTGGAGGCGCTGATCCTCGCCAACATCGCCTTCCGCTCGGCCTGGCTCGGGGCGGTGCGGAACGCGCGGCTCGCCGCCACCATCGCCCGCTTCGCAGACCAGGTGCAGGCGGTGCGGCTGGCCACGCTGCGCGATGCCGCCACGCGGCGCGTCGTCGTGGCGGGGCTCGCGCGGCTGCACGAGGCCTTCCTGCGCCGCGACGCGGTCACCGCCGCCGACCGCATGGCCGAGTTCGTCGCCCAGGCGGAGGCGGCCTTCCTCGCGCTGCAGGAGGCCGCGGCCGCCGGCGGGCGCCCGGCCGGCGCCCGCGGCAGCCCGGGCCGGAGCCCCCGCGCATGACGCACCCCCTCCACGGGCCGCACCGCTTCAAGCTCGGCGTGTTCTCCGCCAACGCCGACGGCGGGCTTGCCATCACCACCGTGCCGGAGCGCTGGCGCGCCTCCTGGGCCGACAATGTGGCGGCGGCGCGCATCGCCGAGGAGGCGGGGCTTGATTTCTTCCTCCCCATCGCGCGCTGGAAGGGCTTCGGCGGCGAGACCCGCGTGCGCGAACACTCCTTCGAGACCTTCACCTGGGCCGCCGGGCTTGCCGCCGTCACCTCGCGCATCGGGCTGTTCATGACGGTGCATGTCCCGCTCGTGCATCCGGTCTATGCGGCCAAGGCGCTCGCCACGGTGGATCACATCTCCGGCGGGCGCGCCGGGCTCAACATCGTCTGCGGCTGGAACCCCGAGGAGTTCGCGATGTTCGGCGCCGCGCCGGAGGAGCGCGCCTACGACCGCGCCGCCGAATGGATCACGATCATCGAGCGCGCCTATGCGGCGGAGGAGCCCTTCGACTTCGAGGGACGCTACTACCGCCTCAAGGGCGTGGTGAGCCGCCCGGCCAGCATCCAGCGCCCGCGCCCGGTGACGATGAACGCCGCCTTCGGCCCGCCGGGGCGGGACTTCGCGGCGCGGCACTGCGACTTCCTGTTCTCGACCTTCAGCGAGATCGCCGACGGGCACAGGCATGTCGAGGACATGCGCGCGCGCTCGGCGGCCGTCGGGCGCGAGGTCGGAGTCTATACCGTCTGCCACGTCGTCTGCCGCGAGACGCAGGCCGAGGCCGAGGCCTATTACCGCCGCTACGCGGTGGAGATGGCCGACCACGCCGCGGTGGAGGCGCATATGGCCGGCAAGAAGGCCTTCGCCGCCAGCCACGACGCGGCCGCCTTCGACCTCTACCGCCAGCGCTTCGCAGGCGGCGCCGGATCCTATCCGCTGATCGGCACGCCGGAGCGAATCGCCGAGGAGATCGCCGCCATCGCCGCACAGGGCTACGCCGGCGCCGCGCTCTCCTTCGTCAACTACACCGCCGAACTGCCCTTCTTCTGCGCCCGCGTGCTGCCGCTGCTGCGGCAGGCCGGGCTGCGGGAGGGATGAGGACACGCCCGATGTTCGATCCCGCCTCCTCCGCGCTCCGCTTCCGCATCGAGAGCGGCGCGCATGTCTCCGCGATCTGGCTGAACCTCGGCAGCCCGGCGATGGCCGAGATCGCGGCGCGGGCGCAGCCCGATGCCATCGTGCTGGATGCGCAGCACGGGCTGTGGGACCGCACGGGGCTCGAATACGCCGTCGGGCTCGCCGCGCCCGTGCCGGTGCTCGTGCGGGTGGCGGCGAATGATGCCACCGCCATCGGCCAGGCGCTGGATGCGGGGGCGGAGGGAGTGATCGTGCCGCTGATCGAAAGCGGCGAGGAGGCCGAGCGCGCCGCCGCCTTCGCCCGCTTCCCGCCGAGGGGCGTCCGCTCCGGCGGGGCGATCCGCGCGCTGACGGCGGGGCTGCCCGCCGCCCTCGCCAACGCCCGCCGCAACACGGTGGTGATCGCCATGATCGAGACGGCGAAGGGCCTGCGCCGCGCCCGCGACATCGCGGAGGCAGAGGGCGTGGACATGGTGCTGGTCGGCGGCGGCGACCTCGCGATCTCCCTCGGCACCGAGCTTTCGGGCGACCCGCGCCACGAGCAGGCCTGCCAGGACATACGCGCCGCCTGCGCCGCCGCCTGGATGCCCTGCGGCATCTTCACGGGCACCGCGGAGGAGGCGGCCCGCCGCCGCGCCGAGGGCTGGCGCATGACGGTGGCGGCGACCGACATCGGCCTGCTCTCGGGCGGCTTCCGCGCCTCCCTCGCCGCGGCGCGCGGCGCATGAGCGGCTTCCGCGAACGCCTCGCCTGGGATGGGGATCGCGGCGCGATCCTCGACCAGACGCGGCGCTACCTGATGATCCGCCCCGAGGCGCTGATGGGCGCGCTCGCCTCGCTGCCCGAGCCGTGCCGGCGCATCGCCTTCTCCTCGCTCGAGGCTTCGGTGTTCGAACAGGGCTCGGACAGCGCCCGCGCCTATGCCGCGATGGGCGGCGGGGGCGAGGCGCTGCTCGCGACCGTCGCCGCCACCGCGCCGCAGCTCGGCTGGGGGGTGTGGGAGGTGGCGAGCCTGCCGGGGCGGATCCTGCTCACGGTGCGCAACTCCCCCTTCGCCGCCGGCTGCCCTTCCGCCATGCCCTATCCGGTCTGCACCCCGATCCAGGGGATGCTGCGCGCGGTGGCGGGCATGGTGTTCGGGCGGCTCGCCCGCGTGGCCGAGACGGACTGCGCCGCCATGGGCGCCCCCGCCTGCCGTTTCGTCGCGGAGCCGGCGGGATGAGCGCGGTGATCGAGGCGCTTGCCGCCGCCCTGCCCGGCGCGCTTCGCCTCGGGCCCGAGGTGCCCGGGCGCAACCGCGCCGACTGGAGCGGCGAGGCCCCGGCGATCCCGCGCGCCCTGCTGCTGCCGCGCAGCACGCAGGAGGTGTCGGCAGCGCTTGCGATCTGCCACGCCCATGGCCAGCCCGTCTGCGTGCAGGGCGGCATGACCGGCTTGGCCGGCGGCGCGACGCCTGCCGAGACGGAAGTCGCGCTCTCCCTCGAGCGCATGAGCGGCATCGAGGAGCTGGACGAGCAGGCGGCGACCCTCACGGCGCTCGCCGGCACGCCCCTCGCCCTCGTGCAGCAGGCGGCCGAGGCGGCCGGCTTCCGCTGCGGGGTGGATCTCGGCGCGCGGGGCTCCTGCACGATCGGCGGCAATGTCGCCACCAACGCGGGCGGGGTGCAGGTGCTGCGCTACGGCATGGCGAGGCGCAACGTGCTCGGGCTCGAGGCGGTGCTGGCGGATGGCACCATCCTCTCCTGCCTCAACAAGATGCTGAAGAACAACGCGGGCTGGGACTGGACGCAGCTGTTCATCGGCAGCGAGGGGTGCTTCGGCGTCGTCACCCGCGTGGTGCTGGCGCTGCATCCGGCGCCTTCGGCGGTGCAGACGGCGCTCTGCGCCGTTCCGGGCTTCGCGGCGGCGCTCGCGCTGCTGCGGCGGGCCGAGCGCGCGCTTCCCCGCGGGCTGCTCGCCTTCGAGGCGATGTGGGCCGATTTCTACGCCACCGCCACCGGCCCCGTCGGGCTCTCGGCGCCGCTGCCGCAGGGCGCGCCGCTCTATCTGCTGATCGAGGCGGAGGCGGCGCGCGAGGCCTTCGAGGAGGCGCTCGGCGCGCTGCTCGCCGAAGGCGCGATCGCCGAGGCGGTGGTCGCCCGCAGCGAGGAGGAGCGCCGCCGCCTCTGGGCGCTGCGCGAGAGCCCGGCCGAATACCGCCGCTGCCTGCCGCCCGCCGTCGGCTTCGACGTCTCGGTCCCGCTTGCGCGGATGGAGCAGGCGGTTGCGGAGCTGCGCGGCATGCTCGCGCGCGGCTGGCCGCAGGCGATGCCGGTGTTCTTCGGCCATGTGGCCGATTCCAACCTGCACCTGATCGTGCCGGTGCCGGGGCTGACGAAGGACATCAAGCGCGCGATCGAGGAGGCGGTCTATGCCGCCGTCGCCCGCTTCGGCGGCTCGGTCTCGGCCGAGCACGGCATCGGGCGGCTGAAGCGGCCCTTCCTCCCGCTCTCCCGCAGCGGCCCGGAACTCGCCCTCCTCTCCACCCTCAAGCAGGCGCTCGACCCGAAGGGGATCCTGAACCCCGGGCGCGTCCTGCCCTGACGGAGCCGACCCTCATGCCCTCCCTGCTCGCCGAGTTCGCCGCCGCCATCGCCTCCCGCCGGATCGAGGTGGTGGACCTGACGCAGACGCTGCATCCCGGCACGCCGGTGATCGGCCTGCCGTCGCCCTTCGCCCAGACGAAGCCCTTCGCGATCGAGGAGATCAGCCGCTACGACGCCCGCGGCCCCGCCTGGTACTGGAACAACTTCTCCTGCGGCGAGCACACGGGCACGCATTTCGACGCGCCGATCCACTGGATCACCGGCAAGGATCTGGCGGATGGCGCCACCGACACCATTCCCGTCCAGCGCCTGATCGCGCCGGCCTGCGTGATCGACGTCAGCCGCGAGGCGGCCGAGGACGAGCGTTTCATCCTGACCCCGCGCCACATCCTGGCCTGGGAGCGCGAGCACGGGCTGATCCCGAAAGGCTCCTGGGTGCTGATGCGCACCGACTGGTCGAAGCGCACCGATCCCGAACGCTTCCTGAACATGAAGGCTGATGGTCCGCATGTGCCGGGGCCGAACGCGGATGCGATCCGGCTGCTCGCCGCCGGGCGCGACGTGAACGGCTGGGGGGTGGAGGCGGTCGGCACCGACCACGGCCAGGCCTTCTCCTTCGAGCCGGCCTTCCCCGCCCATGCGCTGATGCACGGGGCGAACAAGTTCGGGCTCGCGAGCCTCTCGAACCTCGACAAGCTGCCGCCCACGGGGGCGGTGATCGTGGCCGCGCCGCTCAAGATCAGGGGCGGGTCGGGGAGCCCCCTGCGCGTGCTCGCGCTCGTCGAGCGGGGGTGATTTCGGCGCTTGACGCGGCCCCGCGCGGGGGGCCGGAATCGGCGCTGCCAAGCAGGGAGAACGACCATGACGGATGCGGTTCTGCGGCGCGGGATCCTGGCGGCGGGTGCCGCGGCGGCGATTCCCGCCCCGGCCTCGGCGCAGGGGCAGGGGGCGCTCGCGGCCTTCCTCGCCGCGCTCGCCTCGCGGCGGATCGAGATCATCGACCTGACGCAGACGCTCCATCCCGGCACGCCGGTGATCCAGCTTCCGCCGCCGCTCGCCAACACCGAACCCTTCCGGATGAGCGAGATCAGCCGCTACGACGCCCGCGGCCCGGCCTGGTACTGGAACAACTTCTCCTGCGGCGAGCACACGGGCACGCATTTCGACGCGCCGATCCACTGGGTCACGGGGCGCGACCTGCCGGACGGCGCGACCGACACGCTGCCGCCCGCGCGCATGATCGCGCCCGCCTGCGTGATAGACTGCTCGGCCCAGGCGGCGGCGGACGAACGCTTCGTCTTCGAGCCGCGGCACATCCTGGAATGGGAGTCGCGCCACGGCCGCATCCCCGCAGGCTCCTGGGTGCTGATGCGCACCGACTGGTCGAAGCGCAGCGATCCGGCGGCCTTCCTCAACATGCGCGCCGACGGGCCGCATGTGCCGGGGCCGAGCGCCGCGGCGGTGCGGCTTCTGGTCGAGCGGGACGTGAACGGCTGGGGGGTGGAGGCGGTCGGCACCGACCACGGCCAGGCCTTCTCATTCGAGCCGCCCTTCCCCGCCCATGCCCTGCTGCATGGCGCCAACAAGTACGGGCTCGCGAGCCTGACGAACCTCGACCGCCTGCCGCCGACCGGGGCCGCGCTGATCACACCGCCGCTTAAGATCCGCGGCGGATCGGGCAGCCCCTTGCGCGTGCTCGCCCTCGTCGAACGCTGAACCAGAAAGGAGGCCGAAGATGGCCACCGCTCTTCCCCGTCGCGAGCTGCTCGCCGGCACGGCCGGGCTGCTCGCCCTTGGCGTCCCGCAGCGGGTGCTGGCGCAGGCCGCAGCGCGCGGCCAGCTCACCATCGCCTTCCCGGCCGATGTGCCCACCTGGGATCCGAACGCGCGGACGCTCGCCGCCGTGCAGTCGCTCTACAAATGCGTGTTCGACCAGCCGCTCGACCAGAACCCGGACACGAGCCCGCGCCCCGGCGTGGTCACCGCCTGGCGCTGGCGCGACGACGGGCTCTCGCTCGAGCTCGACCTGCGGGACGACGTGCTGTTCCACGACGGCTCGCGCCTGACGGCGGAGGACATCCGCTACACCTTCTTCGAGCGCCCGCGCCAGCCGGTGCCGCCGGGCGGGCGGCGGCTCGACACCTCCTTCCTGTGGCGGCGTCTGTCCGACATCGAGGTGCCCTCGCCCACGCGGGCGGTGATGCGCTTCTCCGAGCCCATGCCCTCGGCGGTGGCGTGGCTCTACTTCCTTGCCTCCTTCGTCGTGCCGAAGGCCTATGTCGAGCGCGTCGGCACCGACGCCTTCGCGCGCGAACCCGTCGGCTCCGGCCCCTATCGCCTGCGCGAGTACCAGCAGGGCGCGCGCATCGTGCTCGAGGCGCACGAGCGCTACTGGGGCGGCCGCCCGGCGATCCCGCGCGTGACCTTCGAGCTGGTGCGCGACCCGACGGTGCGGGTGGCCGCGATCGAGGGGCGGCGCGTCGAGCTCTCGGTGGACACGCCGATCCGCGAGACGCTCCGCCTCGCCTCGGTGCAGGGGCTCGCCGCGCGCGTGGATCCGACCGCCGACATCATCATCCTGCAGATCACCAACCGCGGCGGCTTCGCCGATGCGCGGGTGCGGCTCGCCGCCCACCACGCGATCGACAAGGCGGCGATCAGCCGCGCGCTCTACGGCGGCAACGCGGTGCCGATCTCGGTGCCGGCGGCGCGCGGCACCCCCGGCTACCCGGCCGATTTCGAGTTCCCCTTCAGCGTCGAGCGCGCGAGCGCGCTGCTGCGCGAGGCGGGCTTCGGCCCCCAGAACCCGGTGAACATCACCTTCTCCACCACCAACGGCTTCTTCCCGAACGACTTCGACCTCTCCCGCGCCATCGTGCAGATGTGGCGGCGCGTGGGCATCAACGCCGAGCTCGAGACCATCGAGGCCACCACCTACCAGGAGCGGCTGCGCGCCCAGACCCTGCACGAGGCCACCATCTTCCAGTGGGGCAACGCCGCCGGCGACCCCGAGATGTACGGCGGCTACCTGCTCGACCCCAACTCGATCTTCTCCGCCTTCAAGGCCCCCGATCTGGCCGAGCCGGTGCGCGCCCTGCTCGCCGAGACGAACGAGGAGCGCCGGCTTGCCGGCTACCGCGCCCTGCACCGCACGGCGGTGGAGCGCGGCTACTCGATCCCTCTGCTGCAGGGCGTGCGCACGGTCGCGCACCAGCAGGCGCTGGCCTACGAGAAGTACGACACCGGCCACATCCTGCCGCACCGCTACTCCTTCCGCGGCTGAGGCGGGGGCGGGCAGGGGATGGCGCGGCTCGCCCTCGTCCTGCTCGCCCGCAGGCTGGCGCTCGCGGTGCCGATCCTCTTCGCGGTGTCGGCGCTCGTGTTCGTGGTGCTGCGGCTGCTGCCGGCCGATCCCATCGCCATGTCGCTCCCCCCCGGCGCCTCCGAGGCGGACATGGCGCAGTTGCGGCGGGATTTCGGGCTGGATCGCTCGCTGCCCGAGCAGTACGCCATCTGGGTCGGGCGGATGCTCGCGGGGGAGTTCGGCACCTCGATCCATTTCCGGCGCGGGGTGGCGGAGCTCGTCGCCCACGCGCTGCCCGCGACACTCGAGCTGATCGCGCTCGGCCTCCTGTTCGGGATCCTGGCCGGGGTCGGCGGCGGGCTCCTGCTGTTCGCGCTGCGCGGCACGCCGGGCGAGCATGCGCTCGATGTCGGCACCTCCCTGCTGCTCGCCATCCCGGAGTTCCTCTGGGCGATCCTGCTCGTGCTGCTGTTCGGCGTGCTGCTGCAGGCGATGCCCTTCATGGGGCGGCTCGATCCCGCGCTCACGCTGCCCCCCGCCGTCACCGGCTTCCTGCTGCTTGATGCGCTGATCGCCGGCGATCCCGCCGCCTTCGCCTCGGCGCTGCGGCACCTGCTGCTGCCCGCCGCGGCGCTTGCGATCGGCCTCGCGCCGCTGGTGATGCGGGTGCTGCGCGCCTCCCTGCAGGAGGCGATCCACGAGGACTACATCGCCATGGCCCGGCTGCGCGGCCTGCCCGAGCACCGGGTGCTGCTTGTCCATGCGCTCAAGAACGCCGCCCTGCCGACGATCAGCCTGATCGGCGTGCAGGCCGGATTCATGTTCGGCGGCACGGTGCTGGTCGAGGTGATCTTCGCCTATCCCGGGCTCGGAAACCTGATGGTGGATGCGGTGCGCAACCAGGACCTGCCGGTGATCCAGGCGGTGGCGCTGATCTACTGCGTGCTGGTGCTCTGCCTGAACGCGCTCGTGGATGTGCTCTACATGCTTGTGAACCCGCGGCTTCGCCCGGCATGAGCGCGTTTCGCCGCTGCCTCCGCTCGCCGCGCGTCGTGATCGGGGGCGCGCTCGTGCTGGCGGTGGCGGTCGCCGCGCTGCTCGCGCCCTGGATCGCGCCGCATGATCCGCAGGAGCAGGACCTGCTCAACACCCTCCTGCCGCCGGCCTGGGCGGCGGGCGGGGATCCGGCCTATCCGCTCGGCACCGACCAGCTCGGGCGCTGCGTCCTCTCGCGCCTGCTGTTCGGCGCGCGCATCGCCCTCTATGTGGCGGTGCTGGCGGCGAGCGGGGCGATGCTGCTCGGCACCGCCCTCGCGCTGCTCGCCGGCACGCTCGGCGGGCGGACGGATGCGCTGATCGGACGGGCGATCGACGTCTGGATGGCCTTCCCGCCGGTGATCCTGGCCCTCATCCTGCTCGTCGGCCTCGGCGCGGGCGTGCACAAGGTGATCCTCGCCATCATCGTCGTGGACTGGACGCGCTTCTGCCGCATCGTGCGCTCGGAGGTGATGGTGGTGGTCCGGCGGGACTACGTGGCCGCCGCGCGGCTGCTCGGCTTCGGGCGGATGCGGGTGCTGTGGCGGGAGGTGCTGCCGGCCGTGCTGCCTCTCGTGATCACCGTCATGGCGCTCGAGATGGGCATCGCCGTGGTGGTGGAGGCGATCATGTCCTTCGTCGGGCTTTCTGTGGAGGCGAGCGTGCCGGCCTGGGGCGTGATGATCGCCGATGCGCGGCAGGCCATGTTCCTGATGCCCTGGGGCGTGGTGTTCCCGGTGCTCGGCATCTTCGTCACGGTGCTCGGCTTCAACCTGCTCGGCGACGGGTTGCGGCGGGCGCTCGACAACCGGCTGATCGTCTCGCGCGAGGTGGTCGGTGGCCGTGCTTGAGGCTGAGGGGCTCGCGGTGTCGCTGCGCGCCGGGCGCCGCGCCTTCGAGGTGCTGCGCGGCATCTCCTTCCGCCTGGATGCGGGGGAGGTGCTCGGCCTCGTCGGCGAGTCGGGGGCGGGGAAATCCATGCTCGGGCGCGTCGTCGCCGGCAACCTGCCGGAGGGCTTCGCCGTCAGCGCCGGCAGCCTCCGCTTCGCCGGGCGCGACCTCGCCGCCATGCCGCGGGCCGAACGCCGCACCCTGCTCGGCGACCGCATCGCCTTCATCCCGCAGGAGCCGCTGACGGCGCTCAATCCGCTGCTCACCGTCGGGCAGCAGTTCGCGGAACATCTCGCGCGGCTTGCCGTGCCGAAGCCAGAGCGCGTCCCGCGCATGCTCGCGGCGCTTGCCGCCGTGCGGCTGCCGGATCCGCCGGCGATCGCGCGCCGCTATCCCTTCCAGCTCTCGGGCGGGCAGTGCCAGCGGGTGCTGATCGCGCTCGCCTTCGCCTCCACCCCGGCGCTCGTGGTGGCGGACGAGCCGACCACGGCGCTCGACGTCTCCACCCAGGCGCGGATCGTGGAACTCATCCGCGCCATGCAGGTGCGCCACCGCACGGCGCTGCTGTTCATCACGCACGATCTTCGCCTCGCCGGCCATGTCTGCGACCGCATCATGGTTCTGCACGCCGGAGAGGCGGTGGAACACGGCCCTGCCGCCGCCGTCCTCTCCCGCCCGAGGCATCCCTACACGCGCGCCCTCGTCGGCGCGCTGCCGCCGCTCTCCGGCCCGCGCCGCCGGCTTGCCGCGCTGCCCGAGCAGATGCCGGGGATCGCCGCCTTCGCCGCGCTGCCCGGCTGCCGCTTCGCGCCGCGCTGCCCGGTGCGGGATGCGGCCTGCGCGGCGGCCCCGCCCGGGGCGGTGGAGATTTCGCCGGGCCATCTCGTGCGTGCGGCCGGCGCCTGCCTCTCTCCGCCCGCGGGCGTGCTCGATGCGGCACCGCTCGCCGCTCCGCCCGCGGCCCACGGGCCGCCGCTGTTGTCGCTGCGAGGGATCGCCAAGACCTATCCCGGGCGCCGGCCGCTGTTCGGCCCGCCCGAGCCCGGTGTCGCCGCCGTGCTGCCGCTCGATCTCGACATCCGGGGGGGCGAGTTCGTCGGCGTGGTGGGCGAGAGCGGGTCGGGCAAATCCACCCTGGCGCGGCTGGTGATGGGGCTCGAAACACCCTCCGCCGGCCGCATCCTGCTCGATGGCGCCGACGTGACGGGCGATCTGCGCGCCCGCCTCGGCACCGCGCAGATGGTCTTCCAGGATC
>JANWXJ010000241.1 GCA_025055335.1 Acetobacteraceae bacterium
CGTACACCCCCCGGCGCGGCCGCAGCGGTGCGAGGCGCGCGGCAAGCGCAAGGGCGAGGCCGGCCAGGGGGCAATCCGCCGCCTCCGCCAGAACCCAGATCGACTCGTCCCGCCGCCCCGGCGTCTGCGGCGTCCCGCGCCAGAGTGGAAGGCGAAGCGGCCGGGCCCCGGCGGGCGGCGGGAGCGCCTCCCGCGAAACCGCTACCAGCCGGGCGAAGCGGGCGGCGAGAAGCCCGGCGAAGCGCGCCACCTCCTCCGGCGGCGCGACCTGGGCGGCGAGATCGGCCGCGATGACCGCGGTGGCGGGGAAGCGGCCCTCCGGCAGCCCCGGCACGGGTGCCGCGAACCAGGCCACGCGCGCACCGGCGGCCAGCGCGTAGGCGAGGCTGCCGACGCGGCGGACCCCTTCCCCGGGCGCGGGCGGCGCCCCGGGCGGCGAGGGATGGAGGACCACGGCCCGCTCCAGGAGGCGCGCGGAGGCCGGCAGCTCCCCCCCCGAGCGGCAGCACCACCGCCGGCAGGCGCATCGCCTCGGCCGCCGCCAGCGCCTGCTCGAGCAGCACGGGCAGGCGCGCCGCCGCCTCCGCGGGCACCGGGACGAGGCAGCCGGACGGCAGCGCCGCAAGCCGCGCGCCGCAGGCGGCAAGCCCGGCCCGCGCCTGTTCGGTCACCTCTGCCGCGGCGCGGCGAGAGGCGTCGGCAAGCTCGGCAAGCAGCGCGGGTTCGGCCACCACGCGCTCCATCGCCGCCAGCAGCGCAGGCAGATCCGGCAGGGCGTGGAAGGGGTGCTGCGGCGGATAGCCCTCGAAGGCATGGGCCAGGGCGAGGACGGGGCGGCCGAAGGCAAGCGCCTCGCCCACCCGGATCTTGAGCCCGGTCGAGACGGCGAGCGGGGCGAGCACCACATCGGCCTCGGCGTAGAAGGCGCCAACATCCTCGACCGGCCCGAGGCGGCGGACGTAGCGCGGCAGGGCTTCGGGCGGGAACTCGGCGCAGATCGAGCCGGCGAGCAGGATCTCGCAGGGCAGGAGGGTGCCGCGCAGCCGCTCGTGCAGGGCGGCGAGGAAGGCCCCCGTGGCCGCGCGGTTGATGCTGTTGCGCGCGCCGATGATGCCGAAGCGCAGCACCCCCCGCCCGGGCGTGGGCGGCACCTCGCGCGGGGGCTCGGCATGCGGCAGCACCACCACGGGCGTGCGCGCGGCGCGGCGGAAGGCCGCCGCCTCCTCGCGCTTGATCGCGAGCACGAGATCGGCGCGGGCGAGGGCGATCGCCTCCTGCTCCTCGGTGGTGTGGAAGAACTCGGGCGCGATCCCGGCCCGCGCCAGCACCTCGCGCCGCCCGGCGAAGCGGTCGTGCATGTCGAGGATGCGCAGGCACCCGGGCGGGGCGTGCAGCAGCGCGCGGGAGAGGAAGGGGTAGTGCACGACCAGCGCATCGGTGCGGTGGCGGGCGAAGAACCAGTCGAGGAAGGTGCCGATCGCCGGATCCCACCATTCGTCGATCAGGTGGTCCGGCCCGGAGGCGGGCGGGGGATGCGGCGGGCGGGTCGGGGGGATCGCGAAATAGCCGTCCCACTGGGCCGCCATCTCGCGGTGGGCGCGGGGATCGGCGCGGCCGCGCCAGTCGTGCTCGGAGGGGTAGTGGGCGAAATGCACCTCCGCCCCCTCCCGCCGGATCGCCTGGCCGAGGGCGTGGATGCGCCGGCGGTTCCCCTGGTCGAGCGGCCAGGTCGGGGTGGGGGCCAGCATCAGCACCCGCGCCCCGGCCCAGCCGGAGGGATCAGCCATCGCGGTCCTCGGCCTCGGCGAGCAGCGCGAGCACCGCCCCGTGCACCGCCCCCATCTGGGCGGCGAGCGAAGCGGCGTCGGGCTGGTCCGTCACCAGCGCGCGGAGGGTGCGCCCGGCCGGGTTCTGCTCGAGCAGCCAGTCCTTCACCCGCTGCCAGGCGCCGGCCGGATCCTCCGCCGCGCGCCCGGCCAGCAGGTCGGATACCGCCTGCCACGCGATCCGCCGGCGGAACCACGCCTGCGTCAGGCGCGAGGGATCCACGAGATGCTCCGCCTCGGCGAGCGGGGTGTAGCCCGTGAGCAGGCCGCGCGCGGCAAGCCGCTCGGACAGCTCCGTCTCGTCGTTCGACAGCAGCGACAGCGCCGCCCCGCTCCGCCCGAGGGCGGTGCTGAACCCGCCCGCCTGCCGCAGCGCCTCGGTGCGGTAGGCGACCGAGGCGCCCGCCACCCATTCCCCGGGGGCGAGGGGGCGGGTCTCCTCTCCCCAGTCGAGGGCGGAGAGGAAGGATTCGAGCCGGCGGTCGAGCCAGGGCGGCGGGGGCGAGGCGCAGGAAAGCCGCACCCGCCCGCCCAGGCAGGCGACGGCCGGCCCGAGCCGCGCGAAGCCCGCGAGGAACCCGGCCGCCCAGCCGGGGGCGGCGCGCGCGTCGTCGTCGAGGAAGGCGAGCACCGGCGCCCGCGCTGCGGCGATCGCGGCATTCCGCGCGCGCGAGAGGCCGGCGAGCGGCTCCTCGATCCAGCGCACCCCCCCCTCGTGCCGCGCCCGCGCCTCGGCCGAGCCGGGGGCGCCCGGGGAGTTGTCCACCACCAGCACCTCCACCGCCGCACCCGCTTGCGGGAGCAGCGAGGCGATCGCGCCATCGAGCAGGTGGTAGCGCCGATGGGTGCAGATTGCGGCGGAGAGCTCCGGCGTCATGGCAGGGGCCCGAGCGAGAGGCGGGCGATCTGGATGCCGAGCAGGCGGCGGTCGGCTTCGCCGTAATCGGAGGGGCGGAAGGGGTGGGGGATGTGGAGCGCGATCTCGGTCGGCCCGGTGCCGGGGCGCGGCGGGATCGGCCCGGCGCGGTGCCGCCGCCCCTCGCCCTCGCGCAGGAGCGGCAGCCGCAGCCCCTCCACCTCGAGGATCGGCGGCGCCTCGGGCGGCAGCCGCCCGCGCGAGACCACCTCGGCCGCGAGCTGCAGCGGGCGCGAGCGGTCCACCCAGAAGGTGGCGCGCGCCGAGGCGCCGGTCCAGCGGCAGGGGGTGCCGTCGGGCAGGGTTTCCAGCGTGTGGAAGCCATCCCCGAAAGAGATGAACTCGGCCGCCTCCAGCACCGCCTCGGCGGGGAGCGCGGCGGCGGCGGGCGGCTCGGCATGGCGGGCGAGGATCGGGGCGCGCGCCGCCTCCCAGGCCGAGAGCGCCTCGACCCGCGCGGCGAGCCGGCGCAGCTCCGCCTCGAGCGCGGCGATCCTCGCCTCGAGCGGATCGCTCATGCCGGGGCCGCGGCCGCGCTTCTGCTGCGGAAGCCCTCGGGGCGGGCGCGGTGCCAGGCGAGGGCGGTGGCCACGATGTCCTCGAGCGCGGAGAGGCGCGGGCGCCAGCCGGTCGCGGCCATGATCCGCGCGGGCGAGGCGACGACCGCCGGCACGTCCCCCGCCCGGCGCGGCCCGATCCGGTGCGGCACCGGGCGGCCCAAGTCGCGCTCGACGGCGGCGATCACCTCTTGCACCGATATGGCCCCGCCCGGTGCCGAGGTTGAAGCGCACCGAACCCCTCTCGAGCAGAGGCAGCACGGCAAGATGCGCCGCCGCGAGGTCGGAGACGTGCACATAGTCGCGGATCGCGGTGCCGTCGGGGGTCGGGTAGTCGTTGCCATGGACGGTGAGGGCGGGGCCCTGGCCGAGGGCGGCGCGGATGGCAAGCGGGATCAGATGCGTCTCGGGCCTGTGGTCCTCGCCCGTGCGCAGCGCCGGATCCGCCCCGGCGGCGTTGAAGTAGCGCAGGCAGGCGCAGCGCAGGCCGTAGGCGCGCTCGGCCCAGGCGAGGGCCGCCTCGGCCATGCGCTTCGAGTCGCCGTAGGCGCTGGCCGGGGCCTGCGGCGCGTCCTCGCCGATCGGCAGCGGCACGCCCTCGGCGAAGATCGCCGCCGTCGAGGAGAGCACGAAGCGGAGGCACCCGGCCTCGGCGGCGGCCTCGGCAAGACGGGCGGTGGTCGAGAGGTTGCGGGCGAGGTAGTGCAGCGGACGGCGGGCCGACTCGCCGACGAGCGAGAGGGCGGCGAAATGGAACACGGCGTCGAAGCGCCGCTCGGCGAAGAGGCGGCGGAGCAGGCGCTCGTCGCCGGCGTCGCCGCGGACGAGAGCGACCCCTGCGGGCACCGCCTCGGCGTGGCCGGTCGAGAGGTCGTCGAGCACCGTCACCTCCGCGCCCGCCTCGCGCAGCGCAAGCACGGTGTGGCTTCCGACATAGCCGGCCCCGCCGGTCACCAGGTAGTGCGGCATCGGCCGCATCCTGCCAAAGCGGCCGGGGGGCGGCCAGGGCCTTACCGGTGCCGTCCGCGCGTGGCAGCCTGTGCCCGATGGACGAGGAGGGACGCATCGAGGGCCTCGGCACGGCGCGGCAGCGGGCCGCCTTCGATGCCGAGGCGGCGGCGATCCTTGCCGCCCTGCCGCCGCCGCCGGAGGCGAAGCGGCGCGAGGTGCCGCGCCGCACATGGCTCTACTGGGGCCAGGGCTGGACGGAGGCGCCGGAGGTCTGCCGCCTCTGCCTCGAGAGCTGGCGCCGATGGAACCCGCGGCACGAGATCGCCGCCCTCGACGCTGCCCGCGCCGAGGCGCTGGTCGGCCCGCCCGGGTTCGACCTCGGGCCCTTCCCGGAGCGCGTGCGCTCCAACCTGCTGCGGCTGCGGCTGCTGTCGCGCTTCGGCGGGGTATGGGCGGACGCGACGCTGTTCTGCACCGCGCCCCTCGACGCCTGGCTGCCGCTGCTGACGCAGCGGGCGGGCTGCTTCCTGTTCTCCCTGCCGGAACAGGAGAAGCCGATCTCCACCTGGTTCCTGGCGGGGGATGGCGCTTCGGCGCTGATCGCCGGCTGGGGGGCGCTGTATCGCGCCATCCTCGAGCGGCATGCGGCATCCGGGCGCGATCTGCCGTTCTATTTCGTGATGCACCGCAGTTTCCTCGTGCTGCTGCGCGGCCGGCCGGAGGCGGCGGCGGAATGGGCGCGCTGCCAGCTTGTGCCGGCGGCGGGGCCGCTCGCGCTCGGCAATCTGCTCGATCTCGAGGGCCGCCGGGGCGCGCCGCAGGGGGTGCCGCTCGCCCCGCAGGAGCGGGATCGGGCCGAGGCGCTGCATGCCCGCTACCCGCTGCACAAGCTGTCCTGGAAGAAGGCGATGGCCGAGGGCAGCCCGCGGGCGCGCTCGGCGCTCGATCTCTGCCGCGGCGCGCTCGCCTCGGCGCCGGGCGGCTAGGGGCGCCTCAGCCCCGGCGTTCGGCGCGGCGGCG
>JANWXJ010000065.1 GCA_025055335.1 Acetobacteraceae bacterium
CGGTCGTCCGTGCGCGGCCGCCCCATCCGCTGCCCGTCGGCCCCCGGCGGCAGAGGCTCGATGATGCGCCATTCCGCCTCGCTCAGGTCAAACCGCGGCATGACTGGCTCCCGACAACCCAGGAGCTAGAATCAAATCGCCTCGCGTCGCGTCCACCACTTTGGGTTCAGGGCCTAGGCGCAGGCCTCATCTCGTGAGCCGTCTTGCGCTCTCGTCGCGCGCCTCATCGCCGGCGATTGCCTCGACGCCCTGCCACGGGATCGACCCGGAAAATCGCCCATCGCGGGGGACGCGCCCAGGCCGGGAACGCTGCATCTGTGGCGCAACCGGCGACGTGCCGGGATACTTGAATGCCGGGGAGCGCCTCCATGCGCACCGCTTTGCACACGCCACCCACCGGCGCGCGCAGGACCAAGCCTGCGCTGTCGCCGCACGCGCTGGCCTATACGCTGGCCGACGCCTCCGCCCTGTCCGGGCTGCATCCGGCAACGCTGCGCCGCCACGCGAAAAGAGGGCGGCTGCGCCTGTTCCGCGTCGGCGGGCGGACGCTCGTGGATGCTGCCTCGCTGCGCCGGCTGTTGGGCGTGGAATGACAACCGCCGGGCGCGTTGTGCGCGACCCGGCGGCGAAGCCAAACGGCTAGGCGGTGCTGACACCCGCCACATGCCGCGCTTCGCCGATAGGGTCAAGCCCGAGCCGCGCCCGCTCCGACAGGCAAGGAGCGCACGATGCGCGACACGACTTCTCCCCTGCTGCGCGTGCCCGAAGGCGGTGCCGCACGGCTGTTCCATCTGCCTGCCGTAGCGGGGATGCACCCCGACGCGTGGGTGAGAATGGTCGCCAACACGCCGGAGGATGCGCGGCCCGACCGCCTGATGCAGCGCGGCAAGGTTCACGCCATTCTCACGCATGACGAAGGGTTGACATGGCCTAGCCGCAAGGGCGAGGCGCTGGCCGACGCCGTGCTTGCCGAGAGTGGCGGGCCGGTGGCGCTGGTGTTCTTCGCCCTGGCCGACGCGCTCGCCTGCCTGCGCCGGCTGCGGGAGGGCGCGGCATGAACGCCCCCACGCTTCACACGCTGGCGTCACCCCCTCGCTGGCTCGCTTGGCAGACCGAACTTCGCAACGGGCGACCGACGAAGGTTCCGAAGGCGCCCCGCACGCTGCGCGAGGCTGCCAGCACCCGCCCCGAGGATTGGGCGACGCGCCTGGAAGCCGAAGCGGCCTACCGTCGCCTGCCGCCGCCCACGCACGGCCCCGGCGGTGTCGGGCTTGTCCTCGGGGATTGGCACGGGCTCCGGATCGGTGGCGTTGACCTCGACGCCTGCCGCGATCCCGCGACCGGCGCCCTGGAACCTTGGGCGCACGAGGTGCTGGAGCTGCTCGACACCTACGCCGAGGTGTCCCCATCCGGAACGGGCGTGAAGGCGCTGTTCCGCATGGGCGCCGGCGCCGTGGCGTCCCTGCGCACGGAGGGGCTGCTGCCGCCCGAGGGCTACGGGCGTTCCTTCAAGCGCCGCAGCGGCGCGGAGCATCCGCCGGCCATCGAGGTGCATCTCGGCGGGCGCTACTACGCCGTGACGGATGCCCGGTTGGCCGGCGCGCCGGCCGAGCTGCGCGAGGTTCCGACCGACGCGCTTGCCACGCTGCTGCGCGATATCGGGCCACGGTTCCAGGGTGATGCGCCGCGCGCCGCGCCGGCTGGTGGCGACGGCAGCCGCAGTGCGCGGGCGTTCGGGATCGCCGCCCGCGTGAAGGCCGCGGGAGGCGACTACGCCGCCTTTCTCGCCGCCTGCGAAGCTGATCCGGAGGCAGGCGCCTGGCTGCGGGAAAAGGGGCTGGCGAACGGCGCACGCGAGGCCCGGCGGGCGTGGGAGCGGGCGGGCGATACACCCGCGCCGGCCGCTTGGCCCACACCCGACCCGACGCTAGCCCGCGCCGAGGCGCTGCCGCCGCCTGGCTGGCCCGCCATCCTGTTCCCTGGTTGATGGGGCGACTTTTTCGAAAACGCCGCCGAGGCCCGCGGCTGCCCGCCGGACTACGTAGGTCTCGCCGCGCTCGCCGCGGTGGCGCCGCGTCTCGGCAACGCGCGGTGGGGATCCCCGTGGAGCGGGTGGGCCGAGCCGCCGGTTCTGTGGTGTTCGCTGGTGGGGCTGCCATCCTCCGGCAAATCCTCCGGGATGGACGAGGCGGCCGACGCGCTCGCCGTGGTGGAAGCCGAAGCGAACGAAGATTGGGAGGCCCGGCAGCGCGACTACCGCACCCGCCGGCAGGAAGCGCGCGAAAGGCGGGAGCGGTGGCAGGACGAGGTGAAGGCCGCGGTAAAGAACGGTGCCGCGCCACCGCTCGAGCCCGAGGCCGCCCGCGAACCCGCCCCGCCCGCGAGGCGCCGCATCGTCACGAGCGACGCGACGATCGAGAAAGCCGGGCACATGGCGGCGCAGAACCCGCGCGGGCTGCTGCTGCTGCGCGACGAACTTGCCGGTTGGCTTGGTGCCATGGGCCGCTACTCCGGCGCGGCTGACGCGGATCGGGCGTTCTGGATCGCTGCCTATGGCGGGCGGCGGTGGATGCCCGACCGGGTGAAGGACGGGGATGCGGGCGTGACGGTGCCGCATCTCACCTTCGGCATTGTCGGCACCATCCAGCCCGACCGCGTGGCCTCGCTGCTGCTGGCCGGGGATGATGACGGACTGGCCTCGCGGTTCCTCTGCGCTTGGCCGGCACGGCGCAACCCGACGCGCCCGACCCGCCCGCCTCCGACCGGCCGCCTTGTTGCGGCGCTGCGGCGGGTGGAAGCCCTGCCGTGGCACCCACCCGAGCGCGGTCTGTTGCCCTTCACGGAAGCAGCTGCCGCGCACCTGCAAGAATGGCGCGAAGAGGCGGCCGAGATGGCCGCGGATGCATCCGGGCTGTTCCTGTCGTGGGTGGGGAAGCTGCCGGGCTTCGCGCTGCGGCTGGCGGTGGTGTTCCAGCATCTCGACTGGCTGACGCAACAAGAGGGTGCGCCGCCGCCTGCTGCGGTGGACGCCGACGCGGTGGTGCGGGCCATCGGGTTCCTGAGCGAATACGCGGTGCCCATGGCCCGCCGGGTGTTCGGGGAAGCCGCCTTGCCGGAGGCCGAGCGCGACGCCCGGCGGCTGGCGCGGTGGTGGCTGCGGCAGGACCCGCGGCCGGACATGTTGAACGCCAAGGCGCAGCGCCGGCTACCGAACGGGCCTGGCATCCCGACCGCCGAGCGAATGGACGCTGCCCTAGCCGACTTGGCCGCGGCCGGGTGGTGCCGTGCCGCGCCATTCCGCGCGGGCGAGGTGCCGGGCCGCTCCCGCAAGGATTGGGAGATGAACCCGGCGCTTGGGGAGGTGCGACCGTGACGGAGGGAGGTGCGCCCCTGACGGGCTGGCGTGCTCGGCTGGCGCGGCTTTGCGGAGGCCTTGCCGATAGTGCCGATAGTGCCGTTAGCAAGGCGGCACGATCCGCTTCGCTAACGACACGAACCACACTAACGGCAGAGGGTCCGGAGGAAGGGCGCGCGGCCCAAGGGGAAAGAGAGCCACGCGGCAGCGTTGCCGATAGTGCCGATAGGGTGCGCGAGGAACACTCGGCCCGGGCTATCGGCACTATCGGCACTATCGGCAAGGCCTGCGGAGAGAGGAGCGAGGCCGCCCGGCTGCTGCGCCTGGCCGCCGCGGGCGCCGCCGGGCTGGCCGAACCCGATCCCGACCTCGCCCGGGAGCGCGCCGTCATCGCCGCGGCGCGTGTGGCGGACGCCGCGGGCGAGGGGCCGGTGCCGCAGCCCGAGGCCGACCACCGCGACCACCTGGCCGGGCTGGAACGGGCGGCGCTGCACCGGCCCCCGTCCTGGGCCGACGTCTCGGCGCTGCCCTCCCCGGGCGCCCGGTGTTCCTGCTGTTCGCGCCATCGCGCCGAAGCCGGCGGGCGGTGGTGGCGCGAACGCATCAGCCCGCGCGGGTGGCGGTGCTGGACCTGCCACCCGCCGGACCACCTGCCGGCAGAAGACGTGATCGAGCATGCGACAACCTGACGACGAACCCGAAGCCGACCGCCCAAACCCCGCGCGCAGGCGAGCGCCCGCCCGAGCCTTGGCGCGTTGTGGACCTGCGTCTTCCGTCGCGGGAGCTGCGCACCCCCCGCGTGGCGCTGCGCGTCGAGCGGGACGGGCTTGCGCTGATCGTCCTGGCGCGGCGGCGGCGGCGCGAGGGCGGGATGCTCGAAGTGTCCCTGCCCGAGACGCCGGACGGGGAGCCGGCGGTGTTGCTGCCGGAGGCCGAGCACGCCGAACTGGTCGCGCCGGTGCGGGCCCACCCTGACGCCTGGCGGTGTCTCGCCGGGCGGTGATCGGCGCCCGGTGCCGGCAGGCGCGGGCGGAGTGCGGGTGAGATCGTTGGGGACAGCCCGTTTGGCGATTGACGCGCCGCCTGATTTCAATGGCTGGCAGACAGGCGATGGCGTAGGAAAGGGAACCGGGGAGCGAAAGTTTCGGGATCACTGCCCTCCGCCGTAGCACGACGCGCGCTTTCTCCCTTGGCGCACCTGCTCGTCTCGACACGATCCCTCACGGCCCTGCCAGCGCGGCCACCGGATCGAGCCGTGCGGCGCGGCGCGCCGGGGCGATGCCGAAGATCAGGCCGCAGCCCAGCGCGCAGACCAGCGCGAGCAGCACCGGCCCGGGCGTCACCACGCTCGCGAATCCCGGCGCGAGCTGCGGCAGGGCGAGGCTCGCCCCCACCCCGAGTGCCGCGCCGAGCAGGCCTCCGAGCAGGCACAGGCAGGCCGCCTCGATCAGGAACTGCAGCGTCACATCGGCCGGCCGCGCGCCCACCGCCGTGCGCAGTCCGATTTCCGCGGTGCGCTCGGTCACGCTCACGAGCATGATGTTCATCACCCCGATGCCGCCGACCAGCAGCGAGATGGCCGCGACCGATCCCAGCAGCAGCGCGAAGGAGGATTGCGTCCGCTCGGCCTGGGCGATAGCCGCGCTCATGTTGCGCAGGTGGAAGTCCTCCTGCCCGTGGCGTTCCAGCAGCAGGCGGTGGATGCTCCGTTCCGCCGCGGCGAGATCGGCCCCGGGCCGGATGCGCGCGATGATGTCGGCGAAGTGCGTATGACCGAAGAGCCGGCTCGCGCCCGTGGTGGAGGGCACCCAGATCTGCTCGTCGCGGTCGTGGCGCCCGCCGCCCGTCACCACGCCCTTGCGCTCCATCAGCGCGATCACCTGGAAGGGCGTGTTGCCGATGCGGATGTATTCGCCGACCGGATCGCGCCCGTCTGGGAACAGGATGCGCCAAGCGGTATGGCCGATGGCGGCCACCAGCGCGTGGCGATCCTCGTGCTCTGCGGTAAAGAAGCGTCCGCTGACCGGATGCCAGTCGCGCACCGTAGGGAAGTCGGCCCCGGTCGCCACCACCGTCACGCGGTGGTCCACCTCCCCCGCGCGCACGGGAAAGGCGCGGTTGGTCTCGGGGATGGCGGCCAGCACCTCGGGCAGGCGCGCGATGGCGGCGAGATCGCCGGGCACGAGGGTGCGCACGCTGTCCTCCCCGCCGCGGACATTCCGCGCCCCGCGCTTCACCTCGATCAGGTCCGTGCCCATGGCGCGGATCGAGGCGAGCACCTGCTCGCGTGCTCCGGCGCCTATCGCCATCATCGCCACCACCGAGGCGACCCCGATCAGGATCCCGAGCATGGTCAGCAGGCTGCGCAGCCGCCGCGCGCCGAGCGCGCGCCAAGCCATGGCCAGCGCCGGGCCGAGCCCCGGCAGCACGGCTGCCCTGGCCGCCTCAGGCGGCGCGGCGGGCGCGGCCACCACATCGCCGCGCGGCCGCAGCACCTCGTCGGAGATCACGCGCCCGTCGCGCACGGTCACGATCCGGTCTGCCTCGCGCGCCAGCGCCGGGTCGTGCGTGACCATGACGATGGTGCGGCCTTCGGCGTGCATCCCGCGCAGCAGCGCCATCACCGCCTGCCCGCTGCCGCTGTCGAGCGCGCCGGTCGGCTCGTCGGCGAAGATGATCCCGGGGTCGTTGATCAGCGCCCGCGCGATGGCCACGCGCTGCTGCTGCCCGCCGGACAGTTCGCCCGGTCGGTGCTGCGCACGCCCGGCGAGGCCGAGACGCTCGAGCAGCGCGAGCCCCCGCGCCCGGCGCGCCGCTGGAGCCATGCCGCCGTAGAGCGCCGGGATCTCGACATTCTCGAGCGCCGTCAGTGCCGGAATCAGGTGGTAGCGCTGGAAGATGAAACCGAAATGGGCGCGCCGGAAACAGGCCCGTTCGGCGAGGCCGAGGCCGCCGATCTCGCGCCCCAGCACGCGCACCTCGCCGGTCGTCGGCCGGTCCAGCGCGGCCATGATGTTCATCAGCGTGGACTTGCCCGAGCCCGACTGGCCGACGATGGCCACGAACTCCCCGGCCCGGATCTCGAGGTCGATGCCGTGCAGCACGGTGACGGCGGCATCGCCCTCGCCGAAGGTGCGCGTCACGCCGGAGAGGCTGAGGACGGGCCTGCTCATCGCACCCGCTCCGCGCGCGGGGCGATCCGCGCCTCTTCGCCGATGCCGTCGAGCACCGCCACATGCACCTCGTCGCGCGCGCCGAGCCGCACCGGCGTCCAGGCGAAGCGCCCATCGGGCTGGAGCACGGCCACCGCATCCTCCGCCCCGCGCCGCCCCGCGCCCCGCAGCGCGGCGAGCGGCAGGGCGAGCGCGCCGCGGCTCTCCTCCAGCACGAAGAAGACCTGGGCCGACATGCGGCTGCGCAGCGCGCCGTCCGTGTTGGGCACCACGAAATGCCCGTGGAAGAACACGGTGTCGCGGTTCGGAACCGCCTCGGGCTGGATCGCCTCGAGCCGCCCTTCCCAGCGGCGCTCGCCGGCGCCGATCACGGTGAACCAGGCGGGCTGCCCCGGCCGGACGCGCCAGACATCGGCCTCCGACAGCTCGGCGCGCAGGCGCATCTCCGACAGGTCGGCGATGCGCAGGATCACGGGGGCGGTGTTGGTGGCGTTCAGCACCTGCCCCTGGCGGGCCAGGATCTGCGTCACCGTGCCCGCGATGGGGGCGAGGATGCGCGTGTTCTGGAGGTTGAGCTGCGCAGTCTCCGCCGCTGCCTCCGCTTGCCGCTTCTGGGCCTGCAGCACAGTGAGCCGGGCTTCTGCGATGGCGCGCTGCGAGGCTGCGTCCTCGATGGCGGCGGGCGCGCTGACCCCACGCGCACCGAGCCGTGCTAGCCTCTCATGCTGGCGCCTAGCCATCGCCGCCTGTTCGCCGGCAATCAGGATCTCGGCCTCGAGCGCGGCGAGCGCAGCCTCGGCGCGCAGCAGCTCGGCGGCGGCGCGGCGCGGGTCGATCTCGGCGAGGAGCTGGCCCGCCTCGACGCGGTCACCCTCGGCGACCAGCAGGCGGCTGAGCTGCCCCGAGACCTGCGCGCCCACCTCGACCTCGCGCGCGGGCAGCAGCTCGGCGGTGGCCGTGACGGTGCGCGCGACGTCGCGGCGCTGGGGCGTGATCGTCTCGGGTGCTGCGGGCGGCGAGGCGGACAGAAGCTGGCCGGTGGCCGCCGCGCCGAGCAGCGCGAGGCCGACCGGCGCGGCGTAGAGCAGGCCGCGGCGGCGCATCGGGGTTCTCCTCCCTTCGGGCGATGGGCGGAGGCGCCGTCGGACGGCGCCCCCGCGCGAGTCAGCGGACGGTCTCGACGCGGCGCAGACCGTCGGCATGGAGGTGCAGCCGCACGCGCTGGCCGTCTGCTCGCAGCGCCTCCGCCTCCCAGTGGCGCGGACGCGCTTCCATCGGCCCGGTGAGGCGGTAGCCCGCCGCCTCGGCCATGCGGCGCGCCTCCGCCTCTTCCGGTCGGCCGCCGAAGCCTCGGCCGCGGTCCCAGATCTCGCGGTAGACGCGGCCCTCGAAGTCCACATGCACCTGAACCCGCTCGCCGCGCGGATTGAGCGCCGTCATCTCGTAATGCCGCGGATGCCGCTCCGGGCTGCCCTGGACGCGGTAGCCCGCGGCCTCGGCGGCGCGCACCGCCGCCTCCGGCGCGATGACGGCAGCGTGGCGCGAGGGGCCGCGGCGGTCCGGCGTCTCGGCCGCGCGCGGCGGCGGGCCGGCGGGGCGCGCGACGGCGATCTCACGCCCGTCCTCGCGTCGGATGATCTCGGCGCGGAAGCCGCTCTCCTCCAGCCGTCCGATTACGGTCAGCCGCTCGCCGGGTCGGATGTCGAGTCGCTGGTGGCGCGGTCCTCCGCCATCCACGAGCATCCGCCCGCTCTGGTCCTGCAGGACGAAACGGTTGCCGAAGACGTCGGTGACCGTGCCCTGGATGGCGACACCCCCGGGCGTGAGGCTGCCGATCGGCACCTGCGCCGCGGCGGGTGCCGCGAGCAACGCGGCGAGGCCGAGGCCGGCGAGGAGGGTCTTGCGGTTCGTCATGCTATGCTCCCTTGCGAGGTCGAACACGCGCCCCTTCTGCCGCATGCTCCTTGAACCCTGCCGGAACCGCCCCGTTCAAGCGCCGTTCAGGCAGAGGCGCCGAGGAAGCGCCATGCTCCGCCGGCATCTCCTCCTGCTTCCGGCCTGCCTCGCGGCGCCGGTGCCCGCACAGGGCCTGCTGCCCCTGCCCGAGATCGTCAGCCGCGTCGAGGCGCGCTATCTCGGGCGCATGATCGAGGCCGAGGTGGTGCGCGGCCGTGCGCACGAGAACGCCGACATCGTCTACCTGCTGCGCTGGCAGACGCCGCGCGGGGACATCCTGCGCATCCGCGTCTCGGCCGTGGATGGCGCGCTGCTTGATGTAGACGGCCAAGGCATGATCGAGGCGCGCCGGCCATGAGGGTGCTGCTCGCCGAGGACGACGCGACGCTCGCCGCTCAGCTCTCCCGCGCGCTCGCCGCCGCCGGCTTCGTGGTGGACCACGCCCCGGACGGGGAGGAGGCGCTGCATCTCGGCCTGCATGAGCGCTACGCCGCCTGCGTGCTCGATCTCGGCCTGCCGGGGCGCGATGGCCTCGATGTGCTGAAGGAGTGGCGTGCGGCGGGGGTGTCGCTGCCTGTCCTGATCCTGACCGCGCGCGAGGCCTTCGGCGACAAGGTGGCGGGCTTCCGCGCCGGTGCGGACGACTACATGACGAAGCCGTTCCGTGCCGAGGAGGTAGCGCTGCGCCTGCACGCGCTCGCGCGCCGCGCCGCGGGGCATGCGAACCCGGTGATCGCCTGCGGGCCGCTCGCGCATGACACGCTGGCCGGGAGCTTCACGCTGGAGGGGCTGCCGCTCAGGCTCACCGCCTTCGAGGCGCGCATCCTCGCCTTCCTGATGCTGCACCAGGGCCGCGTCGTCTCCCGCACCGAACTCTCGGACCATCTCTACGGCAGCGATGCCGACCGCGACTTCAACGCGATGGAGGTGCTGGTCAGCCGGCTGCGCCGCAAGATCGCGCCCTGCGCCATCGAGACGCAGCGCGGCGAGGGCTGGCGCCTCGTGCCGCCCGTATGATCCGATCGCTGCGCGCGCGGCTCTTCCTCGCCTCGGTCGCAGCGATCGCGGCCGGGCTGCTCGCGGCGGGGCTTGCCATCGCTGGAATCGTTGGCGCGACGGTGACGCGCGCCTTCGACGCGCGGCTCGAAGCCGCGCTCGCCACCGTCGCGGCGGGACTGTCTCGCGAGGAGGAGGGCGGAGCGCTGCGCCTCGAGGATCTGCCGCTCGATCCGCGTTTCGAGCAGCCGCTCTCGGGCTGGTACTGGCAGGTGGACGAGGCGGGGAGGGCGGCGCGGTTCGTCTCGGGCTCGCTGTGGAATGCCACGCTGGCCGGGGCGCAGGGCCCGGCCGGCGAGGCGCTGCGCCTTCAATGCCGAAGGCTGACCGTGCCCGGCGGCGGCGCGGAAGTGACGGTGCTGGTCGCGGCCCCCGCGGCGGCGCTCGAGGAGGAGTTGGACGCCGTCCGCCGTCCGGTGATGCTGGTGATCCTGCTGCTCGGCCTCTCGCTCGGCTTGGTGGTGTGGGTGCAGATCGGCTTCGGCCTTGCCCCGCTCGTCGCCCTGCGGCGGGATGTCGCCGATATGCGCGCGGGCCGCATCGCTCGCCTGCCCGAGGCGCGCTTCGCCGAGGTGGCGACGCTGACGGCGGAGCTGAACGCGCTGCTCGACCATCAGGCAAGGGCCACCGAGCGCGCGATGCGCCAAGCGGGGGATCTGGCGCATCAGCTCAAGACGCCACTCGCCGCCATCGTCAACGCCGCTGCCGAGCCCGGGCGCGACCCGGAAGGGGTGATCTGGGCCGCGGCGGAGCGTATGTCGGCGCATCTCCGTTTCCACCTCCAGCGCGCGCGGATCCTGGGCGGGGCTGGGCTGCCCGGACTGCGCTGCCCGGTCGGCCCGGTGCTCGAGGACCTCATTTTCCTGATGCGGCGCGCCCATGCGGCGCGTGGGATTGAAATCACGCTCGATGCGGACGGCGCGCCCGACTTCGCCGGGCATCGGGAGGACCTCGAACTGATGGCGGGCAATCTGCTCGACAATGCCTGCAAATGGGCGCGAAGCCGGGTGGCGGTGCGGGCGCGTGGGACGGAAGGCCGGCTCGTACTGGAGGTGGCCGACGACGGCCCTGGCCTGCCCGAGGCGCAGCGCGGCGCGGCCCTCGTGCACGGCCTGCGGTTCGACGAGCGCGTGCCGGGCCACGGCTTCGGGCTTGCCATCGTCGTTGAAACCGCCGGAATCTATGGTGGGAGTCTGGCGCTCGCCGACAACGCGCCGGGGCTTGCGGCAGCGCTGTGCCTCCCTGCTGTCGGCCGGAGTTGACCGCTGTTTCCGCAGGCCAAGACGCCTACGCTTCAGGTGCGCTTCATCAACTTCAGTCATTGGGTTCGGCCGCTTGAAGAACGGGAACGCGCTTCGTGACCGTTTGAGAAAGGCTTGTGTCGGCGCGGGCTGGGATGATTCGAACTCGGGATGTGGACCCGAGAGGCCCGAGGCCGGATGGCCGGGCTTGGCCGAAAGACGACGCGCCGTCCGTCTGACCTGGCGGACGAGGAGTGGGCGCGGATCGAACCGCTCGTGCCGAAGCCGTCACGCCGGGGCCGGAGGCCTTCGGTCGATCTGCGCGAGGTGCTGAACGCGATCCGCTACATCGCCCGCAGCGCGGGCGGCGGCGGATGCTCACAGTGCGCTTCGGCCCGTGGCAGACCGTCTACTGGTGCTCCGGCGCTTCGTCCGGCACCTGCTGTTCTACACGATGGACTGCGTAGCGCTGATGCTGGACCGCGAGGCGGCCGGTCGCGAGGCCAGTCCCATGGGCGGCGGGCTCGACAGCCAGGCCGTGAAGGCGCCGTTTGCCGAACCGCGTGGCTTCGACGGCGGGAAGCGGATCGTCGGGCGCAAGCGCCACGTTGCCCTGGACAGGAACGGAGGGCTGCCGATGGTGAACCTCATGCCCGCTGACCTGCGGGGCAGTGCAGGCGGGCAGGCCATCCTCGGTGCCAGACGCAAGCGACGGCCCTGGCTGAAGCACCATTTCGCCGATGCGGGCCACGACCGAACGAAACTCATGGAGAAGGCCGCCTTCCTCAACTTCTTAGTTGGGATCGTCCGCCGCTACGACACAACGACGGGCCTCGAGGTCATCCCGCACCGCCGGGTCGTGAAGCGCAACTTCGGCCGGATGATCCGCTGGCGCCGCCTCGTACGCGACTAGGAAAAGCGCCTCGACGTGTCCGAAGCCATGATCCGCATCGCCATGGGCACCCTCGTCCTCCGTCGCATCGCAGGTCGGGGATTGTCAAACGGAGCCTTAGAGCGTGTTTGAGAAGTGGCTTCCGGCGCGGCGAGAAGCATGATTCATGGGGTGTCGGCCTTGAGGACGACACTTGATGCGACGGCGCCGCCGAGCCTATCGGTGCCGTCGCGGAAGTGGTGGGAAATTCGAGGCGGCGTAGTCTCCGGCCATCCGAAGCCACGAATCCCGACGTTGACGCGCCGGGCGGAGACCACGCCATGGGGAAAGATAGCATTGAAGGGGCGGTGCCGTCCGCC
>JANWXJ010000095.1 GCA_025055335.1 Acetobacteraceae bacterium
CCGCGGCCGCCGCGAGCCGCGCCGCACCCGGCATCTCCGCCCCGCCCGCGACCAGCACCGCCCCGCGCGACCATTTGTGCGCGTCCGCGGCAAGCGGCGGCGGCCGCCACAGGCCCGGGGCGTTGCGCCACAGCCTTGCGCCCGACCCCGCCACTGCCGCATCCGGCAGGCCGATATCGGCCACCACCGTCTCGCCGCACAGCATGCGCCCGGGCAGCAGCAGATGGCCGGGCTTGAGGCGGGCGAAGGTGACCGTGAGCGCCGCCGGCGCCACCCGCCCGAGCGGCTGCCCCGTCGCCCCGTCCAGCCCGGACGGCACATCGGCGGCGACGATCGGCCCGCCCGCGGCCGCCAGAACCTCCGCCACCGCCTCCGGCAGCGGCCGGTCGAGCCCCGCGCCGAACACGCAATCGAGCACGAGTCCGGCCCGCGCCGCCTCGGCCGCCGCGAAAGGGAGGCGTGGGCCGCGCCACAGCGCGGCCGCACGGGCGGCATCGCTTCCCGCGCGCGGCGGGGCGAGGGGCGCCACCGCCACCGGCCAGCCCGCCTGCTCGAGATGCCGCGCCGCCACATAGCCGTCGCCGCCGTTGTTGCCGGGGCCGGCCAGCACCAGCGTGCGCACGGGGCGGAAGCGGCGGCGCACCGCCCGGGCAAGGGCGCGGCCCGCCGCCTCCATCAGCACGGGCCCCGGCACGCCGGAGGCGATCGCGGCGGCGTCCGCCCGTGCCATCTCGGCCGGAGTCGGCAGCAGAAGCGGAACCGGCGCGGAAGGCGTCATGGACGGCTTGTCATCCTTCTCGTTTCTTCGCATTAGGGAGGAACCAGTCCAGGGAGGGTAGCCCATGCTCCGCTTCGGAAAGACCCAGCGCTCGCTCGAGGAACTCTACCGCGACGACCCCGAGCGCGCCGACGCGCTCGTCTTCGGCCGCCGCGGCGCGCTGAAGGGGGCCTCTCTCGCCGCCATGGGCGCCGCGATCGGCGCCACCATTCCCTTCGCCGACCGCATGCCGGCCGGCATCCTGCCCGCCGCGCTCGCCCAGCAGGGCGGCCAGGGGCCGACGCTGGTCGAGTTCCCGGGCAAGGTGCCGATGATCTCCCGCGGCGAGCGCCCGCTGGTGACGGAAGCGCCCGAGACGATCCTGGACGACGACGTGACGCCGGCGTCCAAGTTCTTCATCCGCAACAATGGCGGCATCCCCGATGTGGTGGCCGAGCCCCGCGCCTGGCGCTTCCGCATCGATGGCGAGGTGAACACCCCGCTCGAGCTCTCCGTGGGGGATCTCGAATCGGGGCGCTTCCCGATCGTCACGCTCAAGCTGCAGATGGAGTGCGGCGGCAACGGCCGCTCCTTCTTCCGCCCGCAGGCCTCGGGCAACCAGTGGGGGAACGGCGCGATCAGCAACGCCGAATGGACGGGCGTGCGGCTGCGGGACCTCTTGCAGGCGGCGGGCCTGAAGGAGACGGCGCGCTTCACCGGCCACCACGGGGCGGATCTGCACCTCTCGGGCGACGGGCCGGCGATCAGCCGCGGCATGGTGATCGCCAAGGCGATGGAGGACACCACCCTTGTCGCCTTCCGCATGAACGGCGAGCCGATCCCGCACATCCACGGCGCGCCGGTCCGGCTGCTCGTGCCCGGCTGGGTCGGCAGCCTCAGCCAGAAGTGGCTCACCCGCATCCAGATCCTGGCCGAACCGCACCGGGGCCGCGGCATGGGCGGCACCTCCTACCGCATCCCGGTGCGTCCGATCGTGCCCGGCAGCCGCAACGACGGCGCGGATTTCGTGGACATGACGTCCATGCCGGTGCGCTCGATCCTGACCAACGTGGCGCACGGCCAGCGCTTCCCGGCCGGCACGCGCAGCCTCGAACTCCGCGGCCAGGCCTGGGCGGGGGACGATACCGTCTCGGCGGTGCATGTCTCGGTGGACTACGGCTCGACCTGGACGGCGATGGAGGTGCTGCCGCCGCCGAACAAGCATTCCTGGCAGCGCTGGCGCGGGCGCGTCGCCCTGCCGTCGGACGGCTACTACGAGGTGTGGTACCGCGCGACCGACAGCCGCGGCCGCATGCAGCCGCATGTGGCCGGCAACTGGAACCCGCAGGGCTACGGGGCGAACCCGATCTCGCGGGCGGCCATTCTCGTCGGGTGATCCATGCGCGCGCTCTCGTTCAACCAGGTTCTGGTCGGCCTGATCGTCGTGACGGCGCTGATGGCGATGACCCATCGCGCCGGGATGTGGGGCGCGCGCCCCGTCCCCGAGCCGCCGCCGCCCACCCCGGCGGCGATCGCCTTCCAGCGGGCGGAAGCCGAGCGCGCCGCCCGCGCCGCCGCCGCGGCCGCCGAACAGGCGCGGCTTCAGGCGGCGACCCGCCCGGCGGAGGAGGAGAGCGTCCTCGCCGAAGGCGAAGGCCGGAGCGAGACCTTCGCCTACTGCACCGCCTGCCACTCCACCGCCCTGATCCGACGGTCGGCCTTCAGCCGCCAGCGCTGGGACGAGCTGATGGACTGGATGACCAACGTCCACCGCATGAACCCGCTGGAAGGCGAACTCCGGACGCTGATCGTGGACTATCTCGCCCGCCACTACGGCGAGCGCGAGGGGCAGGCCTACACCAACCCGTTCCTGAACAACTGACGCGCCGTCCGACGCGCGCGGCCGTCCCGCCCACGGGGCGGCCGGGCTGTCCCGCGCGGGTCTAATCTGCCGCGTCCCGCAGCGTCCGCCGCGGCTGCATGCGGAAATATGTGCGGTCGACCGGCTGTGCGCCGCTTGCTTGGTACATGCGGATGGCGATGTGGTTCCTGCTGTCCGCCGTCCAGTCGAGCGCGCAGAACCCCCCGTCCTCCACGAGCTTCAGCGCCGCCAGCACGAGCGACCCGCCGACCCCTTTTCGCCGGTGCGCCGCCCCGACGTAGAGGTCGCGGATGTAGAGCGAGCGCTGCAGCCGCGCCGCCGGCATCATCACATTCAGCACGCAGGAGCCGACCACCGCCCCGTCCACCACGGCGAGCAGGGTGCGCGGGTTGAAGCCCTCGGGCGGCAGGGAGCAGAGCAACCGCGCCGCCTCGAGAGCGGCCTCCTGCGGCACCGGGTCGCCGTAATGGCCCTGCATCTCGAAGAACAGCGCGGCCAGCGCCGGCGCGTCCGCC
>JANWXJ010000160.1 GCA_025055335.1 Acetobacteraceae bacterium
GCCTCCGGCTCCGCCGCCTCGGCCGCCGCGCCGAACCCGGCGATGGCGGGCAGCGCCTCGGTGCCGCCGCGCCGCCCGCGCTCCTGCCCGCCGCCTGCGATCAGCGGCACGACCTCCCGCCCCGGGGCGAGGAGCAGCGCGCCCGCGCCCTTCGGCCCGCCGAGCTTGTGGCCCGAGAGGGCGAGGCTGTCGGCACCCGTCGCGGCGAGCGACAGCCGCACCCTCCCCGCCGCCTGCACCCCGTCCACATGCAGAAGCGCGCCCGCCGCGCGGCAGAGCGCGGCCGCCTCAGCGAGCGGATGCAGCACGCCCGTCTCGTTGTTCGCCGCCATCAGGCAGAGGAGGGCCGGCGGCCCGGCAAGCGCGCGGGCCAGGGCATCGAGATCGAGCGTGCCGTCCGGCAGCACCGGCAGGCGCTCGGCCCCCGGCGCGGCGGCGAGCACGGAGGGGTGTTCGGTCGCGCCGACCAGCACCCGCCGCCCGCGGCCGAGCGAGGCGACCGCCAGCGCATTCGCCTCCGTCCCGCCGGAGGTGAACACCACCTGGGCGGGATCCGCCCCGAACCGGGCCGCAACCTGCCGGCGCGCCGCCTCGAGCAGCCGCCGCGCCGCCCGCCCCGAGCCGTGGACCGAGGCCGGGTTGCCGACGAGGTCTAGCGCCGCGACCACCGCCGCCCGCGCCTCTGGCCGCAGCGGTTCGGAGGCGTTGGCGTCGAGATACAGCGCCCCGCCCATCGCCCCTTCACTGCGCCGCGGCGAGCGGCGCCCGGGGCGCACTGTCGGCGGGCGGCACGGCGCGGCCGAGCACCCGCCCCTCCACCACGTCGGCCAGGCTGACGGAGCCGAGGAAGAGGGCGATCTGCGCGCCGAGCTCGGCCCACAGGTCGTGGGTGCGGCAGCGTTGGCCGGCGAGGCAGCCGGGGCTGCCGACCTCGCAGCGGGTGGCGGCGATCGGCTCGTCCACCGCGAGGATGATGTCGGAGACGGCGATCTCGGCGGCCGGCCGGGCCAGACGGTAGCCGCCCCCTGGCCCGCGCGCCGAGGCGACGAGCCCGGCCCGCCGCAAGCCGCCGAACAGCTGTTCCAGATAGGCCACCGACAGGTGCTGCGCCGCCGCGATCTCGGAGAGGCTTACCGGGCGTTCCCCCGCCCCGTCGCCGCCGCCGGCCCGGGCGGCGAGTTCGACCATCGCCATCACCGCGTATCGCCCCCGGGTGGACAGCCGCATCGTTCAGCCTTCCTCCTCCGCCCCTGCCGCCGGAGGCCACCGCCCTGGCCGCAGGGGCCCGGCCCGCCGCCGGCGCATGGGCGGCCGCCGCGAATTTGATAGGATTTCGCAGCGCGCTGCCCTATATACAGGCGCCCTCGGGGTTGGGGAGCCTTCCCCGGGGGTGTCGCGAGGCGCGCTGCCGCGCGGCGTCCGGCGAGAATAGGGAAATCCTATGGTTCCCGACCCTGCCGGTCAACCATTCCGCGCCGCTTCCCGCGCGCGCGGGGAGGCTCCGCCACTCGCGCCGCAAGGCGCCGACAGACTGGATGCAACGGGACGATGCCTGAAGTGATGTTCGCCGGGCCCGATGGCCGGCTGGAGGGTCGTTACCACCACGCGAAGGAACCGGGCGCGCCGGTCGCGCTGATCCTGCATCCGCACCCGCTACACGGCGGCACCATGAACAACCGGGTGGTGCACGGCCTGTACGGGCGTTTCCAGGCGATGGGCTTCTCGGTGCTGCGCTTCAACTTCCGCGGCGTCGGCAAGTCCCAGGGCCGCTACGACGGCGGCATCGGCGAGATCAGCGACGCCGCCGCCGCGCTGGATTTCCTGCAGGCGATCAACCCCAACGCCGCCATGCTGTGGGTCGCCGGCTATTCCTTCGGCGCCTATGTCGGCATGCAGCTGCTGATGCGGCGGCCGGAGATGGGCGGCTTCGTCTCCATCTCGCCGCCCGCATCGCACTACGATTTCGGCTTCCTTGCCCCCTGCCCCTGCGGCGGGCTGATCCTGCACGGCGCCGAGGACGAGCTCGTGCCGCTGAACTCCGTGCAGAAGCTCGTGGACAAGCTGAACACCCAGAAGGGCGTGAAGATCGACTTCCGGGTGCTGGAAGGCGCCGGCCACGTCTTCACGCCCGAGCAGACCGAGAAGGTGTGCGACGCGGCGGAGGACCACGTGATGAGCGTGCTGAACCGCCAGCGGATCCCGCTCGCGGCCGACTGAGCCGCGGCCTGCCGAAGGAGGCAGGCGGCGAGGCCGACGGCCGCCCAAGGGGCGGGCGCCCCCGCCCCCGCAAGCCTGCCGAAGGAGGCGGGCGGCGAGGCCGACGGCCCGTGCATCGGGTGTCGGCCCCGGCAGGGCCGGGGCGGAGGGCGAACAGACCATCGCCGCGGCCGCTGCGCCGCCCGGGCGCGGGCGCACCCTTCCGATCCGGCGGCCTGCACTGCCCCGGCGCGCCGTCCCGGGCAGGCGGGCACGGCTACAGCAGCGCCCCCACCAGCCGCCCGCCCGGCAAAGGCGCCGGCGCGCCAGTGGTGCCCGGGAAGGTCAGCGGCAGTTTCCTCGCCACCCGCGCGGCCAGGAAGCCGAAGGCCTGCGCCTCCAGCGCGTCGCCGTTCCAGCCCGCCACTTCCACCGGCCGCACCGGCGCTTCCAGCGCGCCCGACAGCGCCCGCATCAAGGCCGGGTTGCGCCGCCCCCCGCCCGCCACCAGCCACTGCAGCGGCGGTTCCGGGAAATGCCGCGCCGCCGCCGCCACCGCGCAGGCGCAGAAGGCCACGAGCGTCGCCGCGCCGTCCTCGGGCGAGAGGGCGCCGGCGCCCGACTCCGCGATCGCCCGCCCGAACTCGAGCCGATCGAGCGATTTCGGCGGCGGCGCCGCGAGGTAGGGATGGGCGAGAAGCCGCGCCAGCACCGCGCCATCCGCCTGGCCGGCAAGGGCGAGCCTGCCGTCGCGGTCGTAGTCCTCGCCGGCAGCGCGCCGCGCCCAGTCGTCGAGCGGGCCGTTCGCGGGCCCCGTGTCGAAGGCGATCAGCGCCCCATCCAGCCCGACATAGGTGACATTCGCCACCCCCCCGAGGTTCAGGATGACCACCGGCTTCGGCACCGGCTGGCACAGCGCGGCGTGGAACACCGGCACGAGCGGCGCGCCCTGACCGCCCGCCGCCACATCGGCAGAGCGGAAATCATAGGCCACCGTGATGCCGGTGGCGCGCGCAAGCCAGGCGGCATCGCCGATCTGCCAGGTGCGCGGGGGGCCGACCTGCCCCGGGCGCCGCGGCCGGTGCAGGATGGTCTGGCCGTGGAAGCCGATCAGGTCGGCCTCGAGCCCGATCGCCGCCACCGCCTCGGCGTGGCGCTTCGTGATCCGCGCCTCGATCTCCCGCAGCACGGGGTCGTCGGGCGACAGGGAATCGGCGCGCTCCAGCAGCGCCCGCAGGTCCCGCCGCAGCGCCGGATCGTAGGGCAGCGTCAGGCTCGGGCCGAGGCGGCCGATCCGCTCCCCGTCCGTCTCGACATAGGCCGCGTCCACCCCGTCGAGCGAGGTGCCGCTCATGAGCCCGATCGTTCTCAGCATCGGCGCATCGTGCTAGGGCGGCGGGCCTTTGCACAGTCCCCCGGGATACGCCCCCACGATGAGCGACTTCCTGACCGAGGCGCGAGAGCGCGGCTTCCTCCACCAGATCACCGACGAGGCGGCGCTGTCGGCGCGCCTCTCGGCCGGGCCGGTCACCGCCTATGTCCGCTTCGACTGCACGGCCGATTCGCTGCATGTCGGGCACCTGCTCTCGATCATGCTGCTGCGCTTGTTCCAGAAGCACGGGCACCGGCCGATCGTGCTGGTCGGCGGCGGCACCACGAAGGTGGGCGACCCCTCGGGCAAGGACGAGGCCCGCCAGCTCCTGAGCGAGGAGCAGATCGAGGCGAACAAGGCCGGCATCCGCCGCTCCTTCGCTTCCTTCCTGGATTTCTCGGAGGGCCGGGCGCTGATGCTCGACAACGCCGAGTGGCTCGACCGCCTCGGCTACATCGCCTTCCTGCGCGACGTCGGGCGGCACTTCAGCGTCAACCGCATGCTCACGATGGACAGCGTGCGCCTCAGGCTCGAGCGCGAGGCGCCGCTCTCCTTCCTCGAGTTCAACTACATGCTGCTGCAGTCCTACGATTTCCTGGAACTGCACCGCCGCCACGGCTGCGTGCTGCAGATGGGCGGCTCCGACCAGTGGGGCAACATCGTGATGGGGGCGGACCTGATCCGCCGCGTGGAAGGCCAGGAGGCCTTCGGCCTGACCACGCCGCTGCTCACCACCGCCTCGGGCGCCAAGATGGGCAAGACGGCGGCCGGCGCGGTGTGGCTCAATCCCGACCGCCTCTCGCCCTTCGAGTACTGGCAGTTCTGGCGCAACGCCGAGGATGCCGATGTCGGGCGCTTCCTCGCCCTCTTCACCGACCTGCCGATGGCCGAGATCGCGCGGCTGTCCGCCCTCCGGGGCGCCGAGGTGAACGAGGCGAAGAAGGTGCTGGCCACCGAGGCGACGGCGCTGCTGCACGGGCGCGAGGCGGCGGAGGCCGCCGCGCTCGCCGCCCGCCGCACCTTCGAGCAGCGCGAGCGCGCCGACACGCTTCCCGCCATCACCCATGCCCTGCCGGCGAGCGTGCTCGACCTTGCCGTGGCGGCGGGGCTTGCGGCGAGCAAGGGCGAGGCGCGGCGGCTGATCGCGCAGCACGGCCTCCGGCTGAACGACAGGGTGGTCGAGGACGTGGCGGCGATCGTCACGCCGGCCGATCTCGAGCAGGGCGCCGCCAAGCTCTCGGCCGGGCGCAAGCGGCATGTGCTGGTGCGGCCGGCCTGAGGGCCCTGCCCTGCTCACCGCGGCGCCGGCGTCTCCGGCGCGGCGCTGCCGAACAGGCCGCGGAGGAAGCCCGGAGTCAGCGCCGAGAGGGGATTGACCGTCACCTCCGGATCCGCCGCGGGCCCCCGCGCCCGCCACGCGATCGCCACCACGCCCCCGCCGTATTCCGGGCTGAACAGCCGGCCGATCAGGGGCAGCCGCCCCGGGATCGTGTTCAGCAGATAGGCCGGGACGATGGTGCCCGAGAGATCGAGCGTGTCGCGCAGGCGGTCCACCCGCCCCGTCGCCGTCAGGCCGAGCGTCGCGGAATAGGCGCGCGCCTCCCCGATCGCGAGGGTTGCCGGAGCGAGCACGAAGGGCACCACCGCGCGCTCGAAGGTCAGATGCGGGCTCCGCACCGCTTCCAGGATGCCGATCACGGTGATCGCCTGCAGGAACTTCCCGATGGCCGGCGCGTCGCGCACCGCGAAGCCCTCGAGCACGGCCTGGCCCGACAGGGGCTGGCCGCCGCCCTCCCCCTGCCAGCGGCCGGAGACGACGAGCCGCCCGCCCTCGATCGCCTGGGCGATGCCGAGGCCGCGCAGCAGCGCCCCCGCATCCGCCGCCTCGATCGCCACGTCGCGCCCGCCCCCGCGCGGCGTGACGCGGGCGGAGAAGGCGCCCGCCGCCGCCGCCGTGCGGCCGGTGACGCGGAGCTCCTCGATGCTGCCCCGCGGGCCGAGGGAGAGCCGGCCGTCGAGCCCGTGCAGCACCCGGTCGGGACCGAGACGGACACGCTCGAAGCGCGCCTCGATCACGAGCGGAACGCCATCCCCGCCGCGTTCCTCCGCCGCCTCCTGGCGGGCGGCGAGCACCGGCTCGAGGTCGAGCACCGGCCCCTGCACCGAGACGCGCCAGGGCGCCCCGCCCCGATCCGGCGCCGCCACCAGGCCGGCGAAGCGGCCGCCATGGAGCGTCCCCTCTGCGATCTCGACGCGGGCGAGCCGCGCCCCCGGACCGAACTGGATCCGCCCGCCGAGGGCGAGATCGGGCGCCGAGGCCTGCAGCCGGTCCGCGGCCAGCAGCCTGTCGCCCTGCAGCCGCAGCACCATCGCAAGCCGCCCCGGGCGGCCCGCCGGCTTGGCCCAGCCGAGCGGCGCCACGGCAAGGGCGGTTCGCGCCAGATCGGCCGAAAGCTCCACATCCGCGCGGCCGTTCCGGCGTCGCTCGATCGTTGCCGTCACCTCCGCCTGGCCGCGCGGATCGAGCACGGAGGCACCGGGCAAGAGGCGCAGCAGCGCCGGCGCGCCGATCCGCCCCTCGGCGCGTATCCGCTCCAGCACCTGCGTCGGCGGCCCCTCGGCGAACTCGATCTCCGCCGAGATCCGCGCCGGCGCGTCGAGGAAGCGGGCGCTGCCGGCAAGCGAAAGGCGCTCGGCCGTCACGCGCAGGTCGAAGGCGCCCTGATCCAGACGCTGCCCGAGCACCACGGCCGGCACCGCCAGCTCCTCGAGGCGGGCTTCGGCGTCGATCGCGACCGCCTCGGCCGAAAGGTCGGACCGCAGCGGGAAGCGGAGCGCAAGGCGCCCCGAGAAGCGCCCCGTCGCCCCCTCGACGGGCAGCGGACGGCGATCCAGCAGCGCAAGACGCGGATGGCGCAGCAGCCCGAGCAGCGCCGCGACCTCCCCCGCGAGGTCGAGCGACAGGTCGGCCCAGTGGTCCTCGACAGGTTCGGCGAGGTTGTGGAACCGGAGCCGCCCCCCCGTCGCGCGGAGCTCCTGCCCCGACTGCCGCCCGCCCGCCAGTTCCACCAGCACCTCATCGCCGCGGAAGACGATGCGCCCGCGGGCGTCCTCGGCGGGCGGCACGGGCCGCAGCCAGTGGACCACGGCGCGTTCGATCCGCGCCTCGCCGGCGAAGGAGACGAGTTCCGGCACGGCGAAGGGCGCCTCCTGGCGCAGCAGGAGGCGGAAGGACGCGTCGCGCGCGGTGCCCTCCGTCACGTTCTCCGCCACCCACCTTCGCCCCCCGGGCGCCGCCTCCTCCGGCCAGAGGGCGAGCAGCCGCCCGACCGGCAGCCGGTCGAGCGTGGCCTCCACGAGCAGGCCCGGCTCCGCGGGCGCCGGATGCGGCCGCAGGGCGGCCTCGATCCGCGGCGGCGCCTCCCCGGCATCGCCGGCAGCCGAGAGGATCACCGTCGCCCGGCCGGTCGCGGCGCGGTCGGGCCCGAGGCGGAATTCGGCCACCGCCCCCTCGATCGGCGCGGTGCGGCCGCCACCGATCGGCAAAAGCCCCGGGCCCACGCGGGCGCGGACCGCCAGACCGCCGAGCCCGCCATCGGCGCCAAGCTCCGCCTCGACCGTCAGCCCGATCGCGGCATCCCCACCGCCCGGCAGGCTGCCCGGCGGCAGCAGCGCGGCGATGGCCGGGTAGGGCATCGGGCTCGCATCGATGCGGAGACGGAAACCGCCTGCCTCTCCGGCCGGCTCGGCGTGGAAGGAGATCGGCAGCACCGCCCCGCCGAGGCGAAGCGTTCCCTCCCCGCGTGCCGAACGGAGCGCGCCGTCGCGCCGCAGCAGATCGAGGGAGAGTCCTTCCAGCACCGCGCGGAGGCCGCTCGCCTCGTCCTCCAGCGCGAGCGTCGCATCGCGCAGCGCGAAGCGGGCGAGCGCGCGCAGAGGCCCGTCCGGGGCCAGCAGGAAGGCCCCGCCCCCCGGCGCGCCCTCCGCCGGCCGGCCGAGATCGAGCGACACCGATCCGTCTGCGCCCCGGCGCAGAGCGAGCGACAGCCCCTCGAACCGCAGCAGCGCCGGCGCCACCTCGGCCGACAGCAGCGCGCGCAGCGAGAAGCCGGCGGTCGCCTCCGGCAGTTCGGCGCGCAGCTCGCCCGCGGGGTCGAACAGCCGCAGCCCGGACAGCCGGACCTCGAGCGGGGAGGAACGGCCGGCCGTCCAGCCGGCCCAGCGCAGCGACGCCTGCCCGACCTCGAGCCGAAGATCGCCGCCGCTCGCGTGCCGCTCGATGAGGCTGGCAAGCCAGGGGAGCTCGAGCGGGCCGCTGCCGAGGCGCCAGGCGAGCGCCGCGAACAGGACGAGCCCGAGCAGCGCCGTGCCGAAGGCGAGGCGCAGCAGCCCGGCGGCTTGACCGGCGAGCCGCCTCACGGCTTGGCTTGCCGGGGATGCCACCGCCAGCCCCCCACGATCCCGAGGCCGCCGACCGGCTGATCGCCGCCTTCCGGGATCTCGGCCGCGCCGAGCGCGACTACGCCGAAACCGCAGCCGGGCGGGCCCTGCTTGCGGCGATCGGCGGGCACTCGCCCTACCTGTCCGACCTCGCGCTGCGGGAACCTGCGGTGCTGCTCCGCATGGCCGAGCGCGGGCCGGATGCGGCCTTCGCGGCGGTGCTTGCGCCGCTCGCCCGGATCGAGCCGGAGTCGCCGCGTCCGGCGCTCGCCTCGCTGCTCCGCCAGGTGAAGCGGCGCGGCGCGCTGCTGATCGGCGCGGCCGACATCGCGGGGCTCTGGCCGCTCGCGCGGGTGACGGCGGCGCTGTCCGACCTTGCCGAGCAGGCGGTGGATCATGCCGCCGCCCATCTGCTGCGCGAGGCGGCCGCTCGCGGCGCCATCCGGCTGCCCGGGGCGCGCGGCGGGTTGCGGGATCCGCGCCGCATCTGCCGCGGCTCGGGCTTTGTCGTGCTCGGCATGGGCAAGCTCGGCGCGCGGGAACTCAACTACTCCTCCGACATCGACCTGATCGTGCTGTACGATCCGGCGGCAGCCTACCACGAGGAGGAGGCCGGGCCGACCTTCGTGCGGCTGGCGCGGGATCTCGTGCGGCTGCTCGAGGAGCGGACGGCGGAAGGATACGTCTTCCGCACCGATCTGCGCCTGAGGCCGGACCCGGCGGCAACCCCGCTCGCCGTCAGCCTCCCCGCCGCCATCTCCTACTACGAGTCGATGGGGCTGAACTGGGAACGCGCGGCCATGAGCAAGGCCCGCCCGGTGGCCGGGGACCGCGCGGCGGGCGAGGCGTTCCTGGCCGAGATCAAGCCCTTCGTCTGGCGCCGGCACCTCGACTTCGCGATGATGTCGGACATCGCCGCCGTGCGCCGGCAGATCCACGCCGCGCGCGCGGCGCGCGGGGCGCATGCGGAGGTGCGTCTGCCCGGGCTCGACATCAAGCTCGGCCGCGGCGGCATCCGCGAGATCGAGTTCGTCGCGCAGGTGCTGCAGCTCATCTGGGGCGGGCGCGATCCGGCGCTGCGGGATCCGACCACGCTCGGCGCGCTGGCCGGGCTTTCGGCGGCCGGGCGGCTGGACCGGCGCGCCGCCGCCGATCTTGCCGACGCCTACAACCTGCTCCGCACCGTCGAGCACCGGCTGCAGATGATCGAGGACCGGCAGACCCACAGGCTGCCGGAGGATCCGGCGGGCATGGCGCGGCTTGCCTCCTTCCTCGGCTTCCCGGACGCCGCCGCCTTCGAGGCGGCGCTCGCCGCCCATCTGCACCGTGTCGCCGGCCACTATGCGCGGCTGTTCGACGCCGCCCCCGAGGCCGAGGCCGCGGCGCCCGGCCCGAGCCTCTCCTTTTCCGGGCCGGAGGACACCCCGGAAACCCTCTCGGCGCTGCGCGGCCTCGGCTTCGCCGATCCGGAGGCGGCGGCGCTGATCGTGCGCGGCTGGCTTGCCGGACGCTACGCCGCGACGCGCAGCGAACGCGCGCGCGAGCTGATGTCCTCTCTCTTGCCCGGGCTGCTGGCGGCGCTCGGGCGGCAGCGCAGCCCGAACGAGGCGCTGGCGCGGTTCGACCGGCTGCTCTCGCGGCTCGGCGGCGGGGTGCAGCTGTTCTCGCTGTTCGCGCGCAACCCGCCGCTGATCGAGCGCGTGGCCGTCATCCTCGGCGCCGCCCCGGCGCTGGCCGAGCATCTCTCCCGCACGCCGGCCGCACTCGACGGGCTGCTGGCCGAGGGCAGCCGCGCGCCTGCGAGGGTGCCGCTCAAGGCCGTGGCGAGGGATGCGCGCCACTTCGAGGAGGCGCTCTCGGCGCTGCGCCGCGCCGTGGTGGAGCGGAGCTTCGAGGTGGACGTGGCGGCGCTCGAGGGGAAGCTCGACGCCGACGCCGCCGGGGAACTGCGCTCGGCCACGGCCGAGGCGGCGATCGGCGCGCTGCTGCCCGCCGTCCGGGCCGACTTCGCCCAACGCCATGGCAGCATCCGCGGCGGCGGGATGGCGGTGGTGGCGCTCGGCAAGCTCGGCGGGCGGGAGATGCTGCCGGGATCGGATCTCGATCTCGTGCTCGTCTACGACCATCCCGAGGGGATCGAGGAGAGCAGCGGCGGCCTCCGCCGGCTGCCGCCGCCGAGCTACTTCGCGAAACTCGCCCAGGCCTTCGTGGGCGCGCTGACGGCGCCCGGCGCCGAAGGGCGGCTGTACGAGGTGGACATGCGGCTCCGCCCCTCGGGCAGCAAGGGGCCGGTCGCGGTCAGCCTCGCCGCCTTCCGCCGCTACCACGCCGAATCCGCCTGGACCTGGGAGCGCATGGCGCTGACCAGGGCGCGGGTGCTGGCCGGGCCGCCGGCGCTGAAGCGCGCCGTGCGGCAGGCGATCCGCGAGGCGCTGGTTGCGCCGCGCGCGACCGACCCGATCGCCGATGCGCGGGCGATGCGGGCGCGGATGCTGCGCGAGGCGCCGCCCGAAGGCCCGTGGGACGTGAAGGCGATGCGCGGGGGGCTGACGGAGGTGGAGTTCGTCGCCCAGGCGCTGCAGCTCGCCGCGGCGGCGCGCCACCCGGCGGTGCTGCGCGGCCAGACGCGCGCCTGCCTTGCCGCCCTGGCGCGCGAGGGCATCCTGCCGCGCGAGGAGGCGGCGGCGCTGGTGCGGGCCGACAGGCTCTGGCGCACCCTGCTCGGCCTGCTGCGGCTGACGGTCGGGCGCTGGCGCGAGGAGCGCCTGCCCGAGCCGGTGGCGGCGGCGGTGCTGCACGCGATCGGCCCCTGCCTGCCGGAGGGCCCGGCGGTTGACCAGGCGGGGCTGCGCGCTCAGATGGCGCGGGTGGCGGAGCGGGTGGCCGGCATCTTCGACCGGCTGATCGGCCCGCCGACGAGCGAGGCCGACACGACGGAGAGACAGGCATGAGTGCCGAAGAAGGCAAGAAGGCGCCCGACTTCACGCTGCAGGCGACGGGGGGGCGCACCGTCAGCCTGAAGGCCATGAAGGGGAAGCCCTTCGTGCTGTACTTCTACCCGAAGGCCGACACCCCGGGCTGCACCAAGGAGGCCTGCGGCTTCCAGGAGGCGCTGCCCGCCTTCGCCGGGCTCGGGATCGAGGTGATCGGCGTCTCGCCCGACACGCTGCCGGCGATCGAGAAGTTCGCCGCCAAGTACAACCTGACCTTCCCGCTGGCGTCGGACCCCGACAACAAGGCGGCCGCGGCCTATGGGGTGTGGGTGGAGAAGTCCATGTACGGCAGGAAGTACATGGGCATCGAACGCTCGACCTTCCTGATCGGCAAGGACGGCAAGGTGGCCAAGGCCTGGCGCGGGGTGAAGGTGCCGGGCCACGTCGAGGCGGTGGCCGAGGCGGCGAAGGCGCTCTGAACCGCGGCGCCGCCCGGGCATGGCCGGAAGCGCGGCGGAAGGCCCGGGGCAACGGCCCGGGCGGAAACGGCGACGCCCGCCGGAGGGCTCCCCCCGGCGGGCCTCCTCGGGCGCGGCGCGTCAGCGGGCGCGTGCCTCGCGGCTCTCGAGCCACCAGAAGAACGCCACGGCGAAGGCGGCAAGCCCGGCATAGAGCGCGAGCATCGGGACGCCCGTCACGTCCGCGAGCGTCACCCGCCCGAGGTTCCACCACGCGAGCACGGTGCCGCGCAGCCAGTCGAAGGCGTAGGCATAGGCGATCGCGCCGGCGATCATGCCCCCCGCACCCACGGCGGCGTGCAGGTTGCCCGTGCCCATCGCCGCGAAGCCGGTGCCCGGGCAGTAGCCGTAGAGCGCCATGCCGACGCCGAACAGCAGGCCGCCCAGGATCACGCCGCCCATGTTCGCCTCGCGCAGGGCCCAGCGGGCGAGCCCGGCGTCCACCAGGAAGAACACGCCGACGCCGCCGACGACGATCGCCGTCAGCATGATCTTGAGCACGGTGAAGTCGCGCAGCCGGAGCTGGTTGACGATCACGTCATAGGACGTCACGCGCCCGCGGTGCAGCAGCCAGCCGAAGGCGAAGCCGAAGACGGGCGCAAGCAGCAGGGCGTTGGTGCCGGTCAAGGGGAACATCTCCGTCTCTCCTCGGTCAGGACTTGCGGAACAGGAGCCAGGCGGTGGCGACACCCGAGACGAACATCGCGGCGAGGAACACCCACCCGACGAGGGCGAGCTGCAGCCCCTGCGAGATGCCGTTGCCCGAGGTGCAGCCGTTGGCCAGCCGGGCGCCGAACATGGCGATGGCGCCGCCCAGGAAGGCGACGGCGAAGCGGAGCGGCACGGAACCGCCGAAGCGCTCGCGCCAGACCGCCGGCACCGCCTCGAAGCGGAAGCTGCGGCTGGCGAGAGAGGAGGCCAGCGCGCCGAGGAAGGTGCCGACCAGGAACAGCGTGCCGTAGTCCAGCCGGAACGGGTGCCGCGCCCAGTAGCTGTTGGCGTTCACCGCCTCCGGCCCGACCGCGAGCGAGGCGACGCCGCCCGCGATCTGGCTTGCGGCGGTGGTGATGCCGATCGGGGTGGCGACGACGACGAACACCACCCAGGACAGCACGCCGATGCCGGCGCCGACGAGATAGGGGTTCAGCCGGCCGGGCCGCGCCTCGGCGCGCGGGGCGGCGGCGGCAGGCAGGGCGAGATCGCTCATGCAAGCCTCCATGCGTTTGCGCGAATATTCGTAGTTTTGATTGTATGATCGGACTACCGCGCGCGCGTCATGTCAACCCGGCGCCGGCTGCATGGCTCGGCCAACCCGCATGGACACCCCGGTGCCTGCCACGCAGGATGCGCGGCCAAGGAGCCCCGGATGCCAGGTGCCGCACCCGCCCAGGCCGCGCGCCTGATCCTCGTCTTCGCCGTCGCCACCACCATGCTGGCGATGGGGCTGCGCCAGTCCTTCGGCCTGTTCCTCGCGCCGATGACGGAGCACCACGGCTGGACCGCCTCCGGCTTCGGCTTCGCGGTGGCGCTGCAGGTGCTGCTCAACGGGCTGTTCCAGCCGCTCTGCGGCCAGGTGGCCGACCGCTTCGGCGGGCGCATCGTGGTGATGTCCGGGGCGGTGCTCTATTCGGGCGGCATCCTCGGCATGGCGCTGGCGCCCTCGCTTCCGGTGTTCACGCTGTTCGCCGGGGTGGTGATGGGGGTGGCGGTCTCGGCGGCGGGGTTCCCGGTCGTGGTCGCCTCCCTCACGCGCCTCTTGCCGCCAGAGCGGCGCGGGCGCGCCGTCGGGCTCGGCACCGCGGGCTCCTCCTTCGGGCAGTTCGCGGTGGTGCCGCTCTCGGCGCTGATGATCGACGGCTTCGGCTGGCAGGGCGCGCTGTTCGGCATGGCGGCGCTGGCGCTGCTGATGCTGCCGCTCTCGCTGCCGCTGAACGACCGCCCGCCCGCGCGCGCCCCGGACGCCGCACCGGAACAGACGGCGCGCGAGGCGCTGTCGGCAGCCTTCCGCTCGCGCTCCTTCTGGTGCCTGTTCGCGGGCTTCTTCGTCTGCGGGCTGCATGTGTCGTTCCTCACGCTGCACCTGCCGGCCTTCGCCGCCCTCTGCCACCTCCCGCTCCATGCCGGGGCGGGGGCGATCAGCCTGATCGGCCTCTTCAACATCGCCGGATCGCTCGCGGCCGGGGAACTCGTGCAGCGCTGGCGCGCGCGGGAGCTGCTGGTCGCCATCTACTCCGCGCGCGGCGTGCTGATGGCGGGCTTCCTGCTGGCGCCGAAGACGGTCGAGACGCTCTTCGTGTTCTCGGCGCTGATGGGCCTCTTGTGGCTGTCCACCGTGCCGCCGACGGTCGCGCTGTGCGCGCGCAACTTCGGCACGCGATGGCTCGCCACCATCTTCGGTCTGGTGTTCGCCGGCCACCAGGCGGGCGGCTTCCTCGGCGCCTGGCTCGGCGGCGTGATCCTCGACCGCACCGGCAGCTACGACCTGATGTGGGCGGTCGCGATCCTCGGCGCGGCCTTCGCGGCGCTCGTGCACCTGCCGGTGAACGACCCGACGCGGCGGCCCGCAGTGGCGTGAGGGGCAGGGCGCAGCCGCGGGTGAACCAGGTGTTCTCGCCCTCGCGCCGCGCCCGGAACCCGCGCGGCGCGAGCGCCGCCTCGGCCGCGGCGTAGCTGCCCGGGCGGAAGCGGTCGTGGAACTCGGCCGCCGGCACGCCCACCTCGTCCAGCCAGGAGGGGTCGGGCGGTTCGAACACCTTCTTCCCGGCGCCCTCGATGTGCGTCTCGAACAGGCCGATCTCCGCGAGGCCCGCGCGGCGCAGGACGGTGCGCGGCCACAGGGCGGGCACCATGATCGCGTCCTTCCCGGCCGGCGCGGCCCCGGGCGCCGCGGTGCGCGTGCCCCAGGATCCGAGCGGGCGCCCGGCGCTGCGCCGCCGTTCGATCCCCACCTCCCCATCCGTGCCCCACAGCGCCGCCTGCAGCAGCGTGACGCCCGGCAGACGGCCGCATCCGGCGGCGAGCACGGCGAAGTTGTCGGGGTCGGGCTCGAGCGCGGCGATCCGCGGCTCCGGGGACTGGCGTCGGAACCACAGCAGCGAGCAG
>JANWXJ010000128.1 GCA_025055335.1 Acetobacteraceae bacterium
CCGCCTCCGGCAGCCGCACATCCTTCCCGGCGCGCGGCACCGCCTCCGGCAGCCGCACATCCTTGCCGGCGCGCGGCACCGCCTCCGGCAGCCGCACATCCCTGCCGGCGCGCGGCTACGCCTCCGGCAGCCGCACGACGAACCTTGCGCCGAGCACCGCTCCCCCCTCGCCGCGGCGGTTCTCGGCGCGGATCGTGCCGCCGAAGCCCTCCACGATCTGCCGGGTGATGGACAGCCCGAGCCCGGAATGCTGCCCGAAGCGCTCGTCGCGCGGGCGTTCGGAGTAGAAGCGCTCGAAGATGTGCTCGAGCTTCGCCTCGGGAATGCCGGGCCCCTCGTCCTCGACGGCTATCTCCACCATGCCGCCCTGGCGGCGCGCCGTCACCCGCACCGTCCCGCCCTCGGGCGAGAAGGAGAGGGCGTTGCCGATCAGGTTGCGGAACACCTGCACGAGCCGCCCCTCGATCCCGCGCACGACGACGGGGCCGGCCGGCAGGTCCACCACGAGATGCGGCCCGTCCGCGGCGCGCGTCGCCTCGTGCAGCTCGGCGAGCGTCGAGAGGATCGGCGCGATGTCCACGGGCAGCGTCACGCTGCGCGAGATCTCGGCATCCACCTTGGAGCTGTCGGCGATGTCGGCGATCAGCCGGTCCATCCGCACCGCGTCCTCGGCGATGATGGCGACGAGGCGGTTGCGCTGCGCCGGATCCTCGATGCGGCGCAGCGTCTCGATCGCGCTGCGCACGCTGGTCAGCGGGTTCCTCAGCTCGTGCGCGACATCGGCGGCGAAGCGCTCGTTGGCGTCGATCCGCGCCCACAGCGCGGTGGCCGCGCGCTGCAGGTCGCGCGCGAGAACGCCGATCTCGTCGCGGCGGGCGAGCAGCCGGCGCGGCACCGAGCCCGCCCGGCCCTCGCCGTCGCGCATGCGGGCCGCCGCCTCGGCCAGTTTCAGGATCGGCGTGGCGAGGGTGCGGGCGAGGTAGAAGGACAGCGCGACCGTCAGCGCGAGCGCCAGCGCGACGAGGGCAAGGACCGAGACGCGGAGTTCCATCAGCCGCTCGTCCACCTCGCGCGCCTCGCGCGTCAGCAGCACGAGGCCGAGGGTGTGGTTGCCGCTGCGCGCCGGTTCCGCCACCGACACGAGCAGCCGACCGTCCGCGGTGCGGCGGATGTAGGGGCGGATCCCGCCCTCGAGCGCCGCGCGGAGTTCCTGCGGGCGGTCGGGGCCGAGGTCGGGCTGCCATTCGAAAGAGGGCGCGGCGGGGCTCCAGTCCACCCGGACCTCTCCGGCATCCCGCGGCAGCAGGGAGAGCAGCCTGTCATAGGCCAGCGCCACGGCGGCGGCGAAGCCGCGCTCGGGCTCGGGCGGCGGCAGCGGCTCCGTCACGATCTGCGCCCCGCCCGGGCCCTCGCGCACGCGGCTGTCGGCGACCAGCAGGCCGGTGGTGTCGAACAGCCGGGCCTGGGTGGCGGGCGAGGGTTCGACGAGGCGGCGGAGCAGCGGGCGGGCCAGTTCCGGCACCAGGATCGGCCGCCCGTCCTCGATCCTGACCGACGCCTCCCCGATGCCGCCCGCGGTGATGCGCGCCTGGGTGCGGAGCGCGTTCACCTCCGCCGAGAGCAGCCCGGCCTGGTACTGGTCCAGGTACAGAAGCGAGGCGGCGAGCAGCACCGGCGGCAGCGCGTTCAGCAGCAGCACGCGGCGCAAGAGCGGGCTCATGCGCCGGCGCGGGCGCGGCGGCGCGGCGGCGATCGGCTGCGGGCGTCCGCTGGCGTCGGGCAGGGGGGCCTCCTCGGCGCGACGCTATAGCACGCCCTCGGGCGGCGTCAGCGCCCCGGGGGGATCAGGCCTCCTTGTAGCGGTAGCCGATGCCGTAGAGCGTCTCGATCTGCGCGAACTCGGGGTCCACCGCGCGGAACTTCTTGCGGATGCGCTTGACGTGGCTGTCGATCGTGCGGTCGTCCACGTAGATGTTCTCGCCATAGGCGGCGTCGATCAGCTGGTCGCGGTTCTTCACCATCCCCGGGCGCAGCGCGAGGGCCTTCACCAGCAGGAACTCCGTCACCGTCAGCTGCACGGGCTTCCCCTTCCAGGTGCAGGTGTGCTTGTTCTCGTCGAGCAGGAGGTCGCCCCTGGTCAGCACCCCGCCGGCCGGGGCGCCCGAGCCCTCGGCGCGGGAGGCCTCGTTCCGCCGCAGCAGGGCGCGGATCCGCTCGATCAGCAGGCGCTGGCTGAAGGGCTTGGTGATGTAGTCGTCGGCGCCGAGGCGGAGGCCCATGAGCTCGTCGAGCTCGTCGTCCTTGCTGGTGAGGAAGATCACCGGCAGCGAGGAGCGCTGGCGCAGCTTCTGCAAGAGCTCCATCCCGTCCATGCGCGGCATCTTGATGTCGAGCACCGCAAGGTCGGCGGGGCGGGAGAGCAGGCCCTGCAGCGCGCTCTCGCCATCCGTGTAGGTGCGCACCTGGAAGCCTTCCTGCTCGAGCGTCATGGCGACGCTGGTCAGGATGTTGCGGTCATCGTCCACGAGCGCGATGGTCGGGGCCATGGCTGGTCTCTCCGGGCTGGCGTGCCGGCATTGGGCGCGCCGATTGTGGCAGGGGCGAGGGGCCGGCTGGAACGGAATATGGCAACGGCAGCAGGCGGCCGGGAGGGCCGGCGAGGCAGGAACCGATGAGCGAGGCGGCAGATCCGCATCCCCGGCGCGACCCCGGCTTCGAGGCCCGCCGCCTGCTGCGCGGCGCCTCCCATTGCGTGCTCGCGACACAGCGCGACGGCCAGCCCTTCGCCGCCCTGGTCGCCCCGGCCTTCACGCCGGGGCTGGCCGCGCTGCTGCTGCTGTCGAGCCTGTCCGAGCACACCCGCGAGTTGATGCTCGAGCCGCGCTGCGCGCTGATCGCGATCGGCCCGGCGGAGGGCCCGAACCCGCAGACCGCCCCGCGCGCGACGCTGACCGGCCTTGCCTCGCCGGTGCCGCCCGAGGAGGTCGACGGGCTCAAGGCCCGCTATCTCGCGCGGCGGCCCTACGCCGCCCCCTATGCCGATTTCGAGGATTTCGCGATGTGGCGCGTCTCGCCCGGGGGCGGGCAGTATGTCGGCGGCTTCGCCCGGGCGCACCGGCTGCGAATCGGCCAGCTCCTGCCGGACCCGGCGGCGGTGGCGGCGCTGGCGGCGGCGGAGGCCGAGATCCTCGAGCACATGAACGAGGACCACGCCGATGCCGTGGCGGCGATCGCGCGGCATCTCGGCGGCATCGGCGGCGACGGGCCATGGCGCATGGTCGCGCTCGATCCCGACGGCGCCGACCTCGCCGCGGGCGAGGAGGTGCTGCGCCTGCACTTCAGCGCCCCGGCCGCCACCCCGGAGGCGGTGCGGGCGGAGCTGGTGGCCGCCGCCCGGGCGGCGCGGGGCGGGAAGTAACCGTCCGGTTCCCTTGCGCGCCCCCGTGCGCTTTGCTGAAAGGCGCGGCACGGGGGCAGACCGAACCCTTGCGCCCCGCTGCCGCCATCTTCCCGGCGGAAGCATCCCGTTCATCCGCGCCGGAACCTCCCTCGGCGCCCCAGGAGGAAACGCATGTCCGATCCCGCCCATCCGCTCTCCGGCACCGGCGTCTCCGCCGGGGGCGAGGTGCATGCCAACCTGACCGCGCCGGGCCTCGTCGCCCACGCGCTCCGCCGCGGCGAGGGCCGGCTGTCCGCGGACGGCGCCTTCATCGCGGTGACGGGGCAGCACACCGGGCGGTCGGTGCAGGACAAGTTCGTGGCCGACGACCCCTCCGTGACGCAGGAGATCTGGTGGGGCCGCATCAACCAGAAGATGGCGCCGGAGAAGTTCGCGGGCCTTGCCGCGCGGATCCGCGGCTTCCTCGGCGCCAAGCCGGAGCTCTTCACCCAGGATCTCTACGCCGGCGCGGACCCGGCGCACCGCATCCGCGTCCGCCTCGTCTCCACCCATGCGTGGCACACGCTGTTCGCCCGCAACATGTTCATCCGCCCGGCCGAGGCGGAGCTCGCCGGCTTCGAGCCGGACTACGTCATCCTCCACGCCCCCGAGTTCGAGGCCGATCCGGCGAAGGACGGCTGCCGCAGCGGCACCTGCATCGCCCTCTCCTTCGAGAAGCGGCTGATCCTGATCGCCGGCACCTCCTACGCCGGCGAGATCAAGAAGAGCATCTTCACCGTCATGAACTGGCTGCTGCCGGCCAAGGGCGTGCTGCCCATGCACTGCAGCGCCAATGTCGGGGCGAAGGGCGATGTGGCGCTGTTCTTCGGCCTCTCCGGCACCGGCAAGACGACGCTGAGCAGCGACCCGGAGCGCCGGCTGATCGGCGACGACGAGCACGGCTGGGGAGAGCACGGCGTGTTCAACTTCGAGGGCGGCTGCTACGCGAAGGTGATCCGCCTCTCCCGCGAGGCGGAGCCGCAGATCTGGGACGCGAGCCACCGCTTCGGCACCGTGCTCGAGAACGTGGTGGCCGACCGCCACGGGCGGCTCGACCTCGACGACGCCTCCCTCACCGAGAACACCCGCGCCTGCTACCCGATCGAGTTCATCCCGAACATCGTGCCGGAGGGCCGCGCGGGGCGCCCCAGGAACGTGGTGATGCTGACGGCGGACGCCTTCGGCGTGCTGCCGCCGATCGCCCGCCTTTCCCCCGCGCAGGCGATGTACCACTTCCTGTCGGGCTACACCGCGCGCGTCGCGGGCACCGAGAAGGGCCTCGGGCGCGAGCCGCAGGCCACCTTCTCCACCTGCTTCGGCGCGCCCTTCCTGCCGCGCAACCCCGAGGTGTACGGCCGGCTGCTGGAACAGCTGCTGCGGCGCGACGGCGCCGAGTGCTGGCTGGTCAACACCGGCTGGACCGGCGGCGCCTACGGCACGGGGCGGCGCATGAGCATCGCCCACACCCGTGCCCTGCTGCGCGCGGCGCTGGACGGCGCGCTGCTCGACGTGCCCTACGAGCGCGACCCCTTCTTCGGCCTCATGATCCCGACCGCGGTGCCAGGCGTGCCATCCGAGGTGCTGAACCCGCGCAACAGCTGGGCCGACAAGGCGGCCTACGACGCGCAGGCGCGCCACCTCGTCTCCCTGTTCGAGAAGAACTTCGAGACCTTCGCCGCGGCGGTGGGCGAGGAGGTGCGGGCGGCCGCGATCCGCGCCGCGGCCTGAGACGCGGCTGGCGGGCGCCCTGGGCCTGCCTATCTTGCCCGCCATGAGCAGGCAGGAGAGCGCGCCTCGGCCGGTGCGGGGGACTCCGCTCGGCCCGCGGCCCACCCGGGGAGCGATCCCGCCGGGCCGCGGCCCCGCAACAGGGCCGGCGCGGCAAGGCGCGCGCCCCTGCCACCCCGCCCCCGGAGGCTGCGCCGCATGATCCCCCGCCCCCCGCCCGCGCGAAGCGTCCTCGGCACGCCGCTTCTGCCCTGCTCGGTCGCGCCGCTCACCGGCTGGTTCCGCGACGGCTGCTGCAACACCGATGCGCGGGATTTCGGCCTGCATGTGGTGTGCTGCGAGATGACCGAGGCGTTCCTCGCCTTCAGCCGCAGCGTCGGCAACGACCTGTCCACCCCACGCCCGGAGCTCGGCTTCCCGGGCCTCTCCCCGGGCGACCGCTGGTGCGTCTGCGCCGCCCGCTGGGAGGAGGCGCGGCGCGCCGGGGTTGCGCCGCCGGTGCTGCTCGAGGCCACCCACGAGGCCGCGCTCGCCATCTGCCGCCTCGAGGACCTGAAGGCCCACGCCCTCGATCCCCTGTGAGCGGCAGGACGGCCGAGCCGAGGGCCGAGGCGGCGGAGGCCGAAACCGCCCCGGTGCTTCTCGGCACGCTCGACGACACGCTCGAGGAGGCGGGCTTCGCCTCCGGCGGCGTCGAGGGACTGGCGCTGCGCCTCGCCCAGGCGGCGGTGGCGGGCGGGCCGGTCCTGGTGGTCGAGGGGTTCCTCCTCAACAGCGAGGCGGGGCGGCAGGTGTTGTGCGACACGGCCGACCGCCTCTCCCCCTTCCACGCCCTGGCGCGCCAGGGCTTCCTCACGGTGCTGCGCCGCGGCTCATCGCTAGCCGAGGTGCCGGAGCGCGCCGCCCCTTCGGTGCCGAAATTCGCCCGCCTCGTCGCCGCGCCGGACTGGCCCGAGGCGCGGCGCCGGATCGCCCGCGCCGAGAAGCTGCTGGAGGGGGCCGAGGCGCTGGCGCCCTGGCCACGGCGCGATGTGGGCGACGCCTTCCGCCGCCTGGTCGCCGATCTTGCCGCCCGGCCGGAGGCGCAGGCGGCCGCGCTGCGGCGGCTGCCGCCCGGGCGCCTGCAGCGGCTGATCGAGGCCTTCGCCGCCGCCCCGCCCGGGCTTGCCGCGCGCAGCGCCTTCCAGGCCGCGGCCGAAGCGGTGCTCGGCCCCGGCCCGGAAGCCGCCGCCGAACGGCAGGAGGCGATGCGCCTCGCCGCCGAGACCTATCACCTCGCGCTCGCCGGCTGCCTCGCCTGCGAAGGCCGGCCGCTGCGGGTGGAGACGCGCTTCTCCCCCGCCTATTCGCCGCTGCTCGCGCCCCCCGTGCAGGTGGCCGGAAGCGGGCGCTGGCGCGTGCCCATGCTGCGCCTGCCGGCCGGGCGGCTTCGCCGGGAGGGGGGGCGATGGTGGGCGCGGCTCGATGCGGTGGTGGCGCCAGACGGCCCGATCGCTCCGCTGAAGCGCCGCTACCTGCTGGCCCGCGAGGCCTTCCTGGCCGCCCCTTCGGATGCGGCGGCGAAGGCACTGGCCGAGGCTGCGGGCGACTACGCCGCCGCACTCGCCGCCCTGTTCGGCGCGGGGCGGAAGGACTTCACCGACACCCTCGCCTACGAGGCGGGGTCCGGCATGGCGCTCGATGCCGCCGCCGGCGGGGCCGGGCAGGCGGCGATCGCGCTTGGCCTCGTGGGCGGGGGGCTGCTCTCGCTCGGCGCGGCGCCACTGTTCGCCGTCGGCGGGGCGGTGGCCGGGGTGCTGGTATCGCGCGCGCTGCGCGGGGTGCTTCGCCAGCGCTTCGTGCTCCGCCCGCAGGAGTACCTCTCGCCCGAGGCGGTGGATGCCGAGCTGTTCCGCCGCCTGGGCGAGGACGCCTTCGCCGCGCTGCCGCTGCGGCCCGAGGCCGTCGAGCGCCTGTTCGCCCCGCTTCCTGAACGGCATTGAGGCCAGGGCTGCGGTCCTCGGGCTTTGCCCGCCTCGGCCGCGGCGGCGGGGCCAAGACGCGGATCCGGCCGGGTTCGGCCCTCCGTGCCCCGAGTCCCGCAGGGATCCCGCGCCCCGAAGCGGCTGCGGGCGCGTGAACGGAAAGGGCGCCTGGCATGGGCCAAGCGCCCCGTCACCCGTCTGTGAAGGGCAAGCCTGTCAGCCGCGGGCCCGCGGGACCCGCGTCGGCTGCGGGGCGGGCTGCGGCGCGGGCTGCGGCGCGGCCTGCGGGGCCGGCTCAGGCTGCTGCGCGCAGGCGGCAAGCAGCG
>JANWXJ010000217.1 GCA_025055335.1 Acetobacteraceae bacterium
CTGCTCGCCGTGCCGGCGCTGGCGCGCGCCGCCCGCGCGGCCGGGGCGCGGCTGATGGGGCGCACGGCGCTGCGGTCCTTGCGCCGGGAGGCCGGCGGATTCCTCGCCGACACCGGCGCCGGAGAGATCGCCGCGCGCCGCCTGGTGAACGCCGCCGGCGCCGATGCCGGCCGTGTGGCGGCGCTGCTCGGCCTGCGGCTGCCCGTCACCGGCGCGGCGATCCAGGTGGCCGTGACGGAGCCGGCCGCGCCGCTGGTCGGCCATCTGCTCTACCACGCGGGCGGGATGCTTACGCTGAAGCAGGCGCGGAACGGGACGGTGCTGGTGGGCGGCGGCTGGCCGGCTCGGGAGCGGCCCGCGGGGCGCCTTTGCCCCGATCCGCGCAGCATGGCGGGCAATCTCGGGCTTGCCTGCAGGGCGGTGCCGGCGATCGCGCCCCTTCGCCTCGTGCGCTGCTGGCCCGGCCGCGTGAACGAGACGCCGGATGCGCTGCCCCTCCTCGGCGAGGATCCCGACATGCCCGGCCTGTTCGCCGCCTGCTTCCCGTGGATGGGCTTCACCTGCGGCCCCGTCACCGGGCGCATCACGGCGGATCTGCTGCTCGGGCGCGATCCGGGCTTCGACCTCGCGCCGTTCTCGCCCGCGCGGTTCAGAGGCCGCGGGCGCGGCGGAACCTGAGCAGCGCCATCAGTTCGCGGTCCCGCCACGCGACGCGTTCCTCCCACCTCTCGAGCGGCAGGAGCGCGCGGCGCTCCGCCACGGCCTTGGCGACGAGGTCGGGCGTCCAGGGGTCGTTCTGCCCGCGCTCGGCGCCCATGGCGGCGTAGTTCGCGCCCATGCGTTCGGCATGCTCGGCAAGGCCGCCGCGATAGTTGAGGTCGCTCGTCTCGAAAGGCCCGATCAGCGAGTAGCGCAGGCCGAGGCCGTGGGTGACGATGCGGTCGAGATCGGCGACCGAGATCACGCCGTCCCGCAGCAGGCAGTAGGCCTCGCGCAGCACGGCACCCTGCAGCCGGTTGTAGACGAAGCCGCGCACCTCGCGCCGCAGCATCACCGGCGTCTGGCCCGCCTGCTCCATCAGCGCGCGCAGGCGCCCGGCGGCCTCGGGCGCGGTGAAGGGCGCGGGCACGATCTCGACCACCGGGATCAGGAAGGGCGGGTTGCCCGGATGCGCGACGAGGCAGCGCGCGCGGCCGGCAAGCCCTTCGGCGAACACCGAGGCGGGAATCGAGGAGGAGGAGGAGGCCAGCACCGCATCCGCCGGCGCGAGGCGGTCGAGTTCGGAAAACACCGCGCGCTTGAGTTCGGGCTTCTCCGGCACCTGTTCCAGCACCAGCGCAGCGCCGGCCACCGCCTGGGCGAGGTCGGGCGAGGTCGTGATGCGCGCGGCGACCGCTCCCGGCGCCTCGTCGAGCAGGGCTTCTTCCGCGAGCATCTCGAGCCTGCCGCGCGCCGCATCGGCGGCGCGGGCGAGCGCTCCGGCGGAGACGTCGTGCAGCCGCACCGGATGGCCCGCGCGCGCGAACACGACGGCCCAGCCGATGCCGATGCTGCCCGCGCTGACCAGCGCCCCGACGGGCCTTGCCTTCTCCGACATCCTCGATGCTCCTTCGCGATCGGCAGATCGTATGCGATTTTCGGCGGTTTGCGGCCGGTTGCGCCGCGTCCCGTGTGCCGCATAATGCGCGCGAACAGACGGCGGAAGCGGCGCGATGCCGGGATCGTCGCAACGGGAGTGCTGGCGTGCTGCGTGTCCTCCGCGTCGTGGACGGGCTGAACCGGCTGCTGACCATCCTGGTCGGCGCGCTGCTCGCGGCGATGGCGGCCTGCGTGCTCGCGCAAGTTGCGGTGCGCTTCGTGCTGACCGCGCTCGGCATCAACATCAGCGCGCCCTGGACCGAGGAACTCGCGCGCTACCTGCTGATCTGGATCGTGTTCCTCGGTGCCGGCATCGGCTGCCGGAAGGGGCAGCTCATCTCGCTCGAGTTCGTCCTGCGCGCGCTGCCCCGGCTGCCCGGGCAGGTGGCGAAGCACGCCGGCTGCCTGATCTGCATCGGCTTCTTCGGGCTGCTGGTGTCGGTCGGTGTCGCCTTCGTCGAGCTCGGGCGGGTGGAGACGAGCCCGGTGATGAACCTCTCCAAGGCCTGGGTGTACTGGGCGATGCCGGCCGGCACCTCGCTGATGATCCTGAACACCGCCGCCTTCATGGCGGAAGCCATCGCCACGCGGCAGGACATCCGCGAGATGGCGGGCGCCGCGTCGGCCGATTGAGCGATGGCGGCCACGCTCCTCCTCCTGTTCGCGCTGTTCGCCGCCGGCATCCCGATCGCCTTCGCGCTCGGGCTCGCGGCCCTGCCCACACTCTCGGCGATGGGCATCCCCTTCATCGCCATCCCGCAGGTGGTGTTCGAGAGCCTGGACAGCTTCGCGCTGATGGCGCTGCCGCTCTATGTGCTGGCGGGGCGGCTGATGCAGTCCGGCGGCATCGCCGAGCGGCTGGTGCGCTTCGCCATCGCGCTGGTCGGCGTGCTGCCGGGGGGGCTCGCGGCGGCGGTGGTCGTCACCTCCATGCTGTTCGCCACCATCTCCGGCTCCTCCGCCGCCACGGCGGCGGCGATCGGCTCGGTGCTGATCCCGGAGATGCAGCGTCGGCTCTATCCGCGGCCCTATTCGGCGTCGGTGGTGGCGTCCTCGGGCGAGCTCGGGGTGATCATCCCGCCCTCGGTGCCGATGATCATCTACTGCGTCATCACCGGCGTCTCGATCACCGAGATGTTCCTGGCCGGCATCCTGCCCGGCATCATGATCGGCCTGTCGCTGATCGTGACGGCGAGCGCGATGGCATTGCTGCTCGGCTACGGGGAGCGCGACCGGCCGGGCCTCTCCGCCTATTTCGCCAGGCTCTGGGCGGCGTTCCGAGGGGGCGTGCTGGCGCTGTTCATGCCCGTCATCATCCTGGGCGGCATCTACGGCGGCCTGTTCACCCCGACGGAAGCGGCGGTGGTCGCCGTCTTCTACGCGCTGCTGCTCGGGCTGTTCGTGTACCGCCGGATCGCCTTCGCCGAACTGCCGCGCATCCTCGCCGATGCCGCGATCACCTCTGCGGTGGTGATGATCATCGTCGGCTTCGCGGCGATGTTCGGCTTCGCTCTGCAGCTCCTCCAGGCGCCGCAGGCGATCGCCGCCGCCCTGCGCGGCGTGTCCGACGATCCGCTGGTGTTCCTGCTGCTGGTCAACCAGTTCCTGCTCGTCGTCGGCATGTTCATGGAGACCTTCGCGGCGATCATCATCCTGGCGCCGATCCTCGCCCCCGTCGCCGCCGGCTTCGGCATCGATCCGGTGCATTTCGGGCTGATCGTCATCGTCAACCTCGCCGTCGGCATGGTCACGCCGCCCGTGGGCGTGAACCTGTTCATCGCCTGCGGCATCGCCCGGATCGGGATGGAGCAGCTCATGCGTCCGCTTTCGGTGTTCCTCGCCGTGCTGGTCGCGAACCTCATGGTCATCACCTACGTGCCGGGGCTGTCCTTGGCCCTGATACGCTGACGCCCAAGAACCCCGAGAGGAGGACCCCCCGATGATCACCACCCGACGCGCCCTCGGCGGCCTCGCCGCCGCCGCAGGCCTTTCCGCCGCCCTGCCGAAGCCGGCGGTGCACGCGCAGGCGCCGATCGCGATCACGGTCGGCCATGTGCTCAGCCCGAACAGCGCCTACCAGGTGATCTTCACCCGCATGGCGGAACTGGTGCGCGAACGCACGGGCGGCCGCGTCTCCATCACCATCCAGGGCGGGGGTGCGGCCGGCACCGAGACGCGCATCATCCAGTCCATGCGCACCGGCATCCTGGACGGCAGCTTCGTCGGCGGCTCGACCCTCGAGACGGTGCAGCCGAACTACCGCGTGCTGTCGCTGCCCTACATCTTCGATGACCATGCCCAGGCCAACCGCATCCTCCACGGCCCGGTGGGGCAGGAGATGATGTCGCTGCTCGAGCCGCTGAACCTGCTCGGCCTCGGCTTCGGGGCGATCTTCGAGCGCAACATCGCCTCCCGCCGCGCCATCAACAGCCCGGCCGACCTGCAGGGCCTCAAGATCCGCGTGCTGCCGACGCCGGGCTTCGTCGAGGCCTACCGCGCGTTCGGCGCCCAGCCGACGCCCATGGCGTTCGGCGAGGTGTTCCTCGCGCTGCAGAACAACGTGGTGGACGCGCTGGAGATCTCGGCCGATTCGGTGGTGGCCGACCGCTTCGTCGAGATCATCACCCACTACGCGCTGACGAAGGTGCACCAGTCCACGACGGTGATGACCTGGTCGCGCATCAAGTGGAACTCCTACCCGGCGGAGGTGCAGCAGATCCTGCGCGCCTCGGCGGCGGAGGCGATCCGCCACGGCCTCGTGGAGCATGAGCGGCTGAACGTCGAAGGCATGGCGACTGTGCGCGCCCGCGGCATCACCGTGACGGAGCCGCCGCTCGCGCCCTTCATGGAGCTCGCCCGCCGGTCCTACCCGACGATCCTGGCCGAGGCGCCGCAGGGCCAGCAGTGGGTGGAGCGCATCCTGGCCGCCAAGCGCCAGGGCCAGGGCTGAGGCGGCCTGCCCCGCCGCCGCGGCGGGCGGTGGCGCCGCGCGCCGCGCTTCGGTAAGGACGGCCGCATGAGCGGCCGCCCTTGCCCCTGATGCCGGACGGATCCCCGCCGGCCGCCGACACCGCGGCGCAGCCCTTGCCGCCCTTCGCCGAGGCGCTGCGCGTGTGGCTGCGCATCGGCCTGCTTTCCTTCGGCGGGCCGGCGGCGCAGATCGCGCTGATGCACCGAGAGGTGGTGGAAGAGCGTCGCTGGATCTCCGAGCGGCGGTTCCTCCAGGCGCTGAACTTCTGCATGCTGCTGCCGGGGCCGGAGGCGCAGCAGCTCGCCACCTATCTCGGCTGGCTGATGCATGGGGTGAAGGGCGGCCTCGCGGCGGGGCTGCTGTTCATCCTGCCTGGGGCGCTGGTGATGCTGGCGCTGTCCGGCATCTATCTCGCCTTCGGGGCCGTGGCGCCCGTCGCCGCGCTGTTCTTCGGGCTCAAATGTGCGGTGCTCGCGCTCGTGCTGGAGGCGCTGCTGCGGGTCGCGCGACGGGCGCTGGCGGGTGCGGTTGCCTGGGCGGTGGCGGGGGCGGCCTTCGTCGCGCTGTTCGTCTTCGCGGTGCCGTTCCCGCTCGTGGTGCTGGCCGCCCTCGCGCTCGGCTTCGCGCTGCCCGCGGCGTTCGGCGCGGGCGGCCAT